>NZ_JAVREJ010000150.1:0-214 GCF_031845345.1 Pseudonocardia charpentierae | reverse complement strand
CCTAGACGAGTAAGTCCTAACGGCGTGCCTGCCCGGGACGTGGCAGGAGGGTGTTGAAGATCCGTTTGTGACGACAGACCTCAACACCCTCCTAACCGCACTCTATGTGAAGATCGACGACTGGCTGGGTGCGCACACCCGAACGGGAAGACCACCCCGGCTCTCCGATGCCGAACTGCTGACCCTGGCCGTCGCCCAGGTCCTGCTCGGGGTC
>NZ_JAVREJ010000149.1:0-244 GCF_031845345.1 Pseudonocardia charpentierae | reverse complement strand
GTTGCTGGCGCTGGTCGCCGGGCAGGACGTGGAGCCCGTCGAGGGCTCCGACGGGACTGACGGACGCTGGCGCATCGCGCGGAAGGTCGCCCCGGAGCGGGTGATCTCCACCGTCGATCCCGAGGCCCGGCACGCGCACAAGACCCGCGCCCACCATCAGGACGGCTACAAAGCGCACGTGAAGGTCGAGCCGGACACCGGGCTGATCACCGGGTGCGCGCTCACCCCCGCTTCCGGGCCGGAG
>NZ_JAVREJ010000148.1:0-245 GCF_031845345.1 Pseudonocardia charpentierae | reverse complement strand
GCTTCCGGGTTCGGGATGGGACCGGGCGTTACCCCTCCGCCACAACCACCGACAACACTATCAACTTATCCCCACCCCTATTTCACAGGGCAGAGCCGAACACACCACCACCCCGCGACACATGAATATACCCATGGTGGTGCTGGTTGTGTGCTCAGGGTCACACAGTGGATGCGAGCAACTACTCTACTCATACAAGCGGAGCTTGGTGTTGTGGGCAAGCCCTCGGCCTATTAGTACCGGTC
>NZ_JAVREJ010000147.1:0-250 GCF_031845345.1 Pseudonocardia charpentierae | reverse complement strand
AACCGGAACACACGGCTGGAAAACAGCCCTGAATACGCTCGTCGTCCTCTTCCCCGGACGACTTCCTCTGTGATATTTTAGCCAGATTAGTCACCCGTGGCTTACACGGGAATCGTGACAGGCTCCCGAGGCCCGGCACGCGCACAAGACCCGCGCCCACCATCAGGACGGCTACAAAGCGCACGTGAAGGTCGAGCCGGACACCGGGCTGATCACCGGGTGCGCGCTCACCCCCGCTTCCGGGCCGGAG
>NZ_JAVREJ010000146.1:0-252 GCF_031845345.1 Pseudonocardia charpentierae | reverse complement strand
CACCATGGCCCTGCTCGCCACCCCGACACCACCGGAAGGGGTGGCCACCGCCGAACTCATGACGGCATGATCTGAACCGCAGAGCCTCCCGCGGAGCGAGTTACACCACGCAGCGGGACGCGACCCGTGTCCTCGTTGCTGCTCATTCTCTTCCTGGTGCCGATGCTGCTGATCGCCATAGCGGTGCACCTGGAGGACAAGGGACCTGCGTTCTTCCGGCAGGAGCGGGTGGGACTGGGCGGGAGCCGGTTC
>NZ_JAVREJ010000145.1:0-252 GCF_031845345.1 Pseudonocardia charpentierae | reverse complement strand
GCTGCCGCATCGGCGTCCGGGCCGGGCTGGTCCTTGCTCACTCGGGTGTCCCTTCCGACCGCCGTGTCGATCACAGCGGTCGATCTTGGGTCACCCGCGGCTTACACGGTCGTCGTGACACGCCCGGCCTCGGGATCGACGGTGGAGATCACCCGCTCCGGGGCGACCTTCCGCGCGATGCGCCAGCGTCCGTCAGTCCCGTCGGAGCCCTCGACGGGCTCCACGTCCTGCCCGGCGACCAGCGCCAGCAAC
>NZ_JAVREJ010000144.1:0-253 GCF_031845345.1 Pseudonocardia charpentierae | reverse complement strand
GAGAACGAGGCTCACGGCCTGGTCCTTGTACTCCTGGGTGAAGTTACGGCGTGTCGCCACGCGATTGCCTCCGCTGCGATCAGCGGCAGTCTACGACCGGATGTCTACAAGATCGGGAACGGTCCAACCATCACCTGGAGTGCCGTGCCCGCGTCTGCATCTTCGTCGATCGCTGCTGTCGCCGACCAGGTGGGAGGCGTGGAGCTACCCGATCCAGTTGAGGTGGCCGCCGATCTGCGTGAAGCGCTGGCCG
>NZ_JAVREJ010000143.1:0-254 GCF_031845345.1 Pseudonocardia charpentierae | reverse complement strand
CACCTCGCTCCCCTGCAGCGGCCCGACGAGGTCGCCCGGACGGTCCTGGGGGCACACCCGTGACGACCCGAGCCGAGATGGCGCAGGCGGCCGCAGGCTGGTCGAACGCCGGGCGATGGGGCGACGACGACGAACTGGACACCCTCAACCTCATCACCACTCCAGACGTGCGCCGCCGCGCGGCACGCTCGTCGTCGAGGGTGTCTCGGTGTCGCTCGGCCGCGACGTCGACACCGTCCAGCGGTCGCTGAACC
>NZ_JAVREJ010000142.1:0-255 GCF_031845345.1 Pseudonocardia charpentierae | reverse complement strand
CGCCGGCGGAGAGTTGCTGCCATGCCCAGCGGGGCAAGCTGGCGACCAGAGCGTCGGCGCGGATCGGACCGGCTGAGGTGCGGACGTGGCGGTCGCAGCCGATGGCCAGCACGTAGCCGATCTGCTGAGCCTCGCACTCGACGCGCAGGCCCGGATCGTTGCCGTAGACCTCGTCGCCGGTCACCCACCGGGCTGGGGTGCCCGCGCGCAGGGCGCGGTTGAGCATGCCGGTGGCCAGCGCGGGCTTGGTTGCGA
>NZ_JAVREJ010000141.1:0-255 GCF_031845345.1 Pseudonocardia charpentierae | reverse complement strand
CGCGGATGTACCAAAGACAGGTCAGCAGGAGACCGCGTCTCGTGCGGGAGACCATATCGGCCAGCGACGCCGTCGATCCGCCCGTGAGCAGCAGGTTGTCGCCGGGAGGGGCGAACTCCGTGCCGAACTCGGCAGCCTCGGGCCGGCTGTAGGCCAGCTCGCCCACCGCACCGCCGCGGAGCCACTCGACGCGCCTCGCGGGCGCTCCGTTGTCGAACACGCTGACCCCGTCGCCCGAGTGCAGGGCGGTGACGA
>NZ_JAVREJ010000140.1:0-255 GCF_031845345.1 Pseudonocardia charpentierae | reverse complement strand
AACGCGAGGATCGCGGCCAACCCTCCTGTTGCACGCGGGCGTTGCCCGCCGCGGTACCGCCCGAGACGTACTCTCTGACGCAAGTGCTCACCAACGACAGCGACACGGACCTCACCGTCGTGTCGGTGACCGCGGACAACGGGGGCACCGTCGCACCGGACTACCCGACGACGATCTCGAAGAAGTCCGCCGAACATTCAGTGCCACCAACACCGGCCACGGGGTCCAGCTCGACCTGACCCTCACGACGAGCAC
>NZ_JAVREJ010000139.1:0-255 GCF_031845345.1 Pseudonocardia charpentierae | reverse complement strand
CCATCGCCCGGCGTTCGACCAGCCTGCGGCCGCCTGCGCCATCTCGGCTCGGGTCGTCACGGGTGTGCCCCCAGGACCGTCCGGGCGACCTCGTCGGGCCGCTGCAGGGGAGCGAGGTGCCGGGCGCTGGCGATGACGCGAAACGATGCGTCCGGCAGGGCGTCGGCGATCCGGTCCATGTGCTCAGGGGCCGCGACCCCGTCGTGCTCGGCGGCCACGACGTCGGTCGGGACGGCGATGCGGGGTAGCTGGGCG
>NZ_JAVREJ010000138.1:0-255 GCF_031845345.1 Pseudonocardia charpentierae | reverse complement strand
TCCTGCTCGGGGTCCGCTCCGAGGCCCGCTGGTTGCGGTTCGTGCCCCGCGCCCTGCCCGCGGCGTTCCCGTACCTGCCCGGCCAGTCCGGCTACAACAAGCGTCTGCGCGCCGCCCTGCCGCTGGTCAAGCGCCTGATCCGGGCGCTGGCCGCCGACACCGACCTGTGGACGGACCCGGTGTGGGTCATCGACTCCACCCCCGTGGAGTGCGCCCGCTCCCGCCCCACCACGCGCCGGTCGAACCTGGCCGGCT
>NZ_JAVREJ010000137.1:0-255 GCF_031845345.1 Pseudonocardia charpentierae | reverse complement strand
CCGATGATCAGGTCGCCCTCCCAGTGGCCGGGGACGGCGCGGTCGTCGACCTCGGCGGGCCGCTGACTGATCATGACCTCCGGTGTCACGTGACCGTTCGCTCGCTGCCGGGCTCGAGCCCGAGGAACGCGCAGCGCCCGTCCCGTGCGCAGGCAGGTGATGAGTTCGCGCTTGAGTGCGCCGCGGCCTTGGACATACAGGGCCTGGTAGATCGCCTCGTGCGAGATCCGCATCGACTTATCATCGGGGAAATCC
>NZ_JAVREJ010000136.1:0-255 GCF_031845345.1 Pseudonocardia charpentierae | reverse complement strand
TGAGCAGGTGCTCACCGGGGCGTGGGGTGCGGTTGCGGTAGGACGGGCGCAGCAGGGTCACGCCGCGGTCGGCCAGGTAGCGGTCGAGTTCGGCGGAGACGTAGCCCTTGTCGGCGATGACCGTCAGTCCCCAGCGGTCGGCGGTGAGGGTGGGGTCATGGTCGAGTACGGCCATCAGGACCTGGCGTTCGTCGAGTTTCGGGTCGGCCAGCGCCCAGGTGACCGGCAGGCCCGACGGGGTGCAGACCAGGTGCA
>NZ_JAVREJ010000135.1:0-255 GCF_031845345.1 Pseudonocardia charpentierae | reverse complement strand
ACCGCCTGAGACACCACGCGGTGGTTCACCCGAGCTTTGCAGTAGGTCGCGTCCAAAAAGACGTAGGGGAACGCCTCGCCGGTCAGCGACCGGTCGCGGAACGCGCCCACTTCCTGGTCGAGGTCCGCGCAGATCCGCGACACCTCCGACTTGCTGATGCCGGTGTCCGCGCCCAACGCTTTGACCAGGTCATCAACCTTCCGTGTCGAGACGCCGTGCAGGTAGGCCTCCATCACCACCGCGAACAGGGCCTGA
>NZ_JAVREJ010000134.1:0-258 GCF_031845345.1 Pseudonocardia charpentierae | reverse complement strand
ACCTGGGCGAGCCCGGCGGGGTGCTGATCGTCGACGAGACCGGGTTCCTGAAGAAGGGCCTGCGCTCCGCTGGGGTGCAGCGCCAGTACTCCGGCACCGCCGGCCGGGTCGAGAACTGCCAGCTCGGCGTCTTCCTCGCCTACGCCACCAGCAAGGGCCGCACCCTGATCGACCGGGAGCTGTACCTGCCGAAAACGTGGACCGCCGATCGGGACCGCTGCCAGGCGGCAGCTATCCCCGAGGAAATCGAGTTCGCCA
>NZ_JAVREJ010000133.1:0-260 GCF_031845345.1 Pseudonocardia charpentierae | reverse complement strand
AGATCCAGCGCCACATGCCCCTCGAGCACATCGTTGACCGTCACCGTCGCCATGGCTGACAGCGTGACCGCAGCTCACCCGCCCGACCAGCCACCCACCTCGGCGGTCCGAGGCGGAGCCTCATTAGCGATCCTTGGGAGACCGCTGAACAACGGTCTGCGGGTTGGGCGGGCCGCTCAGGGACGTCGGTACGACGGGCAACGCCCCTTTGCGGGGGTGACAGCGAGTTTGTCCTGCCCATCGCGGCGTTCGAGGGTGCG
>NZ_JAVREJ010000132.1:0-261 GCF_031845345.1 Pseudonocardia charpentierae | reverse complement strand
GGGCCGACCACGCCACGGCGAGGGCACCGGAGCAGGCGTGGAAGCGCCGCAGCTGCGCGGACGGGGCCAAGGGCCCGCGGCTGTTCGACTGGGCGGTGGCCTCGGTGTCGGCCGGGGACGACACCCCACCCGGGTGGGGGCGCTGGCTGCTGGTCCGCCGCCAGATCCTCACCGACGACCAGACCGCCGCGGGCCGGGAGCCGGAGCTGGCCTACTACCTGTGCGCCGGCCCGCCCGGCACCACCGACGACGAGCTGATCC
>NZ_JAVREJ010000131.1:0-261 GCF_031845345.1 Pseudonocardia charpentierae | reverse complement strand
GGGCCGACCACGCCACGGCGAGGGCACCGGAGCAGGCGTGGAAGCGCCGCAGCTGCGCGGACGGGGCCAAGGGCCCGCGGCTGTTCGACTGGGCGGTGGCCTCGGTGTCGGCCGGGGACGACACCCCTCCGGGCTGGGGGCGCTGGCTGCTGGTCCGCCGCCAGATCCTCACCGACGACCAGACCGCCGCGGGCCGGGAGCCGGAGCTGGCCTACTACCTGTGCGCCGGCCCGCCCGGCACCACCGACGACGAGCTGATCC
>NZ_JAVREJ010000130.1:0-262 GCF_031845345.1 Pseudonocardia charpentierae | reverse complement strand
GCTTCCGGGTTCGGGATGGGACCGGGCGTTACCCCTCCGCCACAACCACCGACAACACTATCAACTTATCCCCACCCCTATTTCACAGGGCAGAGCCGAACACACCACCACCCCGCGACACATGAATGTGCCAAGGGTGGTGCTGGTTGTGTGCTCAGGGTCACACAGTGGATGCGAGCAACTACTCTACTCATACAAGCGGAGCTTGGTGTTGTGGGCAAGCCCTCGGCCTATTAGTACCGGTCGACTCCACCCCTCACAG
>NZ_JAVREJ010000129.1:0-270 GCF_031845345.1 Pseudonocardia charpentierae | reverse complement strand
GCTCGGCTTGGCCACGATCGCCGAGGACGTCAGCCCGGAGTTGGCGTTGGCGACGATCGCATCGGTCGAGGTCCTGGGCGCGTTTAGGGCGTCGCGGGCGGTCAAGACCGCGCTCGCCCCCCGCACCCTCTGAACCACCCCAGCTGAACCACCGCCCCATCTGAAATTTCTGCACGGCTCGGCCGACCGGCCGGCGCCGCGATGACACCTGCGCGTGTCACCTCTGCCCAGGAAGGGCTTTTCTCATGGACGACAACCAGACCACTGGCA
>NZ_JAVREJ010000128.1:0-280 GCF_031845345.1 Pseudonocardia charpentierae | reverse complement strand
AGATGCCCGAGTTGATCCGCAAGCGCAAGTTCCCGCTGGTCGGCGACGGTGGCGGTGTGTGGTCGTTCGTCCACGTCGCCGATGCCGCGGAGGCGACGGTGGCCGCGATCGAGCGCGGTAGGCGCGGTGTCTACAACGTCGTCGACGACGACTCGGCGCCGGTCGCGGAGTGGCTGCCGACGATGGCACAGGCACTGGGCGCCAGAAGGCCGGTGCACGTGCCGCGCCTCCTCGGTCGGCTGTTCGCCGGCGAGGCGGGCGTGGTGATGATGACCGAGCT
>NZ_JAVREJ010000127.1:0-285 GCF_031845345.1 Pseudonocardia charpentierae | reverse complement strand
GGGGGTGGGCGAGGAAGAAGCGGATCATCTCCGCGGACGCGTCGGGTCCCATCGGGTCGGTGTAGGAGCCGACCGGGCTGCCGCCGTACCAGGCGTGCCCGCCGCCGTGCACCGTCCACGATTCCACCACCACGACGCCCTCGGTGTCGGTGTGCACGGTGCGGGTCGCGTCCCGCCTCGCCCGGTCGTCGCGGTCGGTCGCCGCGGTCACCGGGCCGGCGGTGGCGAGGCGGGCGGTGACGAGGTTGTCGGCGTTGACCGGCGCCACCAGCGCGTCGGCGTCGC
>NZ_JAVREJ010000126.1:0-291 GCF_031845345.1 Pseudonocardia charpentierae | reverse complement strand
CGGTCGGCACCGGCACCCGGATCGCGTACCCGTCGAGCTTGCCCTGCAGGTGCGGCAACACCAACCCGATCGCCTTCGCCGCACCCGTGGATGTCGGCACCATGTTGATCGCCGCCGCCCGCGCCCGCCGCAGATCCTTGTGCGGCCCGTCCTGCAGGTTCTGGTCCTGGGTGTAGGCGTGGATCGTGGTCATCAGACCCCGCTCGATCCCCGCCAGATCATCGATCACCTTCGCCAACGGCCCCAGGCAGTTCGTCGTGCACGACGCATTCGAGATCACGTCCTGGGAAC
>NZ_JAVREJ010000125.1:0-300 GCF_031845345.1 Pseudonocardia charpentierae | reverse complement strand
ACAGCCAGGGCTGCTGCGTCGTCTTCAGGTGAACAGGGTGTCCCCGACCGAGGGAGTTGATGATGAGAGTGTTCGTGGCAGGAGCGACCGGAGCGATCGGGCAGCAGCTGGTGCCGCGTCTGGTCGCGGCGGGCCATGAGGTTCACGGCATGACCCGCAGCGAGGCGAAGCATGCCATGCTGCACGAGTTGGGCGCGGTGCCGGTGGTGGCGGACGCACTCGACCGCGATCGGGTCGCCGAGGCGGTCGGCAGGGCGCAGCCCGAGCTCATCGTCCATGAGCTGACCGCGATCGGTGAGC
>NZ_JAVREJ010000124.1:0-303 GCF_031845345.1 Pseudonocardia charpentierae | reverse complement strand
GATGTCGGCGGCGACCTACTCTCCCACACCCTGGCGAGTGCAGTACCATCGGCGCTGGAGGGCTTAGCTTCCGGGTTCGGGATGGGACCGGGCGTTACCCCTCCGCCACAACCACCGACAACACTATTCACCTATCACCCGCCAAACGACGGGACAGAACACACCACCACCGCAGGCACATGAATATACCCATGGTGGTGCTGGTTGTGTGCTCAGGGTCACACAGTGGATGCGAGCAACTACTCTACTCATACAAGCGGAGCTTGGTGTTGTGGGCAAGCCCTCGGCCTATTAGTACCGGTC
>NZ_JAVREJ010000123.1:0-321 GCF_031845345.1 Pseudonocardia charpentierae | reverse complement strand
TGGGGGCGCTGGCTGCTGGTCCGCCGCCAGATCCTCACCGACGACCAGACCGCCGCGGGCCGGGAGCCGGAGCTGGCCTACTACCTGTGCGCCGGCCCGCCCGGCACCACCGACGACGAGCTGATCCGAGTCGCCGGCGCCCGGTGGGCGATCGAGGAGTGCTTCCAGACCGCGAAGACCGAGGTCGGGCTCGACCACTACCAGGTCCGCCGCTACGACGCCTGGTACCGCCACATCACCCTGGCGATGCTCGCCCACGCCTACCTCGCCGTGACCGCCGCGATCGCCCCAAAAGACCTGGCAGCGGCCTCATCCCGCTCA
>NZ_JAVREJ010000122.1:0-323 GCF_031845345.1 Pseudonocardia charpentierae | reverse complement strand
GCGATGCTCGCCCACGCCTACCTCGCCGTGACCGCCGCGATCGCCCCAAAAGACCTGGCAGCGGCCTCATCCCGCTCACCCTCGGCGAGATCCGCCGTCTCCTGGCACACCTGACCACACCCACCCGCACCCGCCACAACCACGCCCGAATCTGGGCCTGGTCGACCTGGCGACGCCGCCACCAACACCGCGCCCACACCAGCCACTACCGCAGACGCACGGGCGTTCCATAACAATCTGCGGCTGGAGTACTAGAGCGTGTTTGGGAACGGGTTCGCTCGTTGGGCTGAGTGTGGCTCGTGGTGATCTGTCTCAGGCGCAGT
>NZ_JAVREJ010000121.1:0-325 GCF_031845345.1 Pseudonocardia charpentierae | reverse complement strand
ATGCGCGTTCCGCTCGAGGGAGGCGGGCGCCTCGTGGTCGAGATGTCGGCCGAGGAGGCCAGTGACCTCGGCGACGCGCTCAAGGCTGCCTCGGGCTGACCAACCGCAGACGAATTCCCGACGACCGGCCCGTGGCCCACGCCACGGGCCGGTCGTCGCGTTGATGGACATGTGGTGACGTCCGTCCGAACACGATGACGACGACCGCGCGCGCGGATTAGTGTCGGCTGCGTGACCGGACGACAGCCGGACAACGTGCTGGGAATCGTGCTGGCAGGCGGCGAGGGCAAGAGGCTGTGGCCGCTGACGGCGGACCGCGCCAAAC
>NZ_JAVREJ010000120.1:0-325 GCF_031845345.1 Pseudonocardia charpentierae | reverse complement strand
CGCGGCACCAGCTGCTGCCCGATCGCTCCGGTCGCTCCTGCCACGAACACTCTCATCATCAACTCCCTCGGTCGGGGACACCCTGTTCACCTGAAGACGACGCAGCAGCCCTGGCTGTGACACCTCCACGCACCGGGCACGAGGCGCCGACCCCCCGGCGACGCCGGCGTGACCGGTCCGCAGAGCGGACATTGGCCAATGTGCGCACATCCCGCGGACGTCGGCGCGCAGCGAACGCGTCACGTCCACGGTCGGCTTCCGTCACGCGAGCGGCCGAGCGACAGGCCTGCGGCGAGTGCACAGCACAGGCCAGCGGTCTTGACCG
>NZ_JAVREJ010000119.1:0-327 GCF_031845345.1 Pseudonocardia charpentierae | reverse complement strand
TGCCGACATCCACGGGTGCGGCGAAGGCGATCGGGTTGGTGTTGCCGCACCTGCAGGGCAAGCTCGACGGGTACGCGATCCGGGTGCCGGTGCCGACCGGGTCGGCGACGGATCTGACGGTGACCGTGCGCAACGAGGTCTCGGTTGCGGAGATCACCGACGCGTACCGGGCGGCGGCGGATTCGGCGCCGTTGAAGGGTTACCTGAAGTTCACCGATGCGCCGATCGTGTCCAGTGACATCGTGACCGACCCGTCGTCGTGCATCTTCGACTCGGGGCTGACGAAGGTGATCGGGAACCAGGTCAAGGTCGTGGGCTGGTACGACA
>NZ_JAVREJ010000118.1:0-335 GCF_031845345.1 Pseudonocardia charpentierae | reverse complement strand
CCTAGACGAGTAAGTCCGAACTCGATCAGTGGTCGTAGGCGATCAGGGATCGGGTGACGGGTTGGCCGGTGGCGCGGTTGTGCCAGATCGCGGCGGTGAGTGCGAGCAGGCGTTGAGCGACACGCACACCGACACCGTCGATGCTGCGCCCGCCGTGCAGCTCCAGGTCGAGTTGGCCTTTGAGGGTGTCGTTGACCGACTCGATGATCTGCCGGATCGGTTTGAGCAGGTGCTCACCGGGGCGTGGGGTGCGGTTGCGGTAGGACGGGCGCAGCAGGGTCACGCCGCGGTCGGCCAGGTAGCGGTCGAGTTCGGCGGAGACGTAGCCCTTGTCG
>NZ_JAVREJ010000117.1:0-355 GCF_031845345.1 Pseudonocardia charpentierae | reverse complement strand
CACGGAACCCCGTTCGACGTCCGCGCCTGGCAGCCGGTCGTGAACACCTTGGTCGACTCGTGCCGGGCGATCAGGTTCGACCTGCGCGGACACGGGGCGGCCGCCGACACGCCGGTGCCGGACTACGCGGCTGGCCGACGACGTCGTCGCCGTGCTGAACCGCCTCGACCTGCCCGACGTCCACGTGATCGGACACTCCTGGGGCGGACAGATCGCCCAGCAGGTCGCCACTGGACCACCCGCAGCGGGTCAACCGGCTCTCGCTGATCTGCACCCGTGCATCACCGTTCCCCGCCTTCGCCGCCGCCGCACGGGGCCTGCGCGACGGGACCGCCGACGTCGAGGCGAGCTTGGC
>NZ_JAVREJ010000116.1:0-384 GCF_031845345.1 Pseudonocardia charpentierae | reverse complement strand
CCTACATATGAACCAACCAAGAGGGGATACCGCAGAAGGCATAAAAGAAGCGATTCCTCTTCTAAAAGACCAAGGATATCGCTTTGTAAAAATGGACCCATATATCCCTACTCAACCTTCATAAGGGGTAACATAGATCACATATTTTTTTTGATTTTCATCCACTTCTGTCGACTGCTTTTGCCAAAAACGCCCTTGAATCAAATGTAATTCTGCTAGCAAAGATAGCAATACATCTTGTGCTGAGGAATGCTTCTGTTCTTGTACAATCGGATATTGAGTCCAATTGGGGTGAAAGTGCCGAAATTCCAATTTTACCCCTTGCCATTTGGGCTCAAATATAATCCCCTTCTCAACCACCTGTTCCTCCGGATTGTGTTGTAC
>NZ_JAVREJ010000115.1:0-388 GCF_031845345.1 Pseudonocardia charpentierae | reverse complement strand
GCTAGATCACTCGGTTTCGGGTCTAAAGCCACGAACTGAACGCCCTGTTCAGACTCGCTTTCGCTGCGCCTCCACCTATCGGCTTAAGCTCGCTCGTAACTTTAAGTCGCTGACCCATTATACAAAAGGTACGCGGTCACCCAGGACGAACCTTGGGCTCCCACTGTTTGTAAGCATCCGGTTTCAGGTGCTGTTTCACTCCCCTCGTCGGGGTGCTTTTCACCTTTCCCTCACGGTACTGGTTCGCTATCGGTCGCTGAGGAGTACTTAGGCTTGGAGGGTGGTCCCCCCATGTTCAGACAGGATTTCACGTGTCCCGCCCTACTCGAGTCCTATGAATCGTCCGTCCCGTACGGGGCTGTCACCCATCGCGCCGGCCTTTCCAGAC
>NZ_JAVREJ010000114.1:0-404 GCF_031845345.1 Pseudonocardia charpentierae | reverse complement strand
CTGTAGATGCGGAAATGCATGTTTTACCACACGTAGCACATGAATCGCTTCAATCACGGCATAAGTACCGTATTTGGGAGTAAGCTGGATAATCGGCATATGTTGTAGTTCCATTTGATCCCGATCCGCTACAACTTCTGCTATATCCTGCAACAAAATCCGTTGCTCCATCTGTGCTTTTATTTTTTTCTTCAACTTGATATAAACGATTGATGCCACAAGTGTGCGACTCCTTTCACATTGTGGTTAAAAGTAGTATGTGCAAAAAAATAAATTTCAGTGAAAATCACAACAAATAAAGCTCTTACTTTGTGTATCACTTCAAAGTAAGAGCCTTTTTATATGAAATCTTATATCCCTTGAGGAGTACGAAACATTTGGGAGATGGTAACCAATCGAGTTCC
>NZ_JAVREJ010000113.1:0-407 GCF_031845345.1 Pseudonocardia charpentierae | reverse complement strand
ATATGACTTTTCTTGCTAATATCGGACGTGGTATCAAGAAAAGCGTGGGCGGTACTGTGGGTTTCTTTAGCGGTAGCGTTCAAGAGCTCAAACGTGTTCGTTGGCCATCTCGTAAGGAAATGGTAAACTACACACTGGTCGTTGTATCTACTGTTGTTGTTCTAACCATCTTTTTGTTCCTAGTTGATTTAGGGATTATTGAGGTATTTAATTTGATTCCAAAAAAATAGATTGATTTGAATCGATTGTCGTAAGGGGGGACAGGGTAAGCTACCCTGGATTACATGGAAAAGAATTGGTATGTCGTTCACACGTATTCCGGCTACGAAAACAAGGTAAAGACAAACCTAGAGAAACGCATCGAATCAATGGAGATGCAGGATAAGATTTTTCGCGTACTCGTTCCC
>NZ_JAVREJ010000112.1:0-412 GCF_031845345.1 Pseudonocardia charpentierae | reverse complement strand
ATTAAATGGGGTTGGTTTTGACATGTTCTCCAACTCCTGCTCTGATACCTTCTTTAATGAACCTTTTTCATCTCTGACATAAACACCTTCTACTCTTTCACCTTCTTTTTTCTTAATTTCACTTGCAAAAGTATTAGGTGCTATGAGTGAGGTAGAAGCAACAGCTAGAGCAAAAATAAAAGCTAAACCTTTTTTCATAATGACTATCCCCTTTGTCATAAATATTTAGGACTACATGTGTACATTTCAAACACACCCAAACATCACAAACCTACGACATAAACTAATCCTCATATTCCTTGCAAGCTTTGAATCATATTGCCATGAACCAAAATACAAAGGACGAGCTTACCCTTCTCTACATCCCTCATATTTACTTAAAAGCCATATAACAGGGTCGACAGCTTACTAG
>NZ_JAVREJ010000111.1:0-427 GCF_031845345.1 Pseudonocardia charpentierae | reverse complement strand
CTACATATCGTAATGCCCTTTCTCCAAATCCTTCCTTGGCATTTCCACAGTCATCAAACATCACGATAACTGGATCGTATTTCGCCCGATGGATCAGTTTCACAAGCTCAGGTCCTGAAAGATGGGTCGGGTTACCCGCAGAGAGGGAGATCACGCGTCCATGAATTCGTTTAGCTACTTGTTCCAAAGCTTCTTGAGCAACCTGATCTCCATCTGTCACGACAATCACTTTTCTTCTTTGGTGATCCATCTATCGTTACCCTTTCGGTTTAAAAATAAGGGCAGTTAAACAAGCAAATACGATCGCCGCCGTAATACCTGCACTTGTGATTGAAAACATGCCTGATAATAATCCTGCTATCCCATTTTCTTGCATATGTTTAACCGTACCGTGAACAAGTGCATTACCGAAACTGGTAATGGGTAC
>NZ_JAVREJ010000110.1:0-434 GCF_031845345.1 Pseudonocardia charpentierae | reverse complement strand
TCGGCAGGGCGCAGCCCGAGGTCATCGTCCATGAGCTGACCGCGATCGGTGAGCCGGACATGCGTCACTTCGATCGTGCCTTCGCGCACACCAACCGCCTGCGCACCGAGGGTACGGATCATCTGCTCTCGGCCGGGCGGGCCGTGGGGGTGCGCCGGTTCGTGGCGCAGAGCGTCACGATGCCGTATGCACGAACCGGCGGGCCGGTGAAGACCGAAGAGGACCCGCTCGACCCCTCGCCGGCGCGGGAGATGCGCCGGTCGGTGGCCGCGATCCGCCATCTGGAGGAGGCGGTGCTGGGCGCCGGCTGGACGGAAGGGATCGTCCTGCGCTACGGCGGGTTCTACGGGCCGGGCACCTCGATGGCGCCGGGCGAGCAGATGCCCGAGTTGATCCGCAAGCGCAAGTTCCCGCTGGTCGGCGACGGTGGCGGT
>NZ_JAVREJ010000109.1:0-443 GCF_031845345.1 Pseudonocardia charpentierae | reverse complement strand
CCACCATGGCCCTGCTCGCCACCCCGACACCACCGGAAGGGGTGGCCACCGCCGAACTCATGACGGCATGATCTGAACCGCAGAGCCTCCCGCGGAGCGAGTTACACCACGCAGCGGGACGCGACCAGCTGTCGGGACCGTCCTAGGTGGACCGCGGTCAAGTGTGAGGATTGGTCAAGTGTGAGGTTCGGTCAGGCGTGAGGATTCGCTAGCTTCGGTGAGTGCGCATCGGTCAGCTCGCCGCCCAGACCGGATATTCGGTGCGCACCATCCGGTTCTACGAGCAGAGCGGGGTGCTGCCCGCCCCGCGCCGCACCCACGGGGTCGGCAAAGTCCTGACGCGGTAGCTGTGGCCTGCGGTTATGCGACACGTCGGAGCTGGTGAAGTAGGGCGGGCACGACCCGCTCGTTGATCATGACGGTTCTCACGCCAGTCCTGATCA
>NZ_JAVREJ010000108.1:0-443 GCF_031845345.1 Pseudonocardia charpentierae | reverse complement strand
TTCCTCGCCTACGCCACCAGCAAGGGCCGCACCCTGATCGACCGGGAGCTGTACCTGCCGAAAACGTGGACCGCCGATCGGGACCGCTGCCAGGCGGCAGCTATCCCCGAGGAAATCGAGTTCGCCACCAAGACCGTGCTGGCCCAGCAGATGCTCGACCGCGCCTTGTCCGCCGGTGTTCCCGCCGCCTGGGTGACCGCGGATGAGGCCTATGGGCAGGACTACAAGTTCCGCACCTGGTGCGAGAAGCGCCGGATCGGCTACGTCGTCGCCGTCCCTCGTTCCCAGACCATCCCGGCTGGAGCCGGCTCGAGCCGGGCCGACCACGCCACGGCGAGGGCACCGGAGCAGGCGTGGAAGCGCCGCAGCTGCGCGGACGGGGCCAAGGGCCCGCGGCTGTTCGACTGGGCGGTGGCCTCGGTGTCGGCCGGGGACGACACCCC
>NZ_JAVREJ010000107.1:0-447 GCF_031845345.1 Pseudonocardia charpentierae | reverse complement strand
CACCGGAAGCCCCCGGGGACGAGGCGCCCGTTCTCCATGTGCGTGGGCACGTAGCCGCCGGCCCGGCGCTCGGAGAACAGCCCCTCATAGACCAGGGTGCCGATTACAACGGCCAAGCCGGCCAAGACGAGCCGCAGGAGATGCGCATCCCAATGCACCCGGCGCAGCGGATTGCGGCCCGCCAGCAGCAGGTAGATCAGGAACAGCACGAAGGGGATGAGGAAGAGGCCGAACTCTTCGAGGACGCGACGCAGCATGGCTCTTCGTAGCCTATCCCGCCGAGCGGCGAACCGCATCGGGCTCCGATTCCGGGTAGAGCCGCTCCCGGAGGTTGTTCAGGATCCCGGCGGTGACACCCCAGATCAGGCGGTCGCCGAAGGTCAGGGCGTAGAACCAGCGCGTGCGACCCTGCCAGTCCCGGGACCGCAGGCGGTAGCGCTCCCGATC
>NZ_JAVREJ010000106.1:0-474 GCF_031845345.1 Pseudonocardia charpentierae | reverse complement strand
CGGTGCCGGTGACCTTGTCGCCCTCGACCTCGCCGTGGTCGGCGAACGACAGCAGGGTCTTCTCCGGCATCGTGTTCACGGTGTCGGCGACGGTCAGCTCGGTCACGTACATGGTGTCGGAGTAGTCGGGGTTCTTCACCCCCGTCGACGCCCACAGCGGGCGCTGAGCCTTGGCGCCTTGCGCGGTCAGCTGTGCCCACCGCGTGCCCTGGAAGGTCTCCTCGAACGCGGCGTAGGCGAGCCGGGAGTTGGCGATACCGGCCTTGCCGCGCAGCGCCAGTGCCTCGTCGGTGCCGATCTTGTCCAGCCGCTTGTCGATCTCGGAGTCGACGCGGGAGACGAAGAAGCTGGCCACCGAGGCGATGCCGCCCAGGTTCTGCCCGTTGGCCGCCGCCCGCTCCAGGCCCTCCATGTAGGCGGTCATGACGTCGCGGTAGGGCTCGACGGAGAAGATCAGCGTGACGTTCACGCTGA
>NZ_JAVREJ010000105.1:0-476 GCF_031845345.1 Pseudonocardia charpentierae | reverse complement strand
ATATGTGGATCTGTTATCGCAACTAGGCCGACGAACGGGAAAGCGATTCGAATATGGAAAAGACCTCACGAATGTGGAACGTGTGGTTGATATCAAAATGATCAAAACGGCCTTGTTTGGTAGGGGGAAGGGAGTAGAGGATGAGAACGGTACAGGATTTGGTCGTCGACTTAACTTTGCGGACGTGGAATGGTCGCAAGAAAGAGGCGACCCTTGCGACAAGCCCTTACATCAGGAGTGGATTGGAGATCCAGAGTCATTGGGTATTTGGGGACATGTGAGTCCAGATGGTTCGAAGCGTCATCGATTTGATGTCTTTACAAGCGAGGAAGAAACGGATGCAGAGAAACTCTTGCAGAAGACATGGGAAAGACTGCACGAGATCAAACAGCCCATGATTACGTATAAAATGGATGTCATTGATATAGAACAAGTGTCCGCTCAAGAATACAAACATGAAGCGATTCGCTTAGGAG
>NZ_JAVREJ010000104.1:0-478 GCF_031845345.1 Pseudonocardia charpentierae | reverse complement strand
CCATCTAGGTATTTTCCTCCATTACGAAATGCATATGCAATTATTTTCGCTTTCGATCCGTCAAGCTTTAAGTTGTACTGAGCAATTTCAACAAGTTTATCCTGTTGGACATTAGAAGCTAGATTCCGATGCTAGTACTTGTGAACTTGCACCTATTATTGAGGTTGCCAAGATTGCTGATAAAAGTATTTTTTTCATTACAATTATGCTCCTGTTCTTCTCATGATTTAAATACATCAAAAGACTATGCCAAACTTGTTAGATAGTTAGATTCTGATGCTTACATCCCTAACACCCCCTTCTGTCTCTTTTGGTCTTAATCTTGCTTACAAATGTGCTTCCTTTAGCTTCTTCCAAAACTCATAATCTTCACTTTCTTCCTTAACCACTCTAAAGATATCTATAATTTGAAGTAGATTCATCCTTCTTACTGGAAGGTAACGGATGATACATTTTGCGCAATGCTTCACTATATCCC
>NZ_JAVREJ010000103.1:0-520 GCF_031845345.1 Pseudonocardia charpentierae | reverse complement strand
ACCGACACGACGGTGAGGTCCGTGTCGCTGTCGTTGGTGAGCACTTGCGTCAGAGAGTACGTCTCGGGCGGTACCGCGGCGGGCAACGCCCGCGTGCAACAGGAGGGTTGGCCGCGATCCTCGCGTTAGCGACGGCGGCGGTGCGGCTGCCGGCAGCGGACGGCGCGCCGCCGGTCCGGTTCGTCGCGAGCGCGGTTATGTCGTCGGTGTCCCCGAGCCGCTGACGTCCGCGCGTGGCGGCGTTCCCGATCCCGGCCCGCCTGGCCGCGCACTCCGCCGACCGGGGCGGGTGGCTCGCCGCGCTGCGCAGGTTCGTCAGGCCGGCCTCGTCGATGCGCATCAGCAGCTGGGCCAGTCCCGGCTCGAAGACCTCGACGGCGAGGTGGTCGACCTCCGACGACATGTTCAGCTCCGGCACGCGCATCGGGGGCATCGCCACCCGGGTGAACCAGTCCTTCCACTCCCGCGGCAGGGTCCGCTCGGTGGCACCGATCTCGGTCGCCTGTCGCACGACGTCCAG
>NZ_JAVREJ010000102.1:0-569 GCF_031845345.1 Pseudonocardia charpentierae | reverse complement strand
CAGCCGCAGTTCGTGATCGACAGTGGTCTATCCTCTCGATCTTGTGTTCGTGGAGGAGGATCTTGCTGCGTGGTCGGCCGGGTTGGACGGGTTGTTCGCGCAGGTCGCGGGCAGGTTCTTCCGGCCTGAGCCGCGGCGGCGGGCCCGGGCATACGTGCGCGGCCTGTTGGCGCCGTTGGCGGGGAAGAACGGGTGGACGCTGGCCGAGGTGGCCGGCGATGCGACCCCGGACGGGATGCAGCGGCTGCTGAACTCGGCGAACTGGGACGCCGACGGGGTCCGTGATGACCTGCGCAGCTATGTCGTGGAGCACCTGGGCGAGCCCGGCGGGGTGCTGATCGTCGACGAGACCGGGTTCCTGAAGAAGGGCCTGCGCTCCGCTGGGGTGCAGCGCCAGTACTCCGGCACCGCCGGCCGGGTCGAGAACTGCCAGCTCGGGGTGTTCCTCGCCTACGCCACCAGCAAGGGCCGCACCCTGATCGACCGGGAGCTGTACCTGCCGAAAACGTGGACCGCCGATCGGGACCGCTGCCAGGCGGCAGCTATCCCCGAGGAAATCGAGTTCGCCA
>NZ_JAVREJ010000101.1:0-611 GCF_031845345.1 Pseudonocardia charpentierae | reverse complement strand
GTGGTTGCTCATCGGCGACGACGGGCAGCACGACCAGGAGATCTACGGCAACTTCGTCGCCTCACACCCGGACAATGTCGCCGCGGTGGCCATCCGGCAGCTGTCTCCGACGCAATCGGTGCTCGCCCGTGGCCTGCCAGTTCCCACCGACGGATCCGCTTCAGCGGATCGGCACGAGCGGCCGTGGATGTGCGCTCCCGACGGCGCCGGGCTAGCCCGCCAGCTGAGCGAGACCGGCTTGCTGTAGCTCAGCTAGAGCTAGATTCAGTGCCGACTCGGCCACGGCGTGGCAGTCCGGTCGGACGGCATCAGCGGCGGCATGAAAGACCTGATCTCGTGCACGTCGTCGACGCTGACGACAGTCGAGTCACCTGCCACCCGCAGCCGCTCAAGCAAGAGCTATGCGTGTGGTCAGTGCGCAAGTCCCCCCTCGGACACAAGAACAAGCTTTTGACCCGCGCGCTCGATCGCTCACGCGACCAACCCCTGTCGCCAGCTCGGGTGCGCCGGGCGCCACCCCAGCTCACGCTTCGCCTTGGCGTTGGAGGCACCGCGCAGCTCGGTCATCATCACCACGCCCGCCTCGCCGGCGAACAGCCGACCGAGGAGGC
>NZ_JAVREJ010000100.1:0-617 GCF_031845345.1 Pseudonocardia charpentierae | reverse complement strand
CTACTACAACCGCCGCCGGCGGCACTCCACTCTCGACTACTTGACACCAGTCGAATACGAGCTAGGATTCAGAAAACTCACCGACCTGGCAGCCTAAACCGATGTCAATAAAATCGGGAACATTCCAATTCGCAGGGCTGGCAGGAGGGCGTGCCATGTCCTTGATCGGCATAGCGACCACTCATCCTGGTGCCAGTGTCGCGCGCCGAGATTCGTGACATGGCTTGTTTCCTGCGGTTTCTCACTATCAAGAGTCTGATTGTCATGGCGAGACCGCCGGTGTGCTCGACCGAGGAGAAGGTCCGATCGTGCTGTCGATGCTGGCCGGTGAGATCACCGTCGCGAAGGCCGTGCGGCGGGCGAAGGTGTCCTAGTACTCCAGCCGCAGATTGTTATGGAATACCCGTGCGTCTGCGGTAGTGGCTGGTGTGGGCGCGGTGTTGGTGGCGGCGTCGCCAGGTCGACCAGGCCCAGATTCGGGCGTGGTTGTGGCGGGTTCGGGTGGGTGTGGTCAGGTGTGCCAGGAGACGGCGGATCTCGCCGAGGGTGAGCGGGATGAGGCCGCTGCCAGGTCTTTTGGGGCGATCGCGGCGGTCACGGCGAGGTAGGCGTGGGCG
>NZ_JAVREJ010000099.1:0-668 GCF_031845345.1 Pseudonocardia charpentierae | reverse complement strand
GGCCTCGGGATCGACGGTGGAGATCACCCGCTCCGGGGCGACCTTCCGCGCGATGCGCCAGCGTCCGTCAGTCCCGTCGGAGCCCTCGACGGGCTCCACGTCCTGCCCGGCGACCAGCGCCAGCAACCCGACCGCGTCGGCGGCCCGCGGGTCGAGTTCGGCGTCGGGCAGGTGTCCCAACAGCCGGTGCGCGTCCGAGACCAGGACATCCACCAGCCGCGCCCGGGCGTCGGGGTCGTCCCAGGCGATCGCCGGCTTGCCCGGATCGCGGTAGTCATGGGCCGAGCACTGCTCGGCGATCACCGCGGCAGCGCCGGGCACGTCCCGGGCGACCCGGCGGATCGCCGCGATCAGCTGGGTGACCGTGTCTTGAGTGGCCACCGCGTCATCGAGCACCGTGGAATCCAACGCGCGCCGCGTCTTCCCGGTCAGCACCCCGGTCTGGGCCACCACCTGCCCGACCACATCGAAGATCCGCCGCGGCCGCGCCGAGGCGGCCAGCCGGCGCCGCCAGTAGGTCAACACCGTCGGATGGAACCCCGGCGCGGTCACCGCCAGCCCGCACGCGGCCTTCCACCGCAGATCGAACGTGACCGCCTCGACCGCCTCGCTGTCCGACAGCCCGTGCAAGGTCTGCAACACGATCACCGAGGCGACCACGTCCGCCG
>NZ_JAVREJ010000098.1:0-782 GCF_031845345.1 Pseudonocardia charpentierae | reverse complement strand
GCCAAGATCCTCCCCACCGCCGACGACGTGTTCGCCGCGGCCGACCTGATCGTCAAGGTCAAGGAGCCGGTGCCCGCCGAGTACCACCGCTTCCGCCCCGGCCAGCAGCTCTTCACCTACCTCCACCTCGCCGCCGACCGCGGCCTCACCGAGTTCCTCCTCGAGCGCAACATCGACTCCATCGCCTACGAGACCGTCCAGACCTCCGACCGCAAACTGCCCCTCCTCACCCCCATGAGCGAGGTCGCAGGCCGGATGTCGGTCCAGGCCGCCGCCCACCACCTCGAGAGCCCCGCCGGCGGCGCCGGGATCCTGCTCGGCGGCGTGCCCGGCACCCCCGCCGCGAAGGTCCTCATCATCGGCGGCGGCGTCTCCGGCACCGAAGCCGCGAAGATCGCCCTCGGGATGCGGGCCATGGTCCGGGTCCTCGACACCAACCCCGGCCGCCTCGCCTACCTCTCCGACATCTTCGGCGGCCGCCTCGACCTGGTCGTCCCCAACCGCGCCCGCACCGCCGCCTACGTCGCCGAGGCCGACGTCGTGATCGGCGCCGTCCTGGTCCCCGGCGCCAAGGCCCCCAAGCTCGTCACCCGCGAGATGATCGCCGCCATGCGCCCCGGCAGCGTCGTCGTCGACATCGCCATCGACCAGGGCGGCTGCTTCGAGACCAGCCGCGCGACGACGCACTCCGACCCCACCTACGTCGAGGAAGGCGTCATCCACTACTGCGTGGCCAACATCCCCGGCGCGGTCGCCCGCACCTCCACCCTCGCCCTCACCTC
>NZ_JAVREJ010000097.1:0-854 GCF_031845345.1 Pseudonocardia charpentierae | reverse complement strand
CGGACCTCGACCAGGAAGTGGGCGCGTTCCGCGACCGGTCGCTGACCGGCGAGGCGTTCCCCTACGTCTTTTTGGACGCGACCTACTGCAAAGCTCGGGTGAACCACCGCGTGGTGTCTCAGGCGGTGGTGATCGCCACCGGGGTCCGCGCCGACGGGTGGCGCGAAGTGTTGGGCTTCGCCGTGGGCGACAGCGAGGACGGCGCGTTCTGGACCAGCTTCCTGCGCAGCCTCAAGGCCCGCGGCCTGGGTGGGGTGCAGCTGGTCATCTCCGATGCCCACACCGGGCTCAAGCAGGCCATCAACGCGGTCCTGCTCGGCGCCGCCTGGCAAAGGTGCCGGGTGCATTTCCTGCGCAACATCCTTGCGCAGGTCCCGAAGGGATCCGCCGAGATGGTCGCCGCGGCGATCCGCACGATCTTCGCCCAGCCCGACGCCGACCACGTCCGAGAGCAGTTGGGGGTGATCGCCGGCATGCTCGGCCGCCAGTTCCCCAAGGTCGAGGCCATGCTCCGGGACGCCGCCACCGACCTGCTCGCGTTCACCGCGTTCCCGGTCGCGCATTGGAAGAAGATCTGGTCGACCAACCCGCTCGAGCGGCTGAACAAGGAGGTCAAACGCCGCACCGACGTCGTCGGCGTCTTTCCCAACCCCGAAGCCCTGCTGCGGCTGGCCGGCGCCGTGTTGGTCGAAGCCCACGACGAATGGCAGGCCACCGACCGCCGCTACCTCGGCGAAGCCACCATGGCCCTGCTCGCCACCCCGACACCACCGGAAGGGGTGGCCACCGCCGAACTCATGACGGCATGATCTGAACCGCAGAGCCTCCCGCGGAGCGAGTTACACCACGCAGCG
>NZ_JAVREJ010000096.1:0-914 GCF_031845345.1 Pseudonocardia charpentierae | reverse complement strand
GCAGCCACTCGGCGAGGGCGGCAATCCGGACGGTGGCCAGGTAGCGGACGGCGAGTTTGTCGAAGCGGGTGGCGACGGCGCGATTGCGCTTGAGCCGGTTGATCCCGCACTCCACAGCGTGGCGCTGCTTGTAGGTCTCCGGGCAGAACGCCGGCGGCCGACCACCCGCTGAGCCGCGGCGCTTGCGGTGACCGACCTGATCCGCAGGCTCCGCGATGGTCGCAGCGATACCGCGCCGCCGCAGATAGGCCCGGTTGGCCCGCGAGCTGTAGGCCTTGTCGCCCAACACCCGGTCCGGGCGGCACCGCGGCCGCCCACGACCCGACCGCGGAACGCGGATCGCCTCGAGCACGGCCTCGAACTGCGGACTGTCCCCGGCCTGCCCGGCCGTGACGATCAGCGACAGCGGACGCTGCCCTGCTTCGCAGGCGAGGTGCAGCTTGGTGGTCAGCCCGCCGCGTGACCGGCCCAGGCCGTGATCGTTGGGCTCGATGTCGTGGTCTGTGCTCGGCGGCTCGCGCTGTTGGTCCCCCTTTGCCGCGCTCCGGCGGCGTGCTGGTGCGCCCGGGCGACGGTGGAGTCGACCGACACGTCCCAGGTGATCAGACCCTTGGCGTCGGCGCGGGCCTGCAGCTTGGTGAGCACGTCGGCCCAGCTGCCGTCGCGCTGCCAGGTCCGGAACACGCAGTAGCAGGTCTCCCACGGGCCATAACGCTCCGGGATATCGCGCCACGGTGCCCCGGTCCGGATCCGCCAGCGGATCCCGTTGATCACCTGGCGGCGATCCCGCGGCGGCCGCCCGGTCGCCTTGACCGGCGGCAACACCTCTTCCAACACCTGCCACTGCGCCTGAGACAGATCACCACGAGCCACACTCAGCCC
Organism: Pseudonocardia charpentierae; assembly: GCF_031845345.1. NCBI lineage: Bacteria > Bacillati > Actinomycetota > Actinomycetes > Pseudonocardiales > Pseudonocardiaceae > Pseudonocardia > Pseudonocardia charpentierae. The sequence goes on along the minus strand of NZ_JAVREJ010000096.1, from coordinate 32 downwards.
AACGAGCGAACCCGTTCCCAAACACGCTCTAG
>NZ_JAVREJ010000095.1:0-945 GCF_031845345.1 Pseudonocardia charpentierae | reverse complement strand
CGTGCCGGTGGGGACGGCCGCGCGGCTTGCCGAGCTGGTTCACGAGAAGGTCCCCGACGCGATCCTGGCCTGGAACCCCGAGTTCCTGCGCGAGGGGTTCGCCGTCGAGGACACCCTGCACCCCGATCGGCTCGTCTACGGGCTGCCCGAGGGCGACGACGCCTCGACGGCGCACGCCCTGCTCGACGAGGTCTATGCGCGGATCGTGGCCGACGGGACGCCGAAGGTGGTCACCGACTACGCCACGGCCGAGATGGTGAAGACCGCGGCGAACTCGTTCCTCGCCACGAAGATCTCGTTCATCAACGCGATGGCCGAGCTGTGCGAGGCGACCGGCGCGGACGTCAAGCAGCTCGCGGATGCGATCGGCTACGACGACCGGATCGGCCGGAAGTTCCTCAACGCCGGCCTCGGGTTCGGCGGGGGCTGTCTGCCGAAGGACATCCGGGCGTTCATGGCGCGGGCCGGCGAGCTGGGGGCGGACCAGGCGCTGACGTTCCTGCGCGAGGTCGACAACATCAACATGCGGCGCAGGATCCGGATGGTGGAGCTGGCCCGGGAGGTCTGCGACGGCAGTCTGCTCGGCAAGCGGATCGCCGTTCTGGGTGCCGCGTTCAAGCCGAACAGCGACGACATCCGCGACTCGCCGGCGTTGAACGTGGCCGCGCAGCTGCAGCTGCAGGGCGCGACCGTGCGGGTCGCCGACCCTGCTGCCATCGAGAACTGCCGGAAGATGTGGCCGCAGCTCGACTACGCCGACTCGCCGGAAGACGCGGCGGAGCGGGCGGATGCGGTTCTCCTGCTCACGGAGTGGCAGCAGTACCGCGACCTGGATCCGGTCGCGTTCGGCCGGGTGGTCCGGCAGAAGCGGGTGCTGGACGGCCGCAACGCGCTCGACCGGACCCGCTGGGAGGCGGCCGGCTGGAGCTACCGGGCGCTGGGACG
>NZ_JAVREJ010000094.1:0-972 GCF_031845345.1 Pseudonocardia charpentierae | reverse complement strand
GGCGAGCACCGATTGCGTCGGAGACAGCTGCCGGATGGCCACCGCGGCGACATTGTCCGGGTGTGAGGCGACGAAGTTGCCGTAGATCTCCTGGTCGTGCTGCCCGTCGTCGCCGATGAGCAACCACCGAATGTCCGGGAACTCCCCCGCAAGCCGTTCGAGCGTCGCCCGCTTGTGCGCCTGCCCGCTCCGGAACCAGCGATCGGTCGTCGGGCCCCAGTCGGTGAGCAGCAGCGGCCCAGGTGGGTACAGATTGCGCGACAGGAAGCGGGTCAGCGCCGGCGCGACATTCCACGCTCCGGTCGACAGATAAAAAACCGGTGCATCCGGGTGCGCCGTCACCAATCGCTCGTACAACACTGCCATTCCGGGTACGGGTGCGCGCGCGTACTCATCGAGGACGAACGTGTTCCATCCCGCGAGCAACGGCCGCGGCAGTGCCGTCACCATGATGGTGTCGTCGACGTCGGACACGACGGCGAAGCGCACGTCCGGGGCGAGGATGCGCACGGGCGCCTCCACCGGCTCGGCGCCGACTCGATGCAGCCGGATACTGCGCCAGCCTGGTTCGAGAGCCGCCTCCACGACGACGTCGATGTTGCCGCCGCGATCCGTCCGCACCTCGTGCTGCCGGTCGCCCACGTCGATGACGACGATCTCGCCGCTGACGGGCAGCGTCGCGAAGCTGCGCCAGCCACGAACCGCGTGGACTCCTGCTGGTTGTTGCTCCGGGCGGCGCAGCAGCAACCGCGCCATGACACGCACCCAGGACGATGTTCCGTATCCGGTGTACGGGACGATCGTGTCCCGCCAGCCGCGCCGTCGCAGCCGTGGCTCGATGAACTCGTGGACGGCGTCCTCGACACGAGCTGCGCGATGCAGACTCGAGACGAGCACCTCGGGTACGTGGGCGTCGGCCTTCGACCCGTGCGTCACGTACGAACCCTGCCATACCGAGGCAGATCCCCGCGG
>NZ_JAVREJ010000093.1:0-1079 GCF_031845345.1 Pseudonocardia charpentierae | reverse complement strand
ACATGAATCCTATGAAGTTTCATCTCGTGAGAAGTTGATTGAGTATATGCAAGATCTTGATAAGCCTTATCATATTAAAGTCAATGGTGTACCTCGAGGGTTCAAGGATATAGCGGAACGTCATCTTGGTAGTTGTGCCAAGAGAATCTTTGATGAAATTGATTACAAATGGAAAAATGTTGACGATCTGGAAGTTGCTTTGAATATAGGTGGCGGTAGTATCTTGCTCAAACCTTATTTGGAGAAAGCCAACAATAGGAAGTACCCTTTTCAGTTTGTGTCTGATGAAAAGCTAGTTCCCTTTTTGAATGCTCGTGGAGGTTGGAAGATCGCACAGAGACAAGAAGAAAAGAAGCGTTTAACGGTGAAATAGATGACCAAAAAAGTAGTAGTTAAGCCAGGAGATAGTCTTTCTATCAAGGTATCAACAAAATTGACAAAGGAACAACTGCAACTCATTAGCGATTGGAAGCAATCCAAAATCCTCTCAACTAAGTTTTTCGAAAAGGTAGATGAGGAGTTACATCTGGCCGTAAATCATGAAATACAATTGCCAATTCCTCGCCCACTGACAATAGAAGAACAGGAAAAGCTAAGTCAACCAATCGTACAACAAATGCTAGGAAACCTTTGTATGGCTTTGATATCCAATGAAATACCTGATGCTATAGTTGGTACGTCCCCACCAAGTCAAGTAAATTTAGAGCAACCTGTAGGTGTAGATACAACAGTTGTATCTAATGAAGCAGATGCTTGTATAGATGCAGCCTTAGACGATTGGTAGTAGTAGACAGTAAAAGGTTCCGTTAAATAAAAAGAGAGCAACTATTTCCCTCTAAGTAGAAGAGGAAATCTAGTTGCTCTCTTTTATGTAGGGTAAAGGATTGCTCCACCAATTGTCCATTTCGATTACTTCTTGCATAAGTGGCTTTTGTAGGATGTTCCCTTCTCTATGTAATATTTATTTGTTGTTGAGAAACATGGTTACATTCCATTTAAACCATTGTTCATGGGGGAGGGAGGTATCAATGGGAATTGGATCAAAACGAAACTTGTATATGTTGCCGTATTTGTCCCTC
>NZ_JAVREJ010000092.1:0-1091 GCF_031845345.1 Pseudonocardia charpentierae | reverse complement strand
GTGCGGGTCGCGTCCCGCCTCGCCCGGTCGTCGCGGTCGGTCGCCGCGGTCACCGGGCCGGCGGTGGCGAGGCGGGCGGTGACGAGGTTGTCGGCGTTGACCGGCGCCACCAGCGCGTCGGCGTCGCCGTGGAACACGATCAACGGCACCCGCCCGGCCGGGGCGGGGGTCCCGCCGGTGCGCATCGCCGCGAACGCCGACCCCGTGTCGCTGGCGGCCCGGTAGGCCAGCCCGGAGTGCACCCCGACCCCGGCGTAGAGCTCGGGGTAGGTGGCGGCCATCACCGCCGACATCGCCCCACCGGCCGACAGCCCGGCGATGTAGACCCGGTCCGGGTCGACCCGGTGCTCGGCCATCACCGCGCGGGTGATCCCGGCGATGATCGAGGGCTCCCCCGCGCCGGCCTGCTGGTCGGCGGGGTTGAACCAGTTCCAGTACCCGCCCGGGTTGGCCGAGGTGGGCTGCTCGGGGTAGGCCACCAGGAAGGTGTGCTGCTCGGCGAGGTCGTTCATCCGGGTTCCGGCGGCGCAGTCCAGGGCGTTCTGCTTACCGCCGTGCAACATCACCACCAGCGGGACCGGCTCACCGGTGCCGCCGGTGTAGCCGGTGGGGATGTAGAGGTCGTAGCTGCGCGTCCCGGCCGCCTCGGTGTGGCTCAGGTGCCGGATCTGTCCACCCGGCGCGGCCGCCGCCGCGGCCGCCCCCGGATGCCCCGCGCCGGTGGCGGCGCCGGGCAGGTTGCCCAGCAGACCCGACAGCCCGGCCGGCATGCCGCTGGTTGGGGCTGAGCCGAGTGCGCCGCGGAGCTTGCCCAGCAGCCCACCCAGATCCGGCAGGCCCTGCCCCGGCTGCCCGGTGGGGGGTGCGCGGTGGCCGGCGGGGAGCCCGCCGGCGAAGGTGCGTTGCAGCACCCCGATCGCCTCGTCGAGCTGGCCGGCCTTGATCAGCCGCAGTGCTTCGGGCATGCCAGTGGTCTGGTTGTCGTCCATGAGAAAAGCCCTTCCTGGGCAGAGGTGACACGCGCAGGTGTCATCGCGGCGCCGGCCGGTCGGCCGAGCCGTGCAGAAATTTCAGATGGGGCGGTGGTTCAG
>NZ_JAVREJ010000091.1:0-1118 GCF_031845345.1 Pseudonocardia charpentierae | reverse complement strand
TTACCAAGGAGAACGTAAGTAAGCTGACTTGATCTTCTGTTTCTGCAACAATGCCGTGTGCGCGACAACGACGGCCGCAAGCTGGACCACCAGACCCTCGAGGCGATGCGGCTGCGCGCGGTGGACGCGGTCGAGTCCGGGGTGCACCCGGAGGATGTCGCCGCGTCGTTGGGCATGGGCCGGGGCACCGTCTATGGGTGGCTGGCCAAGTACCGGGAGGGCGGGCGGGACGCTCTGAAGGCGCGGCCGGTGCCGGGTCGGCCGCCGAAGCTGTCGGGTGAGCAGATGCGCCGGCTCTACACGCTGATCGCCGGGGCCGACCCGCGGCAGTTGGAGTTCGGGTTCGCGCTGTGGACCCGGGACATGGTCCGCACGCTGATCCGCCGCGAGTTCCGGATCTCGCTGTCCGCGGTGAGCGTCGGCCGGCTGTTGCGCACCCTCGGGTTGTCGCCGCAGCGGCCGCTGTGGCGGGCCTGGCAGGCCGACCCCGACGCGGTGGCCCGCTGGAAAGAGCAGGAGTTCCCGGCGATCCGCGCCCAGGCCAGGGCCGACGGGGCGACGATCTACTTCGGCGACGAGGCCGGGATCCGCTCGGACTACCACGCCGGCACCACCTGGGCCCCGGTCGGTGCGACTCCGGTGGTGAAGGCGACCGGAGCCCGGCACAGCCTGAACATGATCTCCGCGGTGACCGCGAAAGGACTGCTGCGGTTCTCCACCTACACCGGCAGTCTCACCGGCGCCCGGTTCATCGAGTTCTGCCGAAAGCTGATCGCCGACACCGACGGGCCGGTCTACCTGGTCGTCGACGGCCACCCCACCCACCGATCCAAGGCCGTCAAAGAGTTCGTCGCCTCCACCGACGGCCAGTTGCGGCTATTCGTGCTGCCCGCCTACTCCCCGCAGCTCAACCCGGACGAGTGGGTCTGGAAGAACGTGAAGCACGACCGGGTCGGGCGCACCAGCGCCACCGGTCCGGACGACTTCAAGGCCAAGGTCATCAGTGCGCTACGACGGCTGCAGAAGATGCCCCACATCATCCGCGCGTTCTTCGCCGACCCCGACCTCCGCTACATCACAGCATGATCAGAGTCCACTAACCAACGAACTCTTTAGTA
>NZ_JAVREJ010000090.1:0-1127 GCF_031845345.1 Pseudonocardia charpentierae | reverse complement strand
CGAGAACGAGGCTCACGGCCTGGTCCTTGTACTCCTGGGTGAAGTTACGGCGTGTCGCCACGCGATTGCCTCCGCTGCGATCAGCGGCAGTCTACGACCGGATGTCTACAAGATCGGGAACGGTCCAAATCGTCGCAGCGGCGCGAGGCACCCTGCAGCTGCCGAGCGTTGCCTCGGACCCGCCGCAGCCGTTAGGCCAGTCAACCCGCAGTGGCCGGAGGCGGCGATTTACGCCGGCAGGTCCCACTCCCACTCCGGGTTGTTGATGAGCAACTGCCGCATGCGGTTCAGGCTCCGCCTGCGGGTAGGGCCAATGCTGCCAATTGGTATGTTCAAGGCTGTTGAGATGGAGGCGTAGTTCGGTCGATCGACCTGCGCGATCCGCTCGAGCAGCTCGCGGTGCCGGGGCGGGAGCACCCGAACGGTTCGGCGCACCACCGCGTGCGACATGCGGTTCAGGGCGATCTCGGCAGGATCGGGTGCGGGGGGCGTCACGACGTCGGGCTCGTCGACAAGCACATAGCGCTGCTGCGCACGGAGCTCCCGCAGTGCCTCTCGCCGGGCCACGACCGAGATCCAGGCGAGGCCCGCGTCGGGGTCGCGAAGATCTTTTACGTGCCGGAGCAAGGCAAGCATCGTCGACTGCACGGCGTCCTCGACGACGTGTGCGGGTAGGCGGTGGCTGCGCACGATGTGGTGCAGCCACGGTCGAATGATGCGGGTCAGGTCGGTCATCGCAGAGCGGTCCCCGGCGAGATATCGGCGGATGGTGTCGCCCACCTGTACGGCGAGCGGGCTACGTCCATCGAGTGCTGACATCGGACGGTCGTGGTTGGTGGTGCAAGTCATCATGATCGACCTCATCGCGTTCGGACTGGTCAGGGCGTCAATGCAAGCGCCGCAGCAGTGCGTCACCAACGCTAGGGAGACCGGGAGGGCGGATGGGATGCCGCGATACAGGGCAGCTGTCATCTGGATGACAGCAGGGGAAGGGCACGCTCCGGGTCGCGTCCCGCTGCGTGGTGTAACTCGCTCCGCGGGAGGCTCTGCGGTTCAGATCATGCCGTCATGAGTTCGGCGGTGGCCACCCCTTCCGGTGGTGTCGGGGTGGCGAGCAGGGCCATGGT
>NZ_JAVREJ010000089.1:0-1249 GCF_031845345.1 Pseudonocardia charpentierae | reverse complement strand
CAGGGAGTCGGCAAAGTCAGCTGATCTTGAGTAGTTGGAGGGGTCGTTGGGCGTTGCGGCCGTGATGTCGTAGCGCGGCGGCGAGATTGGTGGCTCCGGCCAGTCGGTGCAGGCTGATGGCCAGGTTCCGCAGCGTGGCCATGACCTGAGGTGCTGCGCCGGTGCGGATGCGGGAGGAGTCCTCGCTGAAGGTCATATCGCGCACCCAGTGCAGGCCGTTCTCGATCTGCCAGTGCCCGCGGATCCATGCGGCCAGTTCGTCGGGTCGTGCCTGGTGCGGGTCGAGGTCGGTGATCGCGTAGACGGTCTCGGTGTGCCAGCGACCCTTCCGGCCGGTGCGGCCGGAGACCGGACGGGTGCGGCGGATGATCTGGACGGCCTGGCGGGCGTGCGGGAACTCGATCCCGGCCGCGATCGTGGCCACCTTGAGCACGCGGATCTCTCGGCGGCCGTGGCCGGTCTCGGCGCTGCGATGAGCTTCCCCGACCTGGCGCCAGGGCAGCCCGGCCAGCTGGCGGCGCAGCCGGGGCTGGTTGCCCTTCACCGTCATCACCCAGTGCGCGCCCCGCGCGTGCAGCGCCGCGACGTGCTCGCGCTGGGTGTGCAGGGCGTCCGCGGTGATCACCACACCGGCCAGATCGAGACCGGTCACGGTGTCGAGCAGCGGAGCGAACCGGTTGATCTCGCTGGCCTTGCCGGCCACGGCGAGCTGCCCGAGCACGACCCGGGAGTGCTGGTCGATCACCGCGAGCAGATGCCGCCCGACCACCTCGATCCCGTCGCTGGCGGTGTGTCGGGAGCCGCGCAGGGTCTTGCCGTCCACCGCGAGCACGCGGCGCCGGCCGACCGGAGCCTGTCCGGCGCACAGGCGCTGCACGAACGCGCCGATCACGGCGTCGAACCGGTCAGGGTCGACCTTTCCGAGCACCCGGCGGATGGTCGACTCCGACGGGCACCGCCGAGCGGTTCCGAGCACGGCGGCAATGTCGCCCGGCACGTCGGCGATCCACTCGGCGACCGCAACGAACGACCGGGCGCCGGCCGCGACCGCGCACACCGCCACGGTCAGCACCACAACCAAGCCATGACGGACACCCCGGCGCTTGCGCGGATCGACCACCTCGGCCAGCGCTTCACGCAGATCGGCGGCCACCTCAACTGGATCGGGTAGCTCCACGCCTCCCACCTGGTCGGCGACAGCAGCGATCGACGAAGATGCAGACGCGGGCACGGCACTCCAGGTGATGGT
>NZ_JAVREJ010000088.1:0-1260 GCF_031845345.1 Pseudonocardia charpentierae | reverse complement strand
TGCGTTGACCATGAACGTTCGCCTAGTTGGCGACACGCCGTGCAGCGTCCCGGGCTTCGACTGCTGTTGATCTCACCCTCGGTTCCGGTATCGGGTCGGATCGGGAGCGGAGATCTGCATGGCAGAACCAGTCAGAGCGCGACGGCTGACCGAGCAGGAGGGGCAGCGGCTGACCGCGCTCGTGCGCAGTGGCCGGGCGAATCCGATCCGGGTGCGGCGGGCGACGATCATCCTCGCGTCGTCGTCGGGGACACCGGTCTCGGCGATCGCCCGGCTGGTCGCCGCGGACGAGGACACCGTCCGCGACGTGATCCACGCGTTCAACGAGCAGGGGCTGGCCGCGCTGGACCCTCAGTGGGCGGGAGGCCGTCCCCGCCTGATCACCGATGACGACGTCGCGTTCGTCGTCACGACGGCCACCACCCGCCCGAGCAAGCTGGGCTGCCCGTTCACCCGGTGGAGCCTGCGCAAGCTCGCCGCCTACCTCGCCCGCTGCCATGAGCGGCGGATCGTCATCAGCCGCGAGCGGCTGCGCCAGATCCTGCACAACAAGAACGTGAGTCTGCAGCGCACGCGGACATGGAAGGAGTCGACCGACCCGGACAAGGACGCCAAGCTCGACCGCATCGAGGAGGTGACCAGCCGCTTCCCGGACCGGTGCTTCGCGTTCGACCAGTTCGGGCCGCTGTCGATCCGGCCGTGTCACGGCTCCACCTGGTCACCCGAGTCGAAGCCGACCCGGCTGCCCGCGACCTACACCCGCACCCACGGCATCCGCTACTTCCACGGCTGCTACAGCCTCGGTGACGACCAGCTCTGGGGCGTCGTGCGTCGCCGCAAAGGTGGTGATCACACCCTCGCTGCGCTCAAGTCGATCCGTGCTGCCCGCCCGGACGGCGCCCCCATCTACGTGATCATGGACAACCTGTCGGCGAACAAGACCCCCGCCGTCCGGGCCTGGGCGGCACGGCACAAGGTCGAGCTCTGTTTCACCCCGACCTACGCGTCCTGGGCGAACCCGATCGAGGCCCAGTTCGGGCCGCTGCGCATGTTCGTGATGGGCGCCTCGAACCACCCCAACCACCCGGCGCTGGCCCGCCGACTGCAGGCCTACCTGCGCTGGCGCAACGCCAACGCCCGCCACCCCGACGTCCTGGCCGCTCAACGCCGCGAACGCGCCCGCATCCGCAGCGAACGCCAACACCGCTGGGGCCGACCGAAAGCAGCCTGACCCGGCGAACCTAAGTGGCCACCGCACTA
>NZ_JAVREJ010000087.1:0-1265 GCF_031845345.1 Pseudonocardia charpentierae | reverse complement strand
TGGACCGTTCCCGATCTTGTAGACATCCGGTCGTAGACTGCCGCTGATCGCAGCGGAGGCAATCGCGTGGCGACACGCCGTAACTTCACCCAGGAGTACAAGGACCAGGCCGTGAGCCTCGTTCTCGATTCGGGCCGATCCATCGCCGAGGTGGCGAAGAGTATCGGTGTCCACGAGATGACGTTAGGTAAATGGGTGAAGAAAGCCAGGGAATCCGGCCGGGTTCCCGACAAGGACCTGTCCGAGCCCGAGCGGGCCGAGCTGGAACGGCTCCGCAAGGAGAACGCCACACTTCGCATGGAGCGCGATTTCGCAAAAAAAGTGGCCGCCTGGTTCGCGAAAGAACAGCCGTGAAGTATGCGGCGATCGCGGACTGGGCCACCGACAAGCAGTTCTCGGTCACGTTCATGTGTGCCCAACTCGGGGTCGCCCGCCAGGGCTACTACCGGTGGCTGGCCGAGGGTCCGTGCGAGCGTGAGCGCACCGACGCCGAGCTCACCGAGCAGATCCGCGAGATCCACACCCGGCTTCACGGCCATCCCGGCGTGCGCCGGGTCTGGGCCGAGCTCGTCGTGCGCGGCCTGCGGGTCGCCCGCAAGCGGGTCTGGCGGCTGATGCGCGCCGCGGGCCTGCAAGGACGCCACCCCCGAGCCTGGAAACGCACCACCGTCGCAGGCCAGCGCCCTATCGACGCCCCCGACCTGATCGGGCAGGACTTCACCGCCGACCGGCCCGACACGCGCTGGTGCGGCGACATCACCTACGTCGCCACCGTCGACGGCTGGGCCTACACCGCGACCGTGATCGACCTGCACTCCCGCAAGGTCGTGGGCTACGCCGTGGCCGATCACCTGCGCACCAGCCTGATCATCGAGGCCCTCGCCGCCGCGCTGGTGACCCGCAGACCACCGCGCGGGGTGATCTTCCACAGCGATCGCGGCTGTCAATACACCTCCGGAGAATTCGCCAACTTCTGCGCCGAGAACGGTGTCACCCGCTCCATGGGCCGGCGCGCGACATGTTTTGACAACGCCGCCGCGGAGTCCTTCTTCGCGACTTACAAGAAGGAGCTGATCCACACCCGACCGTGGAATGATGTGACCGAAGTCCGACAGCACACATTCCTTTGGATCGAGGCCTACTACAACCGCCGCCGGCGGCACTCCACTCTCGACTACTTGACACCAGTCGAATACGAGCTAGGATTCAGAAAACTCACCGACCTGGCAGCCTAAACCGATGTCAATAAAATCGGGAACATTCCA
>NZ_JAVREJ010000086.1:0-1370 GCF_031845345.1 Pseudonocardia charpentierae | reverse complement strand
CAGGGGGTCGGCAAAGTCGTCAGGTGATGCCGAAGGTGGCGAGTGGTCGGGTCGGGTTGCGGCTGTGACGGCGGAGGGCGGCGGCGATATTGGTGACTCCCGCGAGTCGCAGGATGCTGATCACGAGGTTGCGTAGCGAGGCCATGACCTGCGGGCCGTGGCCGGTGCGGACGCGGGAGTGGTCCTCGGCGTAGGCGACGTCGCGGACCCAGTGCAGGGCGTTCTCGATCTGCCAGTGCCCGCGGATCCAGTCGGCGAGCTCGGCTGGGCGGGCCTGGTGCGGGCGTAGGTCGGTGACGGCGTAGACGGTCTCGGTGTGCCAGCGCCCGCGCCCGGATGCCGGTCGGGATCGTCGCCGGAGCTGGATCGCCTGGGCGGCGTGCGGGAACGCGATGCCCGCGGCGATGGTGACGACCTTGATCGAGCGGATCTCTCGGCGCCCGTGGCGGGTCTCGGCGCGGCGTTCGTCGACCTGCAACGCCCGCCAGGGCAGCCCGGCGAGCTGGCGACGCAGCCGCGGCTGGTTGCCCTTCACCGTCAACACCCAGTGCGCCCCGCGCTGGTGCAGGTAGTCGACGTGGCCGCGTTGGGTGTGTAGCGCATCCGCGGTGACGACCACGTCGTTCAGGTCGAGGCGCTCGAGCAGCGGGGCGAACGCGGCGATCTCGCCGGCCTTGCCCTCGGCCCGTTCCTTTGCGCCGGTCACGTTGATCTGGCCGAGCACGACCCGCGCCTGGTGGTCGATCACCGCGAGCAGGTGCCGTGGCGGACTGTCATCGTTGCGTGTGCCGCGCAGGGTCTTCCCGTCGACCGCGACCGCGACCGCGCGGCGCGGCCCGACCGGTGGCCGGGTGGCGTGGAGTTGCTGGGCGATCCAGGCGCTGATCACTGTGTCGAACCGGTCGCCGTCGAGCCGTTGCACGACCCGGCGGATCGTCGACTCGCACGGGCACTTCTCGTTCAGCCCGAGTGCCGCGGCGACCTGTTCGGGCAGATCGGCGACCCACTCGGCGATCGCCACGTAGGACTGTGCCCCGGCCGCGACGGCGCAGACCGCCGCCGAGAGCACCACGACCAGGGGATGACGCACTCCCCGGCGGGCTCGTGGGTCGACGACCTGCACCAGCGCCTCCCTCAGCCGCGGGACGACCCCGACCAGGTCGGACAGCCCGACGTCGACCAGCTGATCGGCGGCAGCACGGATCGGGGAAGATGCAGACGCGGGCACGGCTCTCGCTTCAATTGATCAGGACTGGCGTGAGAACCGTCATGATCAACGAGCGGGTCGTGCCCGCCCTACTTCACCAGCTCCGACGTGTCGCATAACCGCAGGCCACAGCTACCGCGTCAGGACTTTGCCGACCCCGTGG
>NZ_JAVREJ010000085.1:0-1376 GCF_031845345.1 Pseudonocardia charpentierae | reverse complement strand
GGTCACGTCCCGCCGAGTGGTGTAGCTCGGTCCGGGTGAGGCTCTGCGGTTCAGATCATGCCGTCATCAGTTCCGGGGTGGCCACCCCTTCCTGAGGAGTCGGTGTGGTGAGCAGGGCCATGGTGGCTTCGCCGAGGTAGCGGCGGTCGGTGGCCTGCCATTCGTCGTGTGCCTCGACCAGGACAGCGCCGGCCAGCCGCAGCAGCGCCTCGGGGTTGGGGAACACCCCGACGACGTCGGTGCGGCGTTTGACCTCCTTGTTCAGCCGTTCCAGCGGATTCGTGGACCAGATCTTCTTCCAATGCGCCACCGGGAACGAGGTGAACGCGAGCAGGTCCTCGGCGGCGTCACGCAGCATCGACTCGACCTTGGGGAACTGCCGGCCGAGCATCCCGGCGATCACGCCGAGCTGGTCGCGGACCATGTCGGCCTGGGGTTGGGCGAAGATCGTGCGGATCGCCGCAGCCACCATCTCCGCGGATCCCTTCGGCACCTGGGCGAGGACGTTGCGCAGGAAATGCACCCGACACCTTTGCCACGAGCTACCGATCAGCACGGCGGAGATGGCCTGCTTCAACCCGGTGTGGGCGTCGGAGATGACCAGCTGCACCCCACCGAGCCCCCGCGCCTTGAGCGAGCGCAGGAACGCGGTCCAGAAAGCGCCGTCCTCGCTGTCGCCGACGGCGAACCCGAGGACTTCGCGCCAGCCGTCGGCGCGCACGCCGGTAGCGATCACGACCGCCTGGGAGACGACGCGGTGGTTGACCCGCGCCTTGCAGTAGGTGGCGTCGAGGAAGACGTAGGGAAACTGCTGGCCGGCCAGGCTGCGGTCGCGGAACGCGCCCACTTCCTGGTCGAGGTCCGCGCAGATCCGCGAGACTTCGCGACTTCGCTCTTGCTGATGCCGGTGTCGGCGCCCAACGCTTTGACCAGGTCGTCGACCTTGCGGGTCGACACGCCGTGCAGGTAGGCCTCCATCACCACAGCGAACAGCGCCTGATCGACCCGGCGGCGCCGCTCCAACAGGCTCGGGAAGAACGAGCCGGAGCGGAGCTTGGGGATCCGCAGCTCCAGATCCCCGGCGGTGGTCGACAGGATCCGGGTGCGGTGGCCGTTGCGCTGGTTGGTGCGGGTGTCGGTGCGCTCGTGAACGGCGGCGCCGATGGTGTCGGTGAGTTCGGCTTCGATCAATGCTTGGTAGATGGTCTCGGCGGCTTGGCGGACACGATCGCCGACATCGGCGACCTTGAGCGCGTCGAGGACTTCGAGCAGGGCAGACTGGTCCAGGGCCATCGCGTGGCACCTCTCTACGTGTTCCTTGGCGGGTTCACGCAGAGCCTCACGCGGTGGCCTCTCCTACGTGCTCAGGCACGCCG
>NZ_JAVREJ010000084.1:0-1386 GCF_031845345.1 Pseudonocardia charpentierae | reverse complement strand
GGGACTGTCCGATCTTCGGTGTAAGTGCTGATCCGGCCTGACACGCCGAGCCGTTGGGCTTGGCGGGAAGCAGGCAGCATGACCGACACGATCGGGCCCGTGGACGGGCTCAATGAGGACGACAAGCAGCGGTTGGCGCAGCGGCTGGTAGATCAGGCCCGACAGCAGGGGGTGGACCTGGTCGGGCCCGAGGGGCTGCTGACCGGGCTGACCAAGACGGTCCTGGAGACCGCACTCGAGGAAGAGCTTTCCGGGCATCTCGGGTATGGCAAGCACGACCCGGCCGGGCGCGACGGCGGAAACTCACGCAACGGCACCCGGTCGAAGACGGTGTTGACCGAGGTCGGCCCGGTCGAGATCGCCGTGCCCCGCGACCGCGACGGGTCCTTCACCCCGGCGATCGTGCGCAAGCGGCAGCGGCGGTTGGACGGGGTCGACCAGCTGGTGTTGTCGTTGACCGCCCGCGGCCTGACGACCGGGGAGATCGCCGCGCACTTCGCCGACGTCTACGGCGCCACCGTCTCCAAGGACACGATCTCGCGGATCACCGAGAAGGTCGCCGGGGAGATGGCCGACTGGCAACACCGGCCGCTCGATCGCGTCTACCCGGTCATCTTCATCGACGCGCTGGTGGTGAAGGTCCGCGACGGGCAGGTCACCAACAAGCCCTTCTACATCGTCATCGGCGTCACCTGCGCCGGCGAACGCGACATTCTCGGGATCTGGGCGGGCGATGGCGGCGAGGGCGCGAAGTACTGGCTCGCCGTGCTCACCGAGATCAAGAACCGCGGCGTCGACGACGTGTGCATCGTGGTCTGCGACGGCCTCAAAGGGCTGCCGGAGGCGATCACCACCACCTGGGAGCTCGCCCAAGTGCAGACCTGTGTGATCCACCTGATCCGCAACACCTTCCGCTACGCCGCCCGGCAGGACTGGGATCAGATGGCCAAAGACCTCAAGCCGGTCTACACCGCGGTCAACGCCACCCAGGCCGAAGCCCGCCTCGGCGAATTCGCGGAGAAGTGGCAGGGCAAGTACCCGGCCGCGGTCAAGCTCTGGCGTTCGGCCTGGCCGGAGTTCATCCCGTTCCTGGACTACGACGTGGAGATCCGCAAGATCATCTGCACGACGAATGCGATCGAGAGTCTGAACGCCCGCTACCGCCGCGCCGTGCGGGCACGCGGGCACTTCCCCAACGACGCGGCGGCGTTGAAGTGCCTCTACCTGGTGACCCGGTCCCTCGACCCCACCGGACGCGGTCGGGCACGATGGGTCATCCGATGGAAGGCCGCTCTCAACGCCTTCGCCATCACCTTCGACGGACGCATCAACCCGTCGAGCAACTGAAATGCCGGACGACACTTACACCGTTCGTCGGACACTCCC
>NZ_JAVREJ010000083.1:0-1420 GCF_031845345.1 Pseudonocardia charpentierae | reverse complement strand
GAGCCTGTCACGATTCCCGTGTAAGCCACGGGTGACTAATCTGGCTAAAATATCACAGAGGAAGTCGTCCGGGGAAGAGGACGACGAGCGTATTCAGGGCTGTTTTCCAGCCGTGTGTTCCGGTTCCTGATTCACCTCCTCTGTTACTGGAGATGTTCCGCAGGCCGAGGTATAGCAGCTTCATCGCAGCCTCGTCGGACGGGAAATGCCCGCGAGTCTTGGTGATTTTCCGGAGCTGGAAGTTGATGGACTCGATCAGGTTCGTGGTGTAGACGACGCGGCGCAGCTCGGGCGGGTAGTCCAGGAATGGGATGAACTCCGGCCAGGCGCGGCGCCACACGTCGATCACCCCGGGGTACTGGTGGCCCCACTGCTGGTCGAGATCTTTCAGCGCGAGCTCCGCGGCTTCGACCGACGGTGCGGTGTAGATCGTCCGCATCGACGTGGCGATCTTCTTGCGGTCGGTGTAGGACACGAACCGCATAGCATTGCGGATCACGTGCACCACGCAGGTCTGCACCACCGTCTGTGGAAAGACCGTGGTGATGGCGTCGGGCAGCCCGGTCAGGCCGTCGCAGCAGGCGATCAGGATGTCGCGTAGGCCGCGGTTGCGCAGCTGGGTGAGCACCGAGTGCCAGAACTTCGCGCCCTCGGCCTCGGCGATCCAGCAGCCCAGCGCGTGCTTGCGGCCGTCGACGTCGACGCCGACGACCAGGTGCGCGACCTTGATCGTGACCGCGCCCTTGTCCCGGACCTTGATGCGGATACCGTCGATGTAGACGATCGGGTAGACCTCGTCGACCGGCCGGTTACGCCAGATCTCGATTTCGTCGGCGACCAGATCGGTGACGTTCGAGATCAGTTCCCGGGATGCTTGCACGCCGTACACCTCGAGCAGGTGCGCCTCGATGTCACGGGTCGACATTCCCCGCGCATAACAGGACAAGATGAGCTCGTCGATCTGGCCGACTCGGCGCCGACGTTTCGGCACAATCTGCGGCTCGAACTCGCCATTACGGTCACGCGGCACGGTGATCGTGACCGGCCCGTTGGTGGTCGACACCGTCTTCGTCGATCTGCCGTTGCGGGAATTGCCGGTGCCATGCCCGGCCGGGTCGTCACGTTCGTAGCCCAGATGGTGGGTCATCTCGGCCTGAAGAGCGCGTTCGAGCACGGCCTTGGTCATCTGGTTGAGCAGTCCGTCGACACCGTCGATCGGAGTGCCGGCGGCCTTCGCGTCCGCGAGGAGGGCATCGATCGCCGACGGGTCGAGCGCCTCGGCAAGCCGGCGGGCCGCTGCCGCATCGGCGTCCGGGCCGGGCTGGTCCTTGCTCACTCGGGTGTCCCTTCCGACCGCCGTGTCGATCACAGCGGTCGATCTTGGGTCACCCGCGGCTTACACGGTCGTCGTGACACGCCC
>NZ_JAVREJ010000082.1:0-1661 GCF_031845345.1 Pseudonocardia charpentierae | reverse complement strand
GGGCACGATGGGTCATCCGATGGAAGGCCGCTCTCAACGCCTTCGCCATCACCTTCGACGGACGCATCAACCCGTCGAGCAACTGAAATGCCGGACGACACTTACACCGTTCGTCGGACACTCCCGCGGAGAGCGGCCGGCGTGCTCGTTCGGGCGATGGTGCATTATGCGGGTAGTGAGTTGGGTGCTGCCGATGCGGGAGGAGTGTGGGCCGGGTTGGCCGCTGGTGGTGGTGCGTGCCGCCGGTGGACGGGTCGGGACCGTGTGGACGGGTGTGATGCATAGCCTGCTAGTTCCAGAGTCCGCCTCGCGGGATCACCTTGTGGTGGCCGCGTGGGTTGCGCAGGCGATGGGCCGCGGGAGCGCGTGGTGTACAAGCATGCGCCGACGGAGGATGCCGGAGCGGTGCTGAGAGCGTCGTTGCCGGCGGCGGGTGTAGACCCGGGCGTGTTGTCCTCGGGGCAGGTGCAGCTGGCCGACACGACGGACCTGCGGGCCGACACCGGTGGCCGCCACGACGCGTTGTATGCGCTGCACCTGGACCAGCTGCGAAAGGCGACGCGGGACGGTTTCGCCGGGTTGGCGTTGACCGGTGACGCCGCGGCCATGCACACGATCACTCGGGACGAGGCCGAGCTGGCCGGGTATGAGCGGGATCTCGAGCGGCTGGCCGGCGAGGCCGGGGTGCGATCGCTGTGCCGCTACCCGGTTGAGGAGGAACCGGGGCTGCTCGACGACATGCTGACGGTACATTTCCGCGAGGTCACCGACGTACTGTGGTCGGCCGAGGTGATCGATGGTCGACTGTGGGTGCGCGGAGAGCTGGATTTCAGCAACGTCGACCGTTTCGTGCCGGTCGTGCGGACCGCACTGGCAGCAGGCATACACACCATCGACGCCTCCGCCGTCGAGTTCTGCGACGTCGCGGTGGTCCGCGCGCTCGTCTCCGCCACCGACGCCCTCCGACCCGATGAACTGCCCCTGACGCTGGTAGGCGTCGATGGTGTGTTGGCCAAGATTCTCGCCGCGACCGGCGCGCTGGGCCACCGGGTACTGCAGGTCAGCAAGCGAGACGCCGGCGCATGACCGGATACAGCAGCATGACCGGATACAGCAGCATGACCGGATACAGCAGCATGAGCGGGCGCAGCAACGACAGTCGGGGCGCCGACTACCTGAGTGGGCCACTGCACGCGCGGTGCTGTACGACTGCGACGACGCCCTCTGCGCGGGCGCGGCCCCATCTCGACGCGTCGGCCTGGATCCATCCGACCCGTGACTCAATAGGCGCACGGCGAGACGGTCGGGCTGAGCGTCGCGGACGGGGGCGGACGCGTTGGTGTGTGATCGGTGAAGGGGGAGCCCCGCGTGGGCGCCGGTCCCGCTCCAGGTAGCGCGCGTGAGCCGGACGGCCTCGCACGCGACAACCGTCATGGCCTGCAGCATGAGGCGTACTTCTACGACGACGGCGAGCAATACCTCACCGAGGTGCCGCGATTCGTGCGCGGCGGGCTCGCCGGCAGCGAACCGGTGCGAGCCTGTCACGATTCCCGTGTAAGCCACGGGTGACTAATCTGGCTAAAATATCACAGAGGAAGTCGTCCGGGGAAGAGGACGACGAGCGTATTCAGGGCTGTTTTCCAGCCGTGTGTTCCGGTTCC
>NZ_JAVREJ010000081.1:0-1723 GCF_031845345.1 Pseudonocardia charpentierae | reverse complement strand
CTAGCGATCCTTGGTCGCCAGGACTTTGGCACTTGGTCAGAGTGTCAGGCAGCCGCCGACGGTAGCCGGGCCTGGGCGAGCCGGGTGTCGATGTGGGTGGCGAGGGTGCGCAGGGCCGCGCGGACGGGTGGTGGGGCTTGTGGTCGGTCGGTGGCTATCAACGGTCGCAGGACGCGGTCGTGGACCTTTGTGTAGAAGATCGCGAACGCGAGGCCGTCGTCGGTGAGCCGGTAGAGGTTGCGGCGCTGGACGCGGGTGATGAGCCCGTTGCGGCGCAGGCGGGTGAGGTCGTAGCTGGCCCGGTTCATCGGGTAGGGCTCGCCGAGTAGTCCGGTCATCAAGGCGCGCAGGCTCTTGTTGGTGATGCCGGTGACGGCGAGCAGGTTGACCGATAGGGCGCCGGCCAGGGCTTGGACCCGAGGGTCGCCGAACCGTAGGGCTGGGGCCCTCCGCCCGTCCACCGTGGTGGTCGGGTGCGCGATCCGCTCAAAGGCTGGACTCGCGAGGACGCAGCCCTGGCCGACGCGTTCAGTATCGAGCAGGCGACGGTTCGCGGCACGGGCTTTGGCCTGCAGGTCGGGCAGGTTGTGCAGGCGGCGTTGGCAGCTCAGGTCGTAGGGGTCGTTGATGACGGTCTCGACGCGCAGCGCGCGACCGTCTTTGAGGTACTGCTTGATCCGGGAGTGCTTGTAGAAGGCGTTCACGGTGACATCCACTCCGCGGGTGACGACCTTGGTCTTGAACGCTGCGGGTGGGATCGCTCCGCGGGTCCGGCGGCCGAAGATGAGCTCGACCTGTTCGGGGCGGCCGATGTCGAGGTTGTCGGCGACCAGGGCCTCGAAGAACCCGCGGGCGTGGCGGGGGGCGGCGAACACGATGGTGCGCGAGACCTCGATCTGGCGCATCGACAGCTCCCACCAGTAGCCCGCCGCCTGGTCGGTCGCGGTCAGCGGCACCGGCAGGACGGCGAACCAGTGATCGGCGAACGCGGTGATCTGCTCGGGGCCGAGCCGGTCACAGATCCCCTGTAGCCCGGCCGGGTCGTCGGTGGCGGCGAACCCGTTGGACAGCTCGGTGAACCCGATCCCGGCGTGGAGAGCTTGGCGTTTGGCCCACTCGTGGCCGTTGATCCAAATCTTGGCCGGGTAGGGGAAGTAGGCGCAGATCTTGACGAACGCCGGCCCGAACTCGGTATCCCAGAGGTAGAAGTAGTAGCAGGTGACGCGGCGGTCGGCCTTGGTGAAGGAGAACCACGCCACCCCGTTCGACCCGGTCTTCTTGGTGCCGGTGAACACGCTCGCGTACTCCTGCGCCACGCCGATCGCGGCCACCCCGGACCGGCCCGTGCGGGCTTGCGCCGCGAGGTAGGGCCGCATGGTCTCGATCTTGCGGTCGGTCTTGGTGAACCGAACCACCGGGATGTGCTCCTCCTCGGCGAAGCGGGCCACCGCCCTGCGGAACCCGGTCCCGATCTTGTCGAAGACCGCCGGGGACGGGATCGGATAGCCCAGATGCGCGGTCAGGAAGCTGACGACCTGCCCGCCGACCTGCAGGTTCGGGACGTAGGCGTTGAGGTAGATCCGGTCCAGGCACTCCAGATCCAGCGCCACATGCCCCTCGAGCACATCGTTGACCGTCACCGTCGCCATGGCTGACAGCGTGACCGCAGCTCACCCGCCCGACCAGCCACCCACCTCGGCGGTCCGAGGCGGAGCCTCATTAG
>NZ_JAVREJ010000080.1:0-1800 GCF_031845345.1 Pseudonocardia charpentierae | reverse complement strand
CTAGGAGAGCCCTGAACAATCGGTGTGTTGGGCCGAGCTGCCGGTCAGGGGCTGGGACGATGTCGTGGTGCAGGGACGGGCTGATCCGCAGCGCGAGATTCTGGAAGTGGAGTCGGTGGCCGGGCACCTGTTGCCGGCGGGTGGGGTGTTCGCGTTCCTGGCCGGGCATCGGCGGGAGTTGTTCCCGGATGAGCTGTTCGCCGATCTGTTCCCGAGCCGGCGGGGTCGTCCGTCGATCCCGGCCGATGTGGTCGCGTCGGTGATCGTGTTGCAGACCTTGCACGGGCTGTCGGACAGCGAGGCGGTGGAGGCGGTCACGTTCGATCTGCGGTGGAAGGCCGCGTGCGGGCTGGCGGTGACCGCGCCGGGGTTTCATCCCACGGTGTTGACCTACTGGCGGCGTCGGCTGGCCGCCTCGAAGCGGCCGCGGCGGATCTTCGAGGTGGTCGGGCAGGTGGTCGCCCAGACCGGGGTGCTGACCGGGAAGACCCGCCGGGCGTTGGACTCCACGGTGCTCGACGACGCGGTGGCCACCCAGGACACGGTCACTCAGCTGATCTCAGCGGTCCGCCGGGTGGCCCGGGTGGTGCCCGGTGCCGCGGAGGTGATCGCCGCGCGGTGCACCGGGCACGACTACGCCCAGCCGGGGAAGCCGACGATCGCGTGGAACGACCCTGACGCTCGTGAACAGCTGGTGGATGCCCTGGTCTCGGACGCGCACCGGCTGTTGGGCCACCTGCCCGAGCAGGAACTCGAGCCGGCCGCGGCCGAGGCGGTCGGGCTGCTGGCGCTGGTCGCCGGGCAGGACGTCGAACCCGCGGAGGGCTCCGATGGCACCGACGGACGCTGGCGCATCGCGCGGAAGGTGACCCCGGAGCGGGTGATCTCCACCGTGGATCCTCAGGCCCGGCACGCGCACAAGACTCGCGCCCGGCATCAGGACGGCTACAAGGCGCACGTGAAGGTCGAGCCAGACACCGGGCTGATCACCGGCTGCGCGTTGACCCCGGCGTCCGGGGCGGAGCACTCCGACGCCGCGGTCGGTATCGCGCTGCTGGCCGAGGAGCCCGACCCGGTGCAGGTGCTGGCCGACTCGGCCTACGGAACCGGGGAGTTGCTGGCCGCGACCGCCGACGGCGGGCACACCGCGATCATCAAGCCGTGGCCGCTGCGCCCGGCCGTGGACGGCGGGTTCACCCTCGACGATTTCACCGTCGACGAGACTGCCGCCCGAGTGACCTGTCCGAACCAGGTCAGCCGTTCGATTACCCACAGCCGAGCGGTGATCTTCGGAGCCGCATGTCGAGACTGCCCGCTCCGCGCCCGGTGCACCACCTCGGCGACGGGGCGGACGCTGCGGCTGCGCCCCTACGACGCGCTGCAGCGCGCGCACCGGATTCGTGCTCAGGATCCGGAGTTCCAGACCGTCTACCGCCGGCACCGGCCCATGGTCGAACGGGCGATCTCCTGGCTGGTCACCGGCCGCAATCGGCGGCTGCGGTTCCTCGGCACCCAGCGCAACGACCTGTGGCTGCACCACCGCGTCGCCGGGCTGAACCTGCGCCGCCTGCTCAACCTCGGGCTGACCCGCAGCGGTGGAACCTGGACGCTCGCTCCGGCCTGACCACGGCCCGCCACCCGACGGCTTGACCATCTCACTGGCCACGGCGCACTCACGGCCGCGACAGGCAGGCGAACTCGCTGTCCCCCGCGAGGGCGTTGACCGCCGGATCGACCGCCTTGAGAGGCCCTGCTCATCCCACCAGGCCCCACAAGACGATTGTTCAGGAGCGTCCTAGC
>NZ_JAVREJ010000079.1:0-2044 GCF_031845345.1 Pseudonocardia charpentierae | reverse complement strand
ACCCGGCTTCCGCAGCTGATGTTGGTGCTGGACACGGAATCTGGGGTTTGACCTGCGGGAACGCCGAAAGCCGCCTGGACGGGCGTGTGTCCAGGCGGTGATGTTCCTGCTGGTCAGGACGTTGCCGGTGGCGGCCCGAGCTCAACGATCTTCTTGGGCGGGTCGATGCCCAGCTTGGTGAGGATGTCGCGTTGGGCGGTGGTGAGCTCGGTGCGTTGCCGGAACGTGCCGGCCGGGCCTTCGAAGGTGCCGACGTGCAGTTCCTGCAGGTCCTCGCGGATGCGGTTCCAGGTGTCGGCGGTGGTGGTCTCGACGATCCTGACCAGGAGCAGCGCCAGCCAGCAGAGAATGACGTGGGCGCGGATCCGGTCTTCGAGCCGGTGGTAGACCGGCCGCAGTTCCAGGGTGGTCTTCATGTCCCGCCAGCCGCGTTCGACCTGCAGCAACTGTTTGTAGCCCAGCGCGATGTCTTCGGCGGACAGGTGCGGGTCCGAGCAGCGCAGCAGGTACTTCCCGTCCAGGTTCGCCTCGGCCGCGATCTTCTTCTTGTCGATGCGCAGCAGACCACCGGGGGTGGTGCGCAGGAAGCGGTGCAGCCCGGGCATGGTGGAGATCCGCCCGCGCAGCTCGGCCCGCTTCGTCGCGCTGAGGGTGTCGGTGCCGTCGATCAGCGCGGTGAGCTTGCCGATCATGATCTCGCGCAGTGCGGCGTCCCGGTCGGCTTGTTCGGGGTTGAAGCAGATCACGAACCGCTCGTCCTCGGCGATCCGCACCTCTTTGACCTGCAGGTTGTCCCGGACATGCTGGTAGCGGCCCTGGCGGGACAGCGCGGCGGCGGCCTCGGCGGAGCCCGAGCGGAGCTTCTCGCCGATGATGTAGTGCCCGCCACCGCGGCGCAGCTCCCGGCGGTTTTCCTTCGAGGAGAAGCCGCGGTCGGCGACCCACATCACCCGGGTCAACGTCCAGTCCCGCATGTCCTCCCGCGCCTGGCGGATCAGCGCCGAGTCGGTGGTGTTCCCGGGCCAGCACCACACCCGCACCGGGATCCCGGCCCTCGTGACGGCCATGCCGATCACGACCTGGGGAAGGTCGTCGCGGGAGTCCTTCGACTTGCCGAAGGTCCGGAACCCCACCCCCTCTGACGCCGTGTCCCCGGCGGCCGTGTCCGTGCCGCCCTCGGTGGTGGCCGCGCCCTCGGTGGTGGCGGGCGGCGGGTCGGGAACTGGGCGGCCGTGGGTGTCGCGGGCGACCGGCGGGTCGGGCTCATCGGTCTGGAAGTAGGTGGAGGTGGTGTCGAAGAACAGCAGGTCGACCTCGTGATCGAGCAGGGTGGCGACCTGCCAGAACACCTCCCGCTCCAGGTCCGGGGCGATCTCGAGCAGCCAGTCCATCGCCCGGTAGCAGGCGTCGTCGGAGGTTTCGGGCAGGCCGTTGATGTGCGTGCGGCGGTTGACCCATCCGGCGGCGGCCAGCTTCGAGCCCGGCGCCAGTGCCCGGTTCGCGACTAGCGCGAACAGCACCCGCTCGGTGCGCGGATCGCGCTTGCGGCCGGTCAGCAGCCGGGTCATGACGGTGTCGATCCCCAGCCGGCGCCACAGCGCGTCCAGCACCACGGTGCCGCCGACCGGGCGCGACGAGGTGAACGCCAGCCCGTCCGCCCCGGCCGCGGTCGTGCCGGCCAGGGCAGTGGTCGGGTCGAGCAGCCGGGTCAGCGACGCGACCAGCCGCTTGATGGCGTCCCGGTCGAGCTGGTCTTCGCGCCCGAAGCTGTGCAGCACCTTCGGCCGGGAGGTCTTCGTGGCCGGGTCCCACTCGTTGTGGGTCAGCTGCAGGTACCGCACCGGGGTGCCGTCCCTATTTCGCCGTGTCGCCACCCGTACGTGCACGTGTCCAGACGTTACACGACTTCGAGCAGCTCACGGGTCCGAACATCGATCGAACGTGTGTCCAGGACTTTCACCAGTTCCGGACCTGCCCCCACACGCTGAGCTGGGACGATACAGCGGCGTGTGTCCAGATCCGCCCATCACCTGCGGAACACGGG
>NZ_JAVREJ010000078.1:0-2064 GCF_031845345.1 Pseudonocardia charpentierae | reverse complement strand
GCCGGTTGCCGTCGCCGACCTGCGCGCAGGAGACGGCGACGAGCCGCATGTGGCCCCGATCAGCAGTCTCCACGCCGTCGGTGACTTCCTCGTCGGCGGCCGCTTCCACCACATGCGGGTGGTCGCCATGTCGGTGTCCACCTTGACGGCGACCAGCTCCGCTCGCCGCGCCTCGATCAACCCCTGCAGAGCCTCGGGCGTCGACCGGAGCTTCTCCTCGTCGTGCACGGTGCACGTGCGCAGGGCAGAGGTCAGGACCTTCTCGTCGAGGGAACCGTCGAGCGCGCGGTCCATCGAGGGCGTCGCGATCCCGCCGCGCGGTGCACGGCGCAGATCATCGTCCGGCACGCCGAGGGCGACCGCGGTCGCGGCACCGGCTGCGGCCGTCGCCTTCGGGTTGGGTCGCCACCATGACGCTAGTGATCACGCCCAGGTAGATGTGCACGACGGCGGCGGACAGGGCCAGCACGCAGATGGCGACCTGGAGGGTGCCGAATCGGGTTGTCTCGCGGGCTGCGGGGAAGGGTCATCGTTGTCTCCTCGTCGGGACGGCTTGGGAGTTGTCGCCGGGGTAGACCGGGAGTGCTGAGTGTCATCGGTAGTCGGGCGCACAGTTGGCGGCGTGACGTCCGAGCGGCTCGTTCACCGATGCGCACCACTGAGCACCATCATCGCGACGGTGTGTCACCGGGGAGTTGAACCCCCACGGTGTCCGAGGGTGGACTTGACCACTACGTACACGGCCTGCGACAGCAGGCACGGCTGTAGCTGGCGTAGACCAGCCTCGCCACGGCGGACCGGCCGGCCTTGCCGACGACGAGGTCGCCCTTCCAGCGGCCGGGCACCGCGCGGCCGGCGACCTCGGCGGGTCGGTCGTCGATGTAGGTCGGCTCCTTGATCCGTGGCGCTGGTGGCGGGCGACGGCCGCCGCGACGTGCGGTGCGGGCGGTCCGCAGCCGGATCAGCTCACGTGCCAGGGCGGACACCGGGGTGGCGTAGATGCACTGGTAGATCGCCGACGATGTGGCGTTGGCCCTGACCCGTCGCTACGGGCCGAGCGGTGACTGGACATAGATCTGGTCGAGCACCTTCAGCATGAGGTTGTTGGCCGTCGGGCGCATCTGGAGGTCGACGGTCAGGTTGGTCCACACGACGATCGTCATGTCGTTGGCCGGATCGCGGACCATCGAGGAGTTGTACCCGGCGGTCTCGCCCCCGTGGAGGAGGATCGTGTTGGGTCCCCAGCTCTGGCGGTTGATGCCGTAGCCGTACCACAGGCCCGCGGGGCGATCGGGATTCTCCGGCAGGGGGCTGTCGAGCCACATCTTCTGATAGTCGGCGTTGAGCACGCGGCCGCCGACGAGGGCGTCTATCCACGTGGCCAGGTCCTTGGCCGTGGACACGACACCCCCGGCGGCGTAGGCGAAGGAGTGGTTCACGTCGGTGTAGTCCTCGGGCGGCAGAGTGCCCGCCTCGGCCTGGGCGATCTGCTCCGATGTGTACTCGGGCGTGCCGTAGAGGGCCACCGACGAGCTGCCGTACAGGTAGCCGTGCGTAAACGGTTCGGGGATGCGGTTCGAGTCCCGGGCGGGAAGCTCTGTGTTCGTCATGCCGAGTGGCGTGAACAACCGCTCCTCGAACGCCGTCGCCAGCGGCTGGCCGCCCGCTCTCTCGATGATGAGGCCGAGTAACGCGTAGTTCGTGTTGTTGTACTCGAACTCGACGCCGGGTGCGGCGTTGGATGGCTGCGCGAAGGCAATGGCCAACAGTTCCTCGGGAGTCCACGCTTTGGCCGGGTCATCATCAAGGCTCTTCGCCAACACCATCGAGTTCGTGTAGTTGTAGAGCCCGCTGCGCATCTTCAGCAGCTCGGCGATTCTGATGTTGTCGCCGTTGGGTACGCCGGGGACGTACCTCGATACCGAGTCGTCGATTCCGATCTTGCCCTCTTGGGCGAGCTGGAGGATTACCGCCGCCGTCATCGTCTTGGTGTTGGAGGCGATTCGGAAGTGCGTGTCGACTCCGGGCCGTCGCTCGACGCCTCGTTCGACGGTGCCGGACGCC
>NZ_JAVREJ010000077.1:0-2175 GCF_031845345.1 Pseudonocardia charpentierae | reverse complement strand
AGAACGAGGCTCACGGCCTGGTCCTTGTACTCCTGGGTGAAGTTACGGCGTGTCGCCACGCGATTGCCTCCGCTGCGATCAGCGGCAGTCTACGACCGGATGTCTACAAGATCGGGAACGGTCCAGAACGACAGCCCGACAACGGTCGGACGATTGAGACCGAGGGCGTCGACGAAACCAGCCAAGCAGTCGGCGTAACCCACCATCCCGAACTGTTCCGGTGGGTCAGACGAGCCACCCGCGCCCGGGGCGTCCCAAGCCACAATCGTGAACTCGTCACAGAGTTCGTTAAGCTGCCGCCGCCACGTCGTCGGGCCGTCGGCCACATAGCCGTGAAGCAGGACAAGGACGGGACCGGCGCCGGCGCGTTCGTAGGCGATGCGAAGACCATCAACCATCACCATGTCCATGGTGTCCCCTTCATGTGGACGAACAGGCGCAGCCCAAGCGGCACGCCATCAGCGATGGTTCGCCCCATAGCGACAGTCCGCCATCACTTCCTCGGTCCTGCCGCCGGACTGAGGCGTGCACAGGCCGCTACCGTCAGTCTGCAGCGCAATGACCGGCTGCTCCGGGGTGGCGATCGCCGGACCGGCAGCGTGCTGCGCCCCGTCCTGGGCCGCGCTTCCGAGTGCGGCGATGACCGCACCCTGCGGGGCTGATGGGTCTGGCTGCGTCCAGCCGGCGGCGCACCCTTGGCCGTCCCGAAAATCTGCTCACCGACGTGTGGGCGTACAACGATCAGCCAGCTGACGGGATGCCTCGCGTGAATTACGCGGGGAGTGGTCGTCGAGCATGGTCGATCAAAGTCCCAGCGAGCAGGCCCACGAGGCCGTCCTTCAGGCCATCATCAGGGCAGCCGCCAAGGTCGGCAGCAGCCCGGCAGGAGTGCGTGATCTAGCCGAGGCGTACGCCCTGTTGGAGCGGAATCTGGTCCCCAATGCGGGCGTCGTGGAGAACAAGACCTGACGTGGACGGTGAGCCCCACGCGCCCCATCCTTCGCCACCGCTGCCGCAATCAATGTGGAACATTCGCTCGACGGACCAGATCGAGTAACTCGCGATCGAACCGGAGTGGCCTCTCGAGGAACGGTGCGTGGCCGACGTCGTCGTACCAGGATGCGACGGCGCTCGGGCAGGCGGACACAACATGTTCGGCCATGGACGGCAGTATGAGGGTGTCGCGCATTCCGTGACTGACCAGTACTGGAACGGTCAGCTTGGCCAGTACATCGTCGCAGTCGATGTGTCGTGCGAGCAATGCGGCGCGCACATCGGGGCGTACGACCATATTTGTGCACAGGGCGGAGTCCCAGTCATCCGGGTCCATCGCCTCTACCGTGCAGGCGCGCAGGAAGTGGCGGACAGCTGTGATGCCAGTGGTGAGGTCGGGGCTGCAGGCTCCTTCCACGTTATCGAGCAATCCCGGTCCGATGTGGTCGAAATGGTCGTTGAGGATCATGGCAGCGCCGACCAGGTTGACTGCGGCGATCGCGCCCTGGCCGAAGACGCGCAGGTAGTCGGCGATGATGGACCCGCCGTACGACCACCCGACGAGTACGGGCCGCTGCAGCTCGAGCTGGTCGAGTACCGCAGCGATATCCATGGCCCACAGGTTGGCGTCCTGGTAGGCGTCAGCCTCTCTCGGACGCTCCGACATCCCGTGGCCCCGGATGTCGAGGGCGACCACGCGGCACTGGGCTGCGAGGTCGCCCTCGACCTGGTGGCGCCAGCAGGTCAGGCCTTGCGACCATCCGTGAACCAGGAGTATGGCCGGTCCGTCCGGGCGACCCCATTCGCGAACGTGCAGCCGCACCCCGTTTCCACCAGGGACAGCGTAAATACGTGGTG
This sequence comes from Pseudonocardia charpentierae, assembly GCF_031845345.1. Classification (NCBI taxonomy): domain Bacteria; kingdom Bacillati; phylum Actinomycetota; class Actinomycetes; order Pseudonocardiales; family Pseudonocardiaceae; genus Pseudonocardia; species Pseudonocardia charpentierae. The sequence goes on along the minus strand of NZ_JAVREJ010000077.1, from coordinate 324 downwards.
TCTCAGCCGGTCGCAGTTGATCGGTTGTCATCGGTGGGTCTCCTCACCTCCGGGCCGCTGACATTCGGCGGCCTTTCCGACGAGCGTGCGCCACACGCCTTACCGCTGACCTACCGTTGCCTTACGCGAAGCGGTGTAGGTGGGCCACGGCGGTTGCTAGTGTCGGACGGTCGCGCTGGCTGGGGTCGGGTCGTGATCAGGGGGTCGGCAAAGTCGCGGTGAGTAGGCGCTGAGCTGCGGCGACACGCGGGCGGAGGTACGGGTGCGGGCACGGCTCCAGTGGTGATCTTGCGGTTCTCACGCCGTACAAGACCATCACCTGGA
>NZ_JAVREJ010000076.1:0-2243 GCF_031845345.1 Pseudonocardia charpentierae | reverse complement strand
CGGCAACGTCCTGACCAGCAGGAACATCACCGCCTGGACACACGCCCGTCCAGGCGGCTTTCGGCGTTCCCGCAGGTCAAACCCCAGATTCCGTGTCCAGCACCAACATCAGCTGCGGAAGCCGGGTACGACGGCACCGCCGACGGAGTTCCCGACCACGTGCAGCGCCCCGACGCCAAGGGTGTCGAGGAAGCCGGCCACGAGCGGGGCCAGGTCTGCTCCCGGGGCGTAGCCGCCCGCTGCCGGGGTGCTGTCGCCGTGCCCCGGCAGGCTCAGAGCCAGCACCCGGTGGGTGCGGGCGAGCACGGGGACCACCCACCGCCAGCTGGTGGCACTCTGCTCATGGCCGTGCGAACCAGCCCTGGCAAAATGCCGGCGCTGTACCGTAAGAGTTGCTCGTCCTGCCGTTCAGCGAGTACTCCGTCGTCTGACCTGTCGCGTCGACCACAAACCTCACGCGACCGGTGGTGTATGCCAGCTGCGGCACGTCCTTGACCTGGTCTCAGAACCCGGTCTTGATCAGCCGGCGGGCGTTGATGACAGTGCAGGCGAGGGTCAGCAGCGGCAGCGTTGTGCGCTCGGTGCGGTCATAGCGCAGTCCGAGCCGCTTGAACCGAAGTAGCTACGAGATGGTGCGCTCGACGACCCAGCGGACCCGATCGAGTTTGGACTTGTCCTCGATCCCGCGCCGCGCGATGCGCACCTTGATCCCGCGGTGGTGCAGGTAGGCGCGGCAGCGGCGGTAGTCATAACCTTTGTCGGCGTGCAGCTTGCCGGGTCGCCGACGCGGCCGCCCGGGTCGTCCACGACGGCCGCGGACGGCCGGGTTGATCTCCAGCAGCGGCTCGAACAGCTTGCTGTCGTAGGTGTTCGCCGCCGACAGCATCACGTGCAGCGGGAGCCCGTTGGCGTCGCACAGGATGTGGTACTTCGATCCGGCTTTGCCGCGGTCGGTGGGGTTCGGCCCGGTCAGCTCGCCCCCCTTTTCGACCGCACCGCGACCGCGTCGATACAGCCACGCGACCAGTCCAGCAGCTCAGCCTCGGACAGCTCGTCGAGGACCAGCCGATGGAGGCGGTCCCACACCCCGGCCTTCTGCCACTCGCGCAGCCGACGCCAGGCGGTGTGCCCAGATCCGCAGCCCAGCTGCTCGGGCAGGTCCCGCCAGCGGCAGCCGGTGTCGAGCACGAACAAGATCCCTTCCAGCGCGGCCCGGTCATCGATCCGCGGCCGCCCACCCGGACCGCGAGGCGCCGGCCGTGGCGGGATCAACGGCTCGATCAGTTCCCAGAGCCGATCCTCGACCAGCCGCTGTCGCTTGCTCTTGGCCACGACCGACGACGATCGACGATCAGCCGCTCAAGATCACGCAGCGACACACCTAGTTTTGAGACCAGGTCTTAAAACTGTTGGCGACGCTCGTCCAGAGCAAGTTTTGGCCTGATGCATCTCCGCTGAAGCTGAAGGAGCCGTCCGCGTTGATGACCACTGTTCCGGGACCGCTGGTTTTCTAGGTGAACTACATCCACGCCTACCGGCACCGTTCGACTTTGAACGACCGATCGACACTCCAACAGCGCCGCGCACGGACATGGTGCGCCCGGCGTCGGGTGGCTTGTACACGGTTCGTAGCCCGCTTGGGGCACGGAAGACTCCGCCGGGTCCGCACACAGCGCCGTCTCGATCGCCCGCTCGAACCGTAGAGCGGCAGCGGCGTCGCGCGGCAGGCTAGGCCACGTCGATCAGCCCGTCGACGACGTTGGGGTTGTCGAGCAGCGCAGCTGCTGCGACCGTCGGGCTGACCGTGTGCACGATCCGGTTGATCTGGCAGTTACGGTCTCCCACCTGCTCGTTTCGGCTCTGGACAACGGCGACGGTGCCCTTGAGCCGGGCCGAGGCCGGACGGGTGCTGACTGACCCGTTGCGGGCGAACGCCTCGGTCCAGTCGCCGGCGCTGTGCCCGCGCCGCTCCACGGCTTCGACTGCGGCGGCCTGCAAGTCGGGATCGTCCGGCGAGCTGTGAGCGCGGCGAGGGCATGCTTGACGCGCTTGTCGTTGCGGAGCGCGGTGAAGTCGAGGGTCGGGTCGTCGACCTCGTGGGTGACGACGGTGAACTGCCGGTTGCCGTCGCCGACCTGCGCGCAGGAGACGGCGACGAGCCGCATGTGGCCCCGATCAGCAGTCTCCACGCCGTCGGTGACTTCCTCGTCGGCGGCCGCTTCCACCACATGCGGGTGGTCGCC
>NZ_JAVREJ010000075.1:0-2467 GCF_031845345.1 Pseudonocardia charpentierae | reverse complement strand
TGTCAATGGCCAGTTCGTTCTCCCCGCTGGCGGCCAGGAGTTGTCCCCACTGGTGGCCAGATAGTTCTCCCCGACGGCGGCCAGATAGTTCCCCGCCTCGGGTCGTTCGGGGTCAGGTCAAGGCCGTCACCCCCTTCCCGGATGTCGCTTGCGCGAGCCGGTAGCTGTCACCTTGGGTGACGACGATGTGGGCGTGGTGCAGTAGTCGGTCGACGGTCGCTGTCGCGAGGGTCTTGGGCATGATCTCGTCGAACCCCGACGGGTGGAGGTTCGAACTGATCGCGAGGGAGCGGCGTTCGTAGGCGGCGTCGACGAGCCGGTAGAACCCTTCGGCCGCGTCCGGGCTGACCGGGAGTAGTCCGATGTCGTCGATGATGATCAGGTCGGTGCGAATCAGCCGGGCCAGGGCGCGGGTGATCGAGTCGTCGGCGCGGTGGCGGCGGACCAGGGCGCCGAGGTCTTCGATGGTGAACCAGGCGACGGTCATCCCGGCCTCGACCGCGGCCTGCCCGAGCGCCTCGCAGAAGTGCGACTTCCCGGTCCCCGACGGGCCGCAGACACACAGGTTCTCCCGTCGCCCGACCCACTCCAGGCTGGTGAGCGCGTCCTGGGTGGGCCGGGGGATGCAGGACGCGGTCGCGTCCCAGTCGTGCAGGGTCTTCCCGGCGGGGAACCCGGCGCGGGCGCGGCGGGTGCGCAGGTTCGTCGCGTCCCGGCCGGCGGCTTCCTCGGCGAGCAGCACCCGGACGAGTTCGGCGTGGTCCCAGCGCTGCGCCCGCGCGGTCGGGACCAGCTCCACGAGATGGCGGCGGATGTGCGGCAGCTTCAACCGCTTGGTGAGCTCGACCGCTTCAGCCAGCGGGTCACCCGCTGAGGGCGCGACCGTCCTGGTCGTCGTGGCGCTCATGCCGGATCTCCTGCCGGGTCGGGCTGCTGCTCGATCAGGATCTCAGCGGGGGTGACGCCGAAGCCGGACCATGCTGCGGTGCCTGGCTGGAGGCTGTGGGTCTCACTCGCTCGGGCCGGCGGCTTGCTGATCGTCTCGCCGGCCTGGTGGGCGAGGATGCGCAGCACGTCGTTCTCGGCGAACCGGCCGGCGACCGCCGCGGTCCCGAGCGCTTGGTCGACCTGCCCGGGTGGGTGCAGCTTGGCCAACGCGACCGCTTCGGTCATCTTGCGCCGCACTCCGCGCGCGCCCGCGGCGGCGGCCTCGACCAGCCACGATGCGGCGCCGGGCCCGAGCGCCAGGAACTCGGCCTCGGCCGCGCTCGTCGCCCGTGGGATGCGTTCGCCGTGCGCGGCGGCGGCCGCCGACTGGGGCGGGTAGTGCTCAGCTTGGATCGACGGACTGCCCGGGGTGGATCGCGAATGCCGCGCGACCTCCGTCGGCCCCTGCTCACCGACCGCGGTGACGACGAGGTCGTCGCCGTGGAAGCGGACCCAGACCCGGGTGTCGACCAGCTGGTGGGGCACCGAGTAGCGCACCCCCTCGACCGAGACGGTGGCGTCCCAGTTCACCCGCCGCGTGGTGCCGAACGCGACGGTGAACGGTTGAGTCGGCAGCGGATGCAACCGCGCGCGCTCTTCAGCGAGCATCTGCACCGGTGGGCGGCGGGTCTCCCGGTGCGGGCGGGCGTTGACCTGCTCGCACCACTGTCGGCAGGCGGCTTCGAGCTGGCCGAACACCCGATACTCCTCGGCCAGGTTGACCTCGGTGGGCACGAGGTCGGCCTTCGCGATGCGCACCGTCGCCTCCGACCCGCCCTTGGACTGCGGATCGGCGGGCACGCAGGTGCGGATGCTCATGCCGTAGTGCCGGCCGACCGCGACGATCTCCGGGTGCCGGACCGCGACCCCGGCGACGTGATCGACCGAGACGGTGCGCTCGTTGTCGGTCAGCGCGTAGGTCGGCACCCCGCCCAGCCGGCGCAGGGTGGTGTCCAGACAGGCCACGATCGTCGGGAGAGTGCGGTCCCAGACCGCGATGACCACACGGAAGCGGGACCAGGCCAGCCACGCGCACCACAGGTTCGTGCGTCGCCCACCGACCCGGGGTCCCTCGCCCCAGTCCCACTGCAGCCACAGCCCCGGCTCGGTCACCCACGGCCGGAACACCCGGCGCTGCCCGGCCCGCAGCCGCGCCTTGACCTCCGCCACCGCGCGGCGGGTGGTGCGCTCCCCACCGGTGAAGCCCATCGCCACCAGGCACTGATGCACGACGTCGGCGCGGACCCGCCCGTTGGAGCGGGCGACCAGCTCCTCGATCTTGTCCAGATAGTCGTCGATCGGCCGGGCCCGATGCTCCCGAGCGACCGGCGGCTGCCCCGCCTCCCGCAGCGCGACATAGCGGGCCACGGTGTGGTGGTCACACCCGGCCAGCTCCGCCGCCGCCCGGTAACTCCCGGTGAGGTCGTACGCCTCCAGAATCTCCACGATCTCCTCGCTCCGCTTCACCGGCAGACCCTCG
>NZ_JAVREJ010000074.1:0-2887 GCF_031845345.1 Pseudonocardia charpentierae | reverse complement strand
TCGGGCACGATGGGTCATCCGATGGAAGGCCGCTCTCAACGCCTTCGCCATCACCTTCGACGGACGCATCAACCCGTCGAGCAACTGAAATGCCGGACGACACTTACACCGTTCGTCGGACACTCCCTCGCGACCAGCTCGCGCCGGATCGGTACACCGTTGCTTTCAGCACGGCGGCTGGCATGCCCACCCGTAGGTGGGGAACCTGATGAGCCCGTACAGGTTCACGCGAAGTACTTGCTGGCCATCCTCGACGAGGCCTGCGGCGTGGCCTTCGCTCGCTGGGACGCCCTCGGCTCGCTGACCAGCAACCGCAACGGCCGCGGTCGGGTCGGGTCGGGTCGGGTCGGGTCGGGTCGTGGAGTCTCGCCGAGCGCGCGCCACGCTGGCGCGATGAGGTCCGGCGGGTTGCGCCGTGGGGACGCCTGAGCCTAAGGAGCGGGCGTTTGTCGAGGGGACGGCGCCGGCCGCGTCCCGGCAGCGGGGCCAGGTCGGGCCCAAGCACTGTTATGGCGTGTACTGGTGGCAGGGCTGTGGAGCGGCGTAGCCCCGGGGCTGGGCAGTGCGGCCGCCGCGGCCGTCACTGGGTGAGGTTCAGTGGAAAGGCCGCTGTGGTGAGCCGGACGGTGTAGCCGTCGGGGTGGCGGCGGTGGGTGATGTCGACGAGTTGGTGGCTGATCCACAGGCCGAGCCCGGCGCCGTTCGAGTGCTCCGGCGGCAGGAGACCCACGAACGGGTCGGTCGGGCCGGGTCCGGTGTCGGTCACGGTAACGGTGAGACGGTCGGGCTGTACCCACAGGCGCAGCACCACGGGCGGGCGGCCGTGCAGGAAGGCGTTGCTCACCGCTTCGTGGGCGGCGAGCACGATGTTCTCGATCTCCTGAGCGGGCAGGCTGGTCTGGCGCGCGAACCCGGCGACAGCCGCGCGGGCAGTAGCCGGCGACGGGTCGACGAGCCACGCCGACGGGGTGTCCCGCTCTACCGGATCCAGCGGCGCGTCCTGGTGCTTGCTGATGAACTCGACCGGGTCCTGATAGCCGTCGTTTCGCCGGTGTCGGTCGCCCCGTCCGACGATGTGGTGGGTTGCGTACAGGTCGTCGAGCATCTCGTCGGTGAGCGGGCGCCGGTCATAGACACACACCGCCCACGTGTTGTGGCGACGTAGCGCAAGGTTGACCACGGCTTCGAGGCGGCGCCACTCGTGCCACTGCGCCTCGGGCACGACGGGTTCCTGGTTGACGATCCGCACCTGCGCTGTCCCGGGGCCGTAGCTGGCCAGGAGCGTTTCGGTCACGCGCAGGTCCGACGCCGGCCGCCCGGGTTGTCCCTGCGCTGGAAGGAGTAAGAGGTACGGGGAGGGGCCGACACTGTCGAGCACGGTCGAGGCGGTCTCGGGACGGACGAGCAGCAGGGTTGGCTCCTCGGCGGCGAGCCCGTCGCTAACGAATGGCAGCACAAACTCGAGCATCTCCTCGTTCGCGCTGTGCAGGACCAACTCGTGCAGGAAGCCAGTCTGATGCGCATCAGGTGGTCTCACGGCCTGCCCTCCACCTGCAATGCGATGAGGTCTACGAGCCTCAGCAGCCGCGTCACGACCGCTGGTGGCGACCGGAGCACCACTGTGGTCTCGGTGCCGATCGCGTGTCGATCCAGCGTGAGCAGCCCGCGGATGTCGATGAACTTGAGGTCGGCGGCGTCGATGACCACCTTTCCTCCGGACGCACCGACACCAATCCGCTCCAGCGCCTGCTCGAGCTGGTCGAGGCAGAACACGTCGACCTCGCCGGCCAGGGCGGCGTCGGCCCCGGACGTGGCGTGGACCTGGAACGGGGACAGGCCACCGTGAGCCAGGGCGTGGACACACACCAACTCGGCCACGGCGCTGTTACGAAGGGCGACGGCGTCGTAGGCGCACAGCATGGTGAGGGCATGCCCGAGGCAGAACCGGTCGATCAGGTGCTCGTAGCCTACGAGCTGCGCCCGCCGCGCCGGGTCTCGCGCCCGGCTGGTCCCGTCGGTGAACATCCGCAAGCCGGCGTATCCGGCGTCGAGCGCCTGCGTGGTCATCTCGGCCAGTACCGGCACCTCGGCGGCCGGGTGAACCGACGGGTCCGAGGCCGGCAACGTGGCGACCGGCACGAGCTCAAGCCGCCCCCGTTCCAGATGCTCGTTTAGGTCAGGCACGCCGTCGAGATCGTGCCGCAGCTTGCTCGGATCACCCTCGCCGACGTAGGTGACCCGCTCGCCCCGGTCCAGGCCCTCGGCCACATACGGTCGAGCGACCGCTGTCACTGCGTCACGACCGCGGAACGGCCAGCACACGTGGTCACCGATCGACCGCCCGATCGGTGACCATGCCACCCACGGCTCGTTCATGCGCGCCTGGCGGTCACGCCGCATGGGGATCGGTTCTGCCGCTGCGGCAGTGTGGTCCGCGCCCGCGTGTCCACCGGATCAGGATGGAACATGCGGGCCGGTAGCCGCGGGGCCGCCCGATGTAAGTCACCTCGCCACATTCCCCACGCGCCCGTCGGGGATCACCGCCGTCCACCGCCATTGGTGGACCACGAGCCCGGTCACGGCGCCCGATCGCGGGCACGCCGAGGCTAGCCCGGGCGGGTGCGCCGGACAACGGGCAGCGGCGACCAGGCCTGCCGCGGTACTTCTGCGGCGGTACTGATGGATTGCCAAGGCGCATGAGCGCCGGCCCAGCTCTGATGTTCGCTAAATGGGCGCCGAGCAGCGCACCACAGCAGCGGACGCTGCGTGGTGTAACTCGCTCCGCGGGAGGCTCTGCGGTTCAGATCATGCCGTCATGAGTTCGGCGGTGGCCACCCCTTCCGGTGGTGTCGGGGTGGCGAGCAGGGCCATGGTGGCTTCGCCGAGG
>NZ_JAVREJ010000073.1:0-3671 GCF_031845345.1 Pseudonocardia charpentierae | reverse complement strand
TGATCAGGACTGGCGTGAGAACCGTCATGATCAACGAGCGGGTCGTGCCCGCCCTACTTCACCAGCTCCGACGTGTCGCATAACCGCAGGCCACAGCTACCGCGTCAGGACTTTGCCGACCCCGTGGTCGGCGGCGAGCCGTGCATCTTCGTGGAGTTCTCCCGAGGCAACGACTACTACAGCTGACTGACCTAGAGCTGTGCCCCGTCAGCCCCGCCCGGCCGGTAAAATGCGGGCGGCTCCCCAGATCAGGGCCACCTACGACCTGGGCAACGTGTTTCACCGGAACGCGAACTATCGGGTCCGACTGATAGGCAGGACGTAGACCCGAGCCGCAGCGGTCGTGCTGAACCTCCACCCGACTGCGCATCGGATACTCCGGCCGGCGGGGTGGAGGATCAGGGAGACGCTGGCGGCGAGATGTTGACGTCAGTCGATCACGGGGCCAGGCTGGCCGGCGGCTATGTGTCTGTTGGCGTCGGGTGCTGAGCCGACGGCGCAACCGAGGTTGATCGGCACGGCGAGGACGAGACCTGAGACGGAATGATGGAAGGATCTGCATGCGGCCATCCGGAGTTGTGCTCGTTCTGCTCCTCGCGCTTGCCGCCTGTACCTCCTCTCCGTCGAACGGCTCCGCGCCCGGAGCGACGGCCGGCCCTGCGCCCGCAACGGGTGCCGGGACCGACGGCGGTTCCGCGTTCGAGCCGCTCCCGGCCGGGATCACGGTCAAGGATGCCTTTACTGCGGTGCTGGTCCAGGTCACCGATCCGCCGACGTTTCCCTTCGCCGGATCCGATGGCAAGTTCCACGTTGCGTACAACGTGGTGTTGCAGAACTCGTCGCGTGTCGCGGCGACGATCCGCAGGCTCGACGTCGTCGATGCCGCCGATCCCACGAAGGTCATCGCTTCGTTCGCCGACAAGCAATTGGTTGATCCCACCTGCGGCTTCGGTGACTGCAATCGGCTGCGCGCCCTTCCCGCCGCGTCGGTACAGGACGCGGTGGTTCCGCCCCAGGAGGCGCGGCTGCTCCTCATCGACTTCGCCTTCGACTCCCGGCAGGCGGCGCCAAAGTACGTCATGCATCACCTGTTCTTTGATGGCGCGTCCAGCCCGGTGACGTCGAGCCCGGTTCCCGTGGACTACGCCGTGACGCCCTACAGCATCTCCGCGAGTGGACCCATCAGCATTGGTCCACCGGTGAAGGGCAGGAACTGGATCGCGCTCAACGGATGCTGTGAACCGGGCTGGCCCCATCGCAGCACGCCGCTGCCGCTCAATGGAAATCTCGTTGGTGGTCAGCTGTTCGCCATCGATTGGAAGCAGACCAACGACCAGGGCGCGTTCTACACCGGCGACCGGACCAAGAATGAGAGCTATGTCGACTACGGCTCTGACATCATCGCGGTCGCCGACGGCACCGTGACCGCCACGCTCGACGGACAGGAGGCCAACGCCCCGGGCGTGCTACCTGCCGACGATCCAGTGCTCGGGCCGAAGTTGACCGTGGAGAACGTGGATGGCAACCACATCGTGCTCGACATCGGCCAGGGCGCCTACGCCTTCTACGCCCATCTGCTCAAGGACAGCCTGCTGGTCAAAGTGGGCGACCAGGTCCGCAAGGGCCAGGTTATCGCCAAGCTGGGCAACACCGGTAATGCCAACGCTTCGCACATGCACTTTCATGTCATGAATGGGCCGTCGGTGCTCGGCAGCTCCGGCATTCCGTACGTGCTCGATTCATTCGAGTACCAGGGCCAGATCTCGGCCCAGCAGCTAGCCAACACCGACGACTACCTCACCGGCAACTTCTTCGGCCCGGACCGTCTGGCGGCGCCGGAAGCCCGCAAGGACCAGCTGCCTATGGCGTGGGCGATCGTCAACTTCCCCGGCTGATCGCCGACATGAGCCACCGGCTCCAACTCGGCATCCGCCTCCGGGCGCATCGCTACTCGCGTATTGCCGGCCGGTTTGTCCGGTCGGACCCGCGGGTCCGGCCTCGGAAGTACGTAGCCGGGTTGGTCGCGGGCTTGAGCTGCGCCCCGCCGACGTAGGCGGCGACGGCGGCGATCAACAAGGATGAAGACGCGGGCACGGCCATTCGATGATCACGCTTGGTGTAAGAACCGCATGATCACCACCAGAGCCGTGCCCGCACCCCTCCTCCGACCGCGTGTCGCCGCAGCTCCGCGCCTACTCAACGCGCCTTTGCCGACCCCCGGCGGGAACCGGGGAGTTCCAGCTCGTCAGGTCGCAAACTTCTCGGGGAAGTACGCCTGCGCGAGCTTGAGAAACGTCGCCGTCGCGACACCGTCGAAGTTCGTCGACTTGTTCGCGACGACGACAATGGTGGCGCCCGCATCGGGAAGATGGAACATGGCAGTGTTGTAGCCATAGATGGCGCCGTTGTGCCCGACGAAGTCGTTGATCGAGATCAGGCCGGCGCCGTATCCGGTGCGGAGCTGGGGTGAGAGCTTCGCCTCGACGAACGTGGTCTGCACGCGATGCGCTTCGGGGCTGAGGAGTCGGCCCTCGGCGAGCGCCGGCGCCCATGCGTGCAGGCCCTCCAGCGTCGAGATCATCGCGCCCGCCGTGCCTGGGACGGCGGGGTTGACCGCGGTCACGTCACGTTCGGGCTGCCCGGCCGGGACGATTACGTATCCGCGCGCGGCCGGGGACGGCATGTCGGGAGTGGCCGGGTAGCTGGTGCCGGGCAGGCCGAGCCGGTCGACAATCTCATGCTGGATGAAGGCCCCGGCATCCTCGCCCGACACCTGCCCGATGATCTCGCCGAGCAGGATGTAGTTGGAGTCGGAGTACTGCCACTGCCCAGCTGCCCCCGGTGCGAAGGCCGGCGGCTGCCGGCGGAGGATCTCCAGCACGCGCTCGAGCGGGAACGGGGCCAGCGGGTCGGCGTCGAAAGCGTCGGAGAACGCCGGGTCGGTGGTGAAGTCAAAAACTCCGGAGGTCATGTTCAGCAGCTGAGCGACGGTGATGTCCGGCCCGTTAGGGACCCCCGGCACGAAGGTTTCAAGTCGGTCGTCGAGGCGCAGCTTTCCCCGGTCGACGAGCAGCAGTGCGGCGGTGGCAGTGAAGGTCTTGGTGATGCTGGCGATCCGGACGTGGTCGTCGGCGGTGAACGGCGCCTTGGTGCTGACGTCGGACACGCCGTAGGTGCGGACCAGGTCACCGCGCCCGGGAATCCAAACTCCGACGGCCATGCCAGGGACGGCACCGCTCCGCATCGCGTCGGTCGCGATCGTGTCAAGGGTCGCCGCGTCAGCCGCCGGTAGAGGCATGCTCGACGCCGCAGGCGCGGATGTCGCGGCCGAGCCCTCGCCCGAGGCTGCCCGTTCCGCACCGCCGCCGGACAGGACCGCGCCGAGCAGCATTCCCACAGCGATCACCCTGAGCCGCGACTGCATAAGGCTGATCTCGCTCCGGCACTCCACATCATTAGCCCCGTTTGGCGGGGTGGCGGTGCGGCGGTGCGGCGGTCCCATTCCTCTCGGCAGGGCTAGAGCCTGTTTGGGAAGCAGGTCAGTGCAGCCACTCGGCGAGGGCGGCAATCCGGACGGTGGCCAGGTAGCGGACGGCGAGTTTGTCGAAGCGGGTGGCGACGGCGCGATTGCGCTTGAGCCGGTTGATCCCGCACTCCACAGCGTGGCGCTG
>NZ_JAVREJ010000072.1:0-3972 GCF_031845345.1 Pseudonocardia charpentierae | reverse complement strand
CACCATGGCCCTGCTCGCCACCCCGACACCACCGGAAGGGGTGGCCACCGCCGAACTCATGACGGCATGATCTGAACCGCAGAGCCTCCCGCGGAGCGAGTTACACCACGCAGCGGGACGCGACCCCTCGGTTCGGCCACCGGCCGCCGCGCCGGCTCGGTGCGCTGGTGGGTGGCGGGCCGGATGGTGGCCGTTTGGCTGCTCGCCCTGCCGGCCGCGGCAACGGTCGGGGCTATGGCCGCCTGTGTCGCCGCCCGCGGGACGACGGGCGCCGTGCTGGTCGGCGCCGTGCTGGTGGTCGCCTCCACCGGCGTCTACGCGCTGTCCCGGCGCACGCCGATCACCGCCTCGAACGTCAACGAACTGCCGGTACCGCGCCCGGTCGCTGTCGCCGCCCACGCGGCGGCGTGAGGAAGGGATCGACATGACCGTCCACTGGGGTTCGCTGTTCGTCGTGTTCCTGGTGTCGCTGGGATCGGCAGTCGCGGTCGTCGTTCTGGTCGCGCTGGCGATGCTGGGGCTCTCGGCCCGCGCCGCCGTCGACGACGGGACCGCCGGTCCCCGGCGCTCACCCGCCGCGGGCACCGCCAGGGCCATTGTCTGCGTCGCCGCCGCAGCGTTCGTCGTCCTGTTCGGGCTCTGGGTCGTGATCGGCCGGTGACGCCGATCCGTATCCCGGCGGTCGCGGCGGCCCTGGCTTGCATCGGCTCGACGACCCGCCACCGGACCAGCCGACCGACCCACGTCCGCACTGCTGTGCGGCCACCAGTAACCGCCTCGGCGGTGAGGTCCTGAACCCGGCCGTGCCGGCGACCGTCAACCCGAAGGTGTCGAGCCCGTGGCGCGGTTGATCGCGTCGCACGCGAAGGCCACGGCCTCGTCGTCGGTGAAGGCGGTACCTCGAGCGACCGCGGCGGACCACCCGGGCTCCCCGAGCATCGCTCGAAGCGTGCGGGTGGCTTCAGCCATTCGTTCGGCGTCGGTCCCGAACGCATCGGCGGCGGTTCTACCGGTCTCGATCGCGTACATCAGGACGGCGGCGTCCTCGCCGTTGCCGATCCGGAGAAGGAGGTGGACGAGATTCCGCAATGTGGTCCATTGATGGTGCCAGATACCCATGTCCCGCCAGCGGTCGATGATGGTGCGAAACTGCGGCAGGGCGGTGCCAGGACCGCCCGACCGGCCGAGCAGCGACGCGAGCCCGACCATGGCGATGCCCTCGACGAAGGTGCTACCGGCGGACCGAGCGAGGTCGATAGCCCGTTCGTATCTGTAATGCGCCGTCTCGGGCTCGATGGTGGACAGGGCCTCGGCCTGGTCGTACAGAGCGAGGGCCAGCATCGACGGGTTCATCAGCTGCCGGGCCACTTGAAGCTGCTCGTCGGCGAAGGCCAGTCCCGCCCGCAGGTCACCTCCGTAGGTGCGCGACTGCGCCAGGCCCAGCAGAGCCATGCCCATTTCGTAGGTGGTGTGGTTCAGACGGGCGAGTCGCAGCATCTCCGAGTGGTAGCCGAAGCCGTCGTCGGTCCGCCCTTGGTACAGCGCGACCATCCCGGCGACACGCAGTCCGGGTAGCCGGTCGACGCTGTCCAGGTCAGAGGCGCGATCGAGGATCGCGTGGGCCAGATCGTCGGCGCGGCGCAGCTCGCCTCGTGCCGTCAGTCCCTCGGCCACGGCACCGCAGGTGACGGCGAACAACCGGTGATGTACTGCGCCGGGCAGGACGATTGCGGCTTCACCCCAGCTGACGACCTCGTCGCGAAAGCGGTACAGCGCGTAGTACCGCAGTCCACCGGAGATGGTGAGGGCGAGGTCGACGTTGTTCTGCTCGACGGCCCAGCGATGTGCGCTGCGCAGGTTGTCCAGCTCGCGGTCGACGACGTCGACCCAGTGGTCCTCGTCAGGGCCGCGTAGTCCGCGATCCGCACGCTCCACCTGAGTTGCGAAGTAGCGTGCGTGGGCGAGCCGGAACGTGTCGACGTCCCCGTCGTCGAGCAGATGGCGCAGCCCGTACCGCCGCAGCGTCTCCAAGAGGAAGTAACGGCTCTCTCCGGTGGTAGGCCCGGCGATGACCATCGACGCGTCCACGAGGTCCGCCAGGCGATCGACCACGTCATCGTGCCCGAGGCCGGCGCCGGCGCCCACGTTCTCCGCCGCCGCGAGATCGAACCCGCCGGCGAACACCGAGAGTCGATCGAACAATCGTCGCTGCGCCGGACTCAGCAGGTCGTAGGACCAGTCGAGGACGGCGCGCATAGTGCCGTGCCGATCCCGCGCGGATGCTCCGACCCCGCGGAGCAGATCGAGGGTGTCCGTGATGCGGGCGGCAAGATCGGCGAGGTTCATCGACCGGACCCGGGCGGCAGCCAGCTCGATTGCCAACGGCAACCCGTCGAGCCGGGTGCACACATCGATGATGAGCCCGAGATTGGTATCGCTGAGATTCAGATCCGGCCGGACAGCCCGGGCGCGGTCCAGGAAAAGCGTCACCGCCGGAGACTCCGGCCCGGAGGTCCCGCCCGGACATGACAGAGGCAGTGGTGGAATCCTGCGGATACGCTCACCCGTGGTGCCCAACGGTGCTCGACTGGTAGCCAGGACGACGACCCCGGGACACCGGCTCAGAATTGCTTCCACCAGGGGTCGAACGTCGGCGAGGACATGTTCACAATTGTCCACAACGATCAGCATGCGTCTCGGAACCAGGAATGCGAGTACCGCCTCGACCGTGTCCGTGCCGGGTTGCCGCTGAGCTCCGAGCGTCATGGCCAGGACCGATCCCACCGCGGAGGCGTCGGTCAGCGGAGCGAGCTCGCACCACGCGACGTCTGGATAGCGGCCGGAGACCATGTCGGCCGTGCGTAGCGCGATTCGCGTCTTCCCCACACCACCCACGCCCGTCAAGGTTACGAGGCGAGAACTGGCAAGGTCGTTGCTCACCTCGGCCAGCTCGGGTAGACGACCGACGAATGACGTGAACTCCAGCGGAACCGCCCGCCACCCACCGGCGCGAGGAGACTCTGGTTCAGGCCGCATGTTCGAGTGCCGAGTCGGGGCGGCTCCGGTGGGGCGTGCAGGCTTCCAATCCAGGTCGGCCACCTGGTGCAGCACCTGAACTTGGCAGGTCCGCAGAAGGGCGGACGGCTCCAGCCCGAGCTCGGTGTGAAGCAGACGCCTATAGGCCTGGTACACCTCGAGCGCCTCTGCCTGCCGGCCACTGCGATAGAGCGCGAGCATCAGCTGCGCTCGGGGCGACTCCCTCAACGGGTGCGCCGTGATGAACTTGTGCAAGTCGGCAATCAACTTCGCGTGGCGACCGAGCGCGAGTTCAGCGTCGAACCGTCGCTCGTAGGCGGTCAGCCGCAGCTCTTCGAGCCTGGCTGCCTCGGCAGAGGCAAACGTCGTGTCCACGAACTCCGCGAATGCGGGTCCCCGCCACATAGCCAGGGCCCGCGACAGCATGTCCTCGACCGATTCTGCCCGCTCCGGCGCGAGGCACCCGCTGTCGACGACGAGCCGTTCGAACCGGCCGGCATCGATCTGGTCAGGCTCCACCTGCAACAGGTAGCCCGGTGGACGCGTGAGGAGGAGCGACTCGCCTGTGGTCTCCGCAAGCGACCGTCGCAGTCGGGCAACGCAGGTCCACAAGCTCTGCGCGGCGCCCCGCGGTGGCTTCTCGTCCCACAGCTCTTGGGTCAAGTGATCGGCGGACACCACCGCGCCCGCGTGAACGAGAAAGATCGCCAAGAGCCGCCTCTGCTGAGCGCTGTGAATCACGACCTCGCCTCGGCCGGACACGACCTCGAGCGACCCAAGAACCCGGAAGTCCATTCCGATCACGACCCCAGGGAGTCGGCAAAGTCAGCTGATCTTGAGTAGTTGGAGGGGTCGTTGGGCGTTGCGGCCGTGATGTCGTAGCGCGGCGGCGAGATTGGTGGCTCCGGCCAGTCGGTGCAGGCTGATGGCCAGGTT
>NZ_JAVREJ010000071.1:0-3999 GCF_031845345.1 Pseudonocardia charpentierae | reverse complement strand
ACCCGCCGGAACCACGCCCGAATCTGGGCCTGGTCGACCTGGCGACGCCGCCACCAACACCGCGCCCACACCAGCCACTACCGCAGACGCACGGGTATTCCATAACAATCTGCGGCTGGAGTACTAGGGCTGCCCGAGCCGCCGCCACCGCCCGCGCCTTGGCCAGTCCGGCTCTCGTCCCTGCCGGTCGTCCTCACCGACCCGAACCGCGCGGCCGACCTCGTGCACCGCTACTTTGAGGGTCGGCAGGATGACGGTCGCAGACCGCTCTACACCGGCGCGGCGTTCGAACGTTTCGCCGGCGGTGGGGACCACCCGGACGTGGCGAACGTGTTCACCGCCGACGACTTGGTGGCCGTATCGATGCTGAGCGTGCAGGTGCCCGCCCGTGCGGCGTTGGGAATACTGCTGGACGACGCCGACCGCCTCTCCGCGGGTCTGGCCGACGTTCCTGCCGACGTCGACCTGGCCGACGCCGACGAGGCGTTGGTCGCGGACGGTTCTGCAGCTGATTGGCTCTGGTGGCAGCTGTACCGCTACCCGGGCGTCGGATTCGTCATGGCCGGCAAGCTCCTGGCCCGGAAGCGACCACGCCTGATTCCAGTTCTCGACGGCGTCGTCCGTGGGGTGCTCGGGCATCCAGGGAAGGGCTACTGGCGGGACCTGCGTGGCGAGCTGCGCGCCGACGACGGTCGGCTCGTTGAGCAGCTCAACGGCATTCGTCGCACGGCCGGCCTCGGCGAGTCGATCAGTACTATCCGCATCTTCGATGTCCTGGTGTGGATGACCGGCAAGGGAGCTCTATGGGCGTCGCGGCAGGGCCAGAGGAACCCCGAGTTGTTCCGATGACCGCGCATACGCGGCGACAGTGCCGGACCGCGCCTCTGTGCCGCCGTTGGCGCCCATATGCGGGGTGCTGTGGGCGCCGAGCGCGTGTTCGGTGATCACGTCAGGATCTGACGGTGGTCTGCGCGGCCGTGGTAGTCCTCAACCTCGCGCCGTCCGATGTCAACGAGGTACACGGCGACGTCGCCACGGCCACTGAGATCGCTGACGGGGCACGCTGGGGGCACAAGACAGTGTGGACCACTCCTCAGCGCCGTCAGGTGTTGCAAAGCGAACCGGCTGCTCAGGGCAACGTGGTGGTGTTCGCGCTGGTACGGGTCTTGCTCGGGCTTTCTAATCCGGTACGGAGCGTTGCCGGCAGCAGGATCCAATTCTTGTTCCTGCCCGGCTGGGACATCTCGGCCTCCGAGTGGTTCAGGTCGGTCCGGGTGCGCCCTTGCAGGAGGTGGCGTCCCAGAATCGCTCTATATCGCGCCTCACGAACAGCCTGGTTACGAGCTTCTCGACAGGGCCATTTGTCGTGCCGGGGTCGGGGCCGTAACAGCGAACGGTCGCCACACGAGCACGGAACCGTGACCACTGACGGCGCGGCCGCCGCCGACGTGATGGGTGCTGAGCCGGGCGAGGACCCGCGGTATGACCTCGGTGTTCTGGTGGTGCACGGCATCGGCGAGCAGCGGCAGGGCCAGACGCTCGTGGGGTATGCCGACGCCATTCGCGACGTCCTGCACCGGTTCGCGACGCGGGACGGTGACGCCGAGGAGCAGTTGCGGTACCGGCTGCGCCGCCAGCTGTCCGATCTCGAAAAGGAAAAGCTGCCGAGGAAGGACAAGCGGGAACGCCGCAAACGGCTCGTCGACGCGCAGCACCAGCGTGACCCCGAGGACCAGCCGGTGTGGTTCGACGACGGCGTATTGAAGCCGGGCTCGGACAACCCCCCGGCTCTGTCGTTGCACCTGCCCGGCGGGCGGTGGTGTCTGGCGGAGTCGTGGTGGGCGGAGCAGTTTGACGCGCCGCCTGCCCGTTCGCTTCTGTGGTGGTCGTTGACGCAGGCGCCACGGATCGTGGTGCAGCAACTCGGCCGCCATCTCTGGCTCAGCTGGCTCAAGGTGCAGACCGCGAGGCGGGGCATGCCTCGTCTCCGCGCGGTCCTGTCGCGCATCTGCTGGACCGTCGTCGACGTCGTCTGGTACATGGTGCTGCTGAACGTGTTGACCGTGGCGCTGGCCGTCTTGTGGCTCCTCACGCTCCTCCCGATTCCAGCGTTTTCGGCCGTGGTCGACAAGGTCGCGACGAGGATGGCCGCGATCCTTGGCGACAGCTTCGTGCTGGTGACCAGCGATGCGCAGTACAGCGCGATGGTGAGCCGCGTTCGCCGGGACCTCGCGTGGCTCGACGAGCGGTGCGCCGCTGTCGCCGTCATCGCCCACAGCCAGGGCGCCTTCCTGGCCGTCGACGCCATCCAGACCACCCGTTCGCGCAACCTCCGCGTGCTCTTCACGGTCGGGGCGGGTCTGACGAAGCTGCACGAGCTCCGGGACTCGCGAGCGGGGAAGAGGAGGTGGACGGGGTGGGCCATCGTCCTCATGGTCATCTACGAGGTGGTCATGGTGTTCTTGACCTACCCATACGTACTTTCGGAGCTGGCCGACTCCAACTGGATCTCGGCCCTCCTCATCCTGCTCGTCCCCGGCTTTATCCTGCTGAGCCCGGCCGCCTTGATCTGGGCGATCGCGACGGAGAGCGCGCACGACGAGCGGAGGCTGCGCAAGAAGCTCCGCCTGAGGCCAACTGGCGAACCAGCACCGGCGTGGCTCGACTTCGTCGCGTCGATGGACCCCGTGCCCGGCGGCCGCATCTTCGCCGAGGACCCGGACTGGCTGCGGACCGTCCCGGTGGTCAACAAGGCCTCCATTCTCACCGACCACACGAACTACCGGCAGAACGTCGAATCGGTGATCGCGCCGATCCTCGGTGAGCTGCTTCAGCACTGCCCTCCGCAGCTACGCTACCGGCTGCCCACGCTCGACCAGGAGCGGATCGACCAGGCCAGGGTCCGGCGCAATTGGCGCATGTCGTGGCTCGTCAAATGCAGATGGCTGACCGGCCTGGCCGTGCTCGTCGTGGGACTCCGGCTGCGGGAGCAGCTGGATCAGCTCGCACGGGGCCAAGTCGGTCCCGACGTCCTGATTCGACCCGTCGCGCAGACGATCGGCAGTGTTCAGCCGCTCTGGGACGCCATCGGGCTGCACCGCAACGTCGTGGGGCCCATCGTGGCGGTGGTCGTGGCGGTGGTCGTGGCGTACCTGCCCTTTCTGGTCCTCTGGCGGGCCTGGGAGAAGCGGGACTGCAACAGGCTCTTCCGAGGCGAACCGGTCGACTCCGGCGGTGGGATCGCAACCCTCGCTAGCGCGTTGGCGGCGGCCTATTTACTCGTGGCGGTTCCCTTCATGCTCCCCGGAGCGGTCCGCCTGCCGCACCCGCTCACCCTCTCGCTCGCCTCCCTCGCGCTGCTCTTCACGCTGGTTGGCTTGCTATCCGGCCCCGCGTCGAGCTCGGAGCCACCGCCCCCGTACGCGTCGCGCTTCGGCAGCCAATGGCCGGCCGCGACGCTACTTGCGGCAGCCGTGATCGTGGCCTCGAACGTCGGCCGCCATCTAATCGACTGGGATGTGGGAAGCAGTGGCGTCATAGCGGTCGCCGCAATCGTGCTCCTCCCGTTCGCTGGCAGCGCGGTCGTCTGGGCGCTCCTGCGGGCGACGTCCTCCGTGCACCGGCAGCTCGTGGCGCGCGTCGTGGAACGGTCGATTCGGCCGGATGGCAACCGCCCCCCGGCCGCGGGACAGCTCATGCTCGAGTGGCCCGAGCCGGGTCCTGGCACCGAGGCGTGACGGAGTGGAGCGCGAGTGGTGCCGCTGCGGGCCGGCGCGGTCGCCGTCGCGCCGGGCGGTGCGGGGCGTTCTAGCCCCGCACCGCATGTAGGACGACAGGCGACGAGCCGGTTCGGACCGTAGACGGGGGTGGATTAGTACTCCAGCCGTAAGTCGTGATCTTGCTGGTGGGGTGGCCCGGAACGCGGCGCGGCCACCGCGTGATCATCGTCCGTTGTGTCGACATCAGAAGATCAAGCGGTGGCCGCGGGCCACAGCGTAG
>NZ_JAVREJ010000070.1:0-4385 GCF_031845345.1 Pseudonocardia charpentierae | reverse complement strand
CAAGGTCATCAGTGCGCTACGACGGCTGCAGAAGATGCCCCACATCATCCGCGCGTTCTTCGCCGACCCCGACCTCCGCTACATCACAGCATGATCAGAGTCCACTAACCAACGAACTCTTTAGTATCAATTAGTGCGCACGTTCGGGCCTGGTGATCGGCGCGAGGGCGTTGCGGAGGTCGTTGGGAGCGGGTCTTCGGCGGCGAGTAGCTGGCTGCCGGCCCCGCCCGCGGCTGTGATCGCTGCGACGGTGGCCGCGGTGCAGCCCGGCCAGCCTTACGCGAAGCTCACGACGACCACGCGACCCGTGATCGCCGCGAGCGTCACCGGGGGCTGCGCATCGAACCATCACGTGACACCCGCCGCGATGAAGCGGTCGACACCGGACGCGCTGGTCCGCGCTGAGGAGGGTCGGAGGATCGGGTGTGTGCCGTCACGCGGTGACGGCGATCCCGGCGACAGCCGCGGCGAGCACGCCGAGACCGAGCGCCGCAGGCAGGCTCCGCGGAACCTCGCGAGCGCTGCCGAAGCGGTTGTACAGCTTGTGGAGCCAGTGACGTACCTGGTCGCCCCAGGCAGCCCCGGCGATCAGCAACAGCAGGCAGGGCAGGCAGTAGACCAGCGCGTAGCCGGCGAGGACGGCGAGGCCTGCGGAGGGTGCGACGCCGGCATCGACCAGGCGTTCGATGGCGATGGCGTAGGGAAAGGCATTGGGCAGGTCGGCTGCGGTGACGACCGCACCCAGCGGCAGCGCGGTCCAGGGGGTGAACCAGGCAGGAAGAACGACCTGTGTGCGGCGCATCGGGCGCAGGCGCCGGATCGCCGAACGCAGCAGCATGAGTGCGGCCAGCCCGAACGCCATCCGTCGCACCCACACCAGCCCACCGTCGACCACCTCGACCGCAGCGTCGGCGGCGAGGTAGAGACCGACGCCGAGAGCAAGCACGGTGAGGTAGGCGCCCAGCACGTAGGCGAGGGCTGCGCGGACGGGGTGACGGCTGGGTAGAACCAGGATGAGCCCCACGCCGAGGATCGTGGCGGGATTCAGCGAGTCGAGCAGGGCCAGCCCGGCGACGACGATCAGCAGGGCCGCGCTCACCGCTGTGCCCTGGCGTGCCCGTTTGCGGTGTTCACGAGCAGGTGGGCCACGAGCGCATCGAGCCGCTCGGGAGCCGGAGGGCTGCCCAGCAGTGCTTCGATGAACAGTCCGTCGCCGACGAGTCGGATGACCTCTGCGCGTACGGGGTCGCCCACCTCCGCCTCGATTGCGGACTGCCAGCGACGGACGGCCACGTCGACCTCGGGTGGCAGGTCGACGTTGCCGACAGACACCCGCAGCAGGGACAGCAGGGCTCTGGCTGCGGCCTGCTCCGGGCCGTCGGTGGCCGACAGCCGCAACCACGTCTCCGCGGCCGCGCCGCGCTCGGCCGCGGCCATCATCGCGGCGTCGGTCTCCGCCACGGCGCGATGGACCAGACCGTGCGCGAGCGCACGACGATCGCGGAAGTGGTGCAGCAGCCCGCCCTTGCTCACGCCTGCGGCAGCCGCGACCGCATCCAGCGTCGGTGCCGGATCGCCGTCGAGCACGAGCTGCTGCAGTGCGTCGAGGACACGATCGCGAAGGCCCACACCGCCAAGTTAGCACACCGACCGTCTAGACGGTTTGTCAACGGGTCAGGTCTAGATGGGTCAGGTTGGTGATGTAGCCCTTCCACCCGGCCAAGGTGCGGGCCTTGGCCTCCAGAGTCGCCCCCGACGCAGCCCTCACCATGCGCACGTACGCCACGACAGCACAGGCTACGAGATCAAGTTAGTGCGCAGATCCAGACGACTCCACCAGCGAAACCGCAGGTCACCCCGACCTTCACCCGCCAAGATCAACAACTTGATAAGAGTCAGGGCCGGCGACCGGCACTGCGCCGAGGCCCGCGATGGAATGGGGGCTCGTATTCCGACGTCTCTACGGATGCGGAGCCATACTTTGCGATCCTTATGTGCGTGGTGAATCGTGCGAAGACCGACACCGGCAACACCGACAGGCCGACTTTGGGCGGCAGACGAGGCGGCGTCGCCGTCAGTGGAGGTCGTTTGCCCCTGAGGCGGTGTGGGCGATGGCGAGCCGGACGGTGTTGCCGTGGGGGTGGCGGCGGGTGATGTCCACGAGTTGGTGGCTGAGCCATAGGCCGAGCCCAGAACTATTTGAAAGCTCAGGCGGGAGGAGACCGACGAAGGGGTCGGTCGGGCCGGGTCCGGTGTCGGTCACGGTAACAGTGATCCGGTCGAGTTGCGCCCACAGTCGCAACACGGTGGGTGGCCGTCCGTGGACGATCGCGTTGGCGAGCACTTCGTGGGTAGCGATGACCAGGTTGTCAACCTCGGCGGTGGGTAGCCGTTGCTGGCTGGCGTACCAGTGCACGGTGGCTCGGGCGGTGGCCGGGGACGGGTCGACGAGCTCCACGGTGGGGGTGGTCAGCTCCGTCGGGTCGGGTGGGGTGTCCGGCGTGTGGCCGAGGAACGTGGTTGGGTCCTGGTAGTAGTCGTTGCGCCGGTGCTCGGCACCGTGCCGGCGCCGGGCGGGGTGTCCGATCAGGGGGTGGGTGGCGTGGAGGTCCTCGACCATGCCGGCGGTGAGGCTGCGCTGGTCGTAGGCGCAGACCGCCCAGGTGTTGTGGTGGCCCAGGGCGAGGTTCAACGCCGCTTCGAGCCGCCGCCACTCGGGCCACTGCGGTGGGGGTATCACCGGTTCCTGATGGATCACCCGGGCGTAGCCGGACAGCATGGGGGGCGCGGCCCGCAGGTGCATGGCCGGCCGCCCGGGGTGGGTTAACGCCGGCTGGTAGGTGAGATAGGGCGAGGGCCCGACCCGGTGCAGCACGGACGCGGCGGTGTCGGGACGGACGAGCAGCAGGGTCGGTTCCTCCGCGGCCACCCCGTCCGCGGCGAACGGGACCACGAACTCCAGCAGCTCCTCCGGGGAGCGGTGCATGAATAGCTCATGCCGAAAGCCGGGCCGGTCGGCTGCCTCGATCAATGTCATGTGTGTCTTCTCCGCCCCTCGGGCGACCAAGTCCGCCACCAGCATCCCTGGTCGTGTCCCCACGCGCAGCGGCGGGCGGAGCGCGACGGTGGCATCCAGTGCCGTACCCATCGGGAAGCACCACACGCCCATGCGGGAGTACCACACGCGGATGTCAAATCCCGACGTCTCGGAGTGATGGAACCAGCGAGGTCCGCGGTGCGTTTCCTCCACATGGGGCCATATCGGCGCCGCCGCGAGCGTGTGGCGGCGCTGCGACGTATGTTGCCCGTCTCCACCGCCTGGCGGCGCGCCGTCACCGGGAGTGCCGCCCCGGTCGCTGGCTCGCGTCGTTCGCCGCCTCCTGACTGGTGTTGACCATCGTCTGGGCGCCGATCTCCGAGCGCTCGATCGGTTGAGGCAGCCGAAAGTAGGCGCGGACGGTGGTGCCGTTTTCGGTGCGGTGGATGCGGACGAGGTCGCCGACTTGGTGGACGACGGAGAGGCCGTGGCCGATTTCCGCTGGCCCGGCAGGGTGGCGACCGACGAGGGGATCGGTGATCTGCCCGCCGTCTTCGGTCTGCACCACGACATGGGCCTCAGCGGCCCAAATCGACAGGAGTCCGGCCCCACCGGAGTGCAAGATGGAGTTCAGGGCGAGCTCGTGAGCGGTGATCTTCAGGTCGTCGAGTCGCTGCGGCGGGAGCCCCATCCGCTGGCCGAACTCATAGCTCAAGCGCCGGGCCGTGCGCGGCCCGGTGATGGTGTTGACAACGAGGATCTCGGCATCGTCGGGGGTTGGCGAAAGGGGGCCGTCGAAGGAGGCCGCCGCAGTGTAGGGATCGGTGTAGGCCGCGCTGGCACGGCGCTCACCACGCCAGGTGACGGTGGGATGGGTGCGGGCCGCGTCGGTCAGCACGTGCCGGGGGAGGGCGGCCGCGTCGTACGGGCACAGGACGTGGACTGGTGCGTCGGCTAACGCGAGGTTGAGAAGTGCTTCGTGCTCGGCGCAGGCCTGGTATTCCAGGTCGGTGCGGTCGGGCCAGACGGCCTCGCTGACGATCCGGACCCGGCGGCCGGAATGCTCGTTGACAAAGGCGCGGAGTACCGATCCGATGATCCGGCCCGGGTTGCGGCCGGCCACTCGCATATCGCGCCAGCGGACCTGCGCGACCTCGGCGGGGGATAGGGTGGCATGTAGGCGCTCGAGGTTCGGGTTCGGAACGGCGATCAGCACCGGTTGGGCGTGTCACGACGACCGTGTAAGCCGCGGGTGACCCAAGATCGACCGCTGTGATCGACACGGCGGTCGGAAGGGACACCCGAGTGAGCAAGGACCAGCCCGGCCCGGACGCCGATGCGGCAGCGG
>NZ_JAVREJ010000069.1:0-4408 GCF_031845345.1 Pseudonocardia charpentierae | reverse complement strand
CCGGCTCAAGCGCAATCGCGCCGTCGCCACCCGCTTCGACAAACTCGCCGTCCGCTACCTGGCCACCGTCCGGATTGCCGCCCTCGCCGAGTGGCTGCGCTGACCTGCTTCCCAAACAGGCTCTAGCGCGGGGAAGAGGCCCGAGCACGACACCACCAAGCCTGGCGGTAACGGGCCGGGGCCGGGGTCGGGGGAGCCGGGCACTCGAGGTAGAGGCAGTAGCCCGGGCCCTGACGACGAGCCCGAGGCCTCTTACTGAGCGGGTCGAACAGGGACGCGAGAGGCGCCCGGGCAGGTCTGCGGAGAGGGGGGGGGGGCTCCGGCACGCGTCGATGGCCGGCGCGACCACCACGCGGCGACCAGGTTGGTCTGCGCATATCGTCGAGCGCGCCGCGGATCGGGACGACGCCGCCGACAAGCGCGACGTCGAGGCAGACCAGCGGCGCCCGCGGGAGGGCCGCCGCGGATGCACGCGCTCTATGGCTACCAATTCGGCTACCCGTGACGCCATCTGCCTGGCAGCCGTACCGGCCCAACATGGCCGAAGGCCCCTGAACCTGCTGGTCAGGGGCCTTCGGCGACGGTGGGCGATACTGGGATCGAACCAGTGACCTCTTCGGTGTGAACGAAGCGCTCTCCCCCTGAGCTAATCGCCCGTTGCAGGAAAGACCCTACAACATCGAGCTCGCCGGCCCGTGCGGCAGGTGCCGCTTCGCGATGGGCCGGGCCTGACCTGCGGGTCTCGCACCGAGACCTCCCCGCCTGGAGCAATCGATCACTCAGAGTGGCGATACGGCCGGTAGAGGGCTGCGGAACCCACCCGATCGACAGGGGGACACCCACCCCATCGAACCGTGACATCTCGGTCCGACCGTCGTTTCTCTGCATGAAGGTTCACCACGCAGGCCCACGAAAGAGGACCCACGATGCGCGACGAGCACATGGTCATCTGCTCACCGGCAGTGTTCGAGCTGATCTCTCCGGACTCGGCGCCCGTGCCCGTGAAGGTCGAGCTGACCTACGACAGCCGCGACCCCTACGCCGTGCAGGCATCGTTCCGCACCGGCCACGGCACGGCGGTCGACTGGGTGTTCGCCCGCGACCTTCTCGCCGATGGTCTCATGGCGTCGTCGGGAACCGGGGACGTCCGCGTCCAGCCGATGCCGACCGACGCCACCCGCATCGAGCTCGAGCTGAACTCCCCGTCCGGGCATGCGCTCTTCACGACCTGCGCCCAGACTCTCGGCGAGTTCCTCGACCGGACCTACGAGTCCGTGCCCCCGTCGACCGAGTACTCCTGGCTCGACTTCGACATGGCGCTCTCGGAGCTCCTTGCCAACGACCGGGCGCGCGACTGACGTGCCTTCTGAACAGCACGGACGGCAGGGGAGGGGGGTGGCGGTGGAACCCGCCAGGGGCCTGCGCTAGGGTTCTCACCACAAGAGCAACGCAGCGGACACGCTGCACACGCGGACGTAGCGCAGCTGGTAGCGCATCACCTTGCCAAGGTGAGGGTCGCGGGTTCGAATCCCGTCGTCCGCTCGGAGAAACCTCGGGTCCACGCCGGACCTCCAGGACCTGGAAGACGGTGGTCCCGGGGTGTCCCGGCGGAATGGCCGAGTGGCTTAGGCAAGGGCCTGCAAAGCCCTGTACGCGGGTTCGATTCCCGCTTCCGCCTCGGGCGATTAGCTCAGTGGGAGAGCGCTTCCTTGACACGGAAGAGGTCACTGGTTCAATCCCAGTATCGCCCACCACTTACGAAGGCCCTCTGACCAGCAGGAACACAGAGGGTTTTCGTCGTTGTTGAGGTTCTGCCTCGCACTGCTGGAAGCCGAAAAGGCACCAGAAGGGCACCACGGGCGTCATCGGGGCACCAGAGCGCCCGCCGTGCCGTCGTCGGGCTGTTCTTCGTCCGGCTCGTCGTCGAGCGCACGCAGAACACGGGTCGGGTCGTCGGTCCGCCGGGTGTAGAGGTCCAGCGTCGTCGACGACCGTTCGTGGCCTAGCACCCGCTGCACCATGTTCACCGGTACGCCGTCGTCCACGAGCCAGGTCGCGTAGGAGTGGCGGAGGTCGTGGAAGCGCAGCCCACTGGCCTGGTGCCGAGCGACGTGGTTGACCGCCGCTGCCTCGCTGGCGAACAGTTCCGACCCGGACACGCCCGCCGCGCCCGTCCACGTGCCGCGGTACTTCGGCCCGTCCGGCTCGACGGCCCCGAGCAGCGCGGCCCGCACGAGCGCCGGCCGCCAGACGCGAGAGCGGAACAGCGTCCGCAGGTACGCGCCGCCGGCCCCGTTGGCGAAGATCAGGCCCGCCTCCCCGCGCGGATAGGTCTCGACGTGCTCGCGCAGCAGGGCGACGAGCCAAGCAGGAAGCGGCACTGAGCGGCGTCCTGCCCCGGTCTTCGGGAAGGGCTTGAACGCGGTACGCCCAGAGACCTCGATGACGGTCCGAACGACGCGCAGCGTGGCGGCGTCGAGGTCGAGCGCGTCATCGCAGAGGCCGACCGCCTCGCCCCAGCGCAGTCCCGCGCCACCGCCGAGCCCTACGAGCGCCCGGTAGGGGTGCGGCACCACCGGCAGCAGCGACGAGCGGAACACGGCCCGGTCGATGATCTGGTCGTCGGTGTCCTGTCGACGCCGGGCCGGAATGTGGACCCCGTCGCACGGGTTGGCGACGATCAGCCGGTTGCGGACGGCGGAGCGCATGACCCCGGACATCATCCGACGGCACTGCACAAGGGTCGCGGGAGAGAGTCGGTCGCCGAGATCGGTGATCCAGCCCTGCACCGCCAAGTGGTCGATCTTCGCCAGCGGCCAGGAGTCCCACTTGGCAAGCACGTGGTTGCGCATGATCGAGCTGTCCCGGGCGGTGGTGGTCGCCTGCATGTTCCACGTCGCCATCCACTGCCGGGCGTGGTCGCCGAACAGCACGCGTCCGGCGTGTGGCGAAACATAGGTGCCCACGCTGGTCGCCGTGCTCACTTGGGCGAGGAACGTCGCCGCCTCGCGCTTGGTCTTGAAGGTCTTCGATACCTGCCGATTGCTGGGGTCGCGGTACGACGCGCGCCAAGTCCCCGCAGGCGTTTTGCCTATGCCGGGCAAACTTGATCGCTGACCGCGACCGGTTTCCTCGACCACGCATGCAGATGGGATCTCAGCCGTAACAGGCGGATCGCTATCCTAGATCGGGTCATGAGGCCGAGCCGGATAGCGATCCACAATCAGCGCGAACCGTCGTTTACTTGATCGGCTCAATTCGTCTGACTTTCCTTTGTTGTGCTGTTCGTAACTCTGAAATTGTGCGGCAGTCGGTCAGGCGATCACGTGTCCGTTTGGCAGGCTTACGAGGCAGAAGGCTACGGCTGATTTCGTCAAGACTCGTTCACTCACCAGCTGTGCAGTGGAGGCGAGGTGGTTGCCGGATGGCGCGTCAACTGGTCGTGACCTGGAATGCGGGAACCTGGTGCCGACACTGGGGATAGCCCGTGTTCTCGTCGAGCGTGGCCACGCCGTTCGGGTGATCGGGCACGAGACATCGCCGGGATCTGCTGCGAAATAGGCGCCCTGTGGTGCCATAAATGCTGCACACGTCAGGCGACCTGCTGACACTCGTGGAGCAGTCCGGCGAGGCGGTCGTGCCGTTGGACGGTGTTCGTCTCGCCTGTCGTCAGCTGGGGGAGTGGTCGTAGGGGAGCGGTCTGGCCAAGACTGCGGTGTGGGCGATGGTTGTTGTAGTGGTGCTGGTACTCGTCGAGCACGGTGGCGGCGTGCCGTTGGTTGATGATCAGGGTGCGGTCGAGGAGTTCGCGGCGGATGGAGCCGACGAAGCGTTCGGCGATCGCATTGGGCCGTGGCGCCCGCACCGGTGTCCTGATGATGCGAATGTCGGCGGCGGTGAGGACGGCGTCGAAGGCTGCGGTGAACTTGGCGTCGCGGTCGCGGCTTATCGCCACCCTCCTGAAAGCCGAGCGGCTGCGGGCACGCCAGGCTCGCCAGGACGAGGTCGACCGCTATACCGACTACCTTGTGGACAACGGACCGGAGAGCTTCCTGGAGTACCCATACAACCGGAGCAAGGAGATAGATCAGATGAACACGAAGGGCGGTGATGCCAAGGCCAGCTGAATACCTGACCAACTGCAACTTGGAGCAGCAGATCGCCTGGGGCGCACTCAACGTCGCCCTCGGCATGCTGGCTACCGCGTATCACATCAACGACAATGAGCTGAACGAGTCCGTTGGGAGCTATGCGGAGGAGATCGTGAGCGCGATGGTGGACGGAGCCTGTCACGATTCCCGTGTAAGCCACGGGTGACTAATCTGGCTAAAATATCACAGAGGAAGTCGTCCGGGGAAGAGGACGACGAGCGTATTCAGGGCTGTTTTCCAGCCGTGTGTTCCGGTTC
>NZ_JAVREJ010000068.1:0-5133 GCF_031845345.1 Pseudonocardia charpentierae | reverse complement strand
CTGGTGGTGTTGTGCCAGTTTTGATATGGCTCTTCAATATCTACGGCCCCGTCCGTGGTGGAGAGTTTTTTGGTTAGAGCCAGTTTTTGTTGGAGAGTTTGATCCTGGCTCAGGACGAACGCTGGCGGCGTGCTTAACACATGCAAGTCGAGCGGTAAGGCCCTTCGGGGTACACGAGCGGCGAACGGGTGAGTAACACGTGGGTGACCTGCCCCCTACTCTGGGATAAGCCTGGGAAACTGGGTCTAATACCGGATATGACTACATGTCGCATGGTGTGTGGTGGAAAGTTTTTCGGTGGGGGATGGGCCCGCGGCCTATCAGCTTGTTGGTGGGGTGATGGCCTACCAAGGCGACGACGGGTAGCCGGCCTGAGAGGGCGACCGGCCACACTGGGACTGAGACACGGCCCAGACTCCTACGGGAGGCAGCAGTGGGGAATATTGCGCAATGGGCGGAAGCCTGACGCAGCGACGCCGCGTGGGGGATGACGGCCTTCGGGTTGTAAACCTCTTTCGGCCCCGACGAAGCGTGAGTGACGGTAGGGGTAGAAGAAGCACCGGCCAACTACGTGCCAGCAGCCGCGGTAATACGTAGGGTGCGAGCGTTGTCCGGAATTATTGGGCGTAAAGAGCTCGTAGGCGGTCTGTCGCGTCGGTCGTGAAAACTTGGGGCTTAACCCTGAGCTTGCGGTCGATACGGGCATGACTGGAGTTCGGCAGGGGAGACTGGAATTCCTGGTGTAGCGGTGAAATGCGCAGATATCAGGAGGAACACCGGTGGCGAAGGCGGGTCTCTGGGCCGATACTGACGCTGAGGAGCGAAAGCGTGGGGAGCGAACAGGATTAGATACCCTGGTAGTCCACGCCGTAAACGGTGGGCGCTAGGTGTGGGGGCCATTCCACGGTCTCTGTGCCGTAGCTAACGCATTAAGCGCCCCGCCTGGGGAGTACGGCCGCAAGGCTAAAACTCAAAGGAATTGACGGGGGCCCGCACAAGCGGCGGAGCATGTGGATTAATTCGATGCAACGCGAAGAACCTTACCTGGGTTTGACATGCACCAGACGCATCCAGAGATGGGTGTTCCCTTGTGGTTGGTGTGCAGGTGGTGCATGGCTGTCGTCAGCTCGTGTCGTGAGATGTTGGGTTAAGTCCCGCAACGAGCGCAACCCTTGTTCCATGTTGCCAGCACGTAATGGTGGGGACTCATGGGAGACTGCCGGGGTCAACTCGGAGGAAGGTGGGGATGACGTCAAGTCATCATGCCCCTTATGTCCAGGGCTTCACACATGCTACAATGGCCTATACAGAGGGCTGCGAGACCGTGAGGTGGAGCGAATCCCTTAAAGTGGGTCTCAGTTCGGATCGGGGTCTGCAACTCGACCCCGTGAAGTTGGAGTCGCTAGTAATCGCAGATCAGCAACGCTGCGGTGAATACGTTCCCGGGCCTTGTACACACCGCCCGTCACGTCACGAAAGTTGGTAACACCCGAAGCCGATGGCCTAACCACTTGTGGGGGGAGTCGTCGAAGGTGGGACTGGCGATTGGGACGAAGTCGTAACAAGGTAGCCGTACCGGAAGGTGCGGCTGGATCACCTCCTTTCTAAGGAGTCTCACCGAATGGTGAGGTTGGTTCATGCATCTCTGAAGGGTGTGTGTCCCTCCTTTCACGATTCCACACCTGATCGAAGCGTGGTGCCGGCGTTTGCTGGTGAAGCGTGGGTGTGGCTGGGTGGAACACTTCTGCTGTCTGGTTCCAAACAGTTTTAGCAGGCTGGCACACTGTTGGGTCCTGAGGGGACACCTTGTGGGTGTTGTTCTCGGTACCGCTCCTGGCCTGGCCGGTCTAACGCATGAGGTTTTTCGTGTGGTGGCGGTGTGAGGGTTGGGGTGTGGTTGTGTGTTGAGTGTTGCATAGTGGATGCGAGCATCTTGTTGTGGTCAAGTGTTTAAGGGCACATGGTGGATGTCTAGGCATCAGGAGCCGATGAAGGACGTGGGAGGCCGCGATAGGCCTCGGGGAGCTGTCAACCGAGCTGTGATCCGAGGGTGTCCGAATGGGGAAACCCAGCACCCGTCATGGGGTGTTACCAGCATCTGAATTCATAGGGTGTTGGGGGGAACGTGGGGAAGTGAAACATCTCAGTACCCACTGGAAGAGAAAACAACCGTGATTCCGTGAGTAGTGGCGAGCGAAAGCGGATGAGGCTAAACCGTGTTCGTGTGATACCCGGCAGGGGTTGCGGGTGCGGTGTTGTGGGGTTTGGTCGTTCTGGTTCTGCCGGACTGGGGATGGCATGTGCGTGGTGTTAGTGGAAGACTTCTGGAAAGGGTCGCCGTAGTGGGTGAGAGCCCCGTACGCGAAAACACTGCGTGTGTCATGGATCGGATACCCGAGTAGCAGCGAGCTCGTGGAATTTGCTGTGAATCTGCCGGGACCACCCGGTAAGCCTAAATACTCCCTGGTGACCGATAGCGGACTAGTACCGTGAGGGAAAGATGAAAAGTACCCCGGGAGGGGAGTGAAATAGTACCTGAAACCGTGTGCCTACAAGCCGTCAGAGCCTGGACTTGTTTTGGGTGATGGCGTGCCTTTTGAAGAATGAGCCTGCGAGTTATGCTTCGTGGCGAGGTTAACCCGGGTGGGGTAGCCGTAGCGAAAGCGAGTCCGAATAGGGCGTGAGTGTTTCGGCACTGTAGTCGCGGGGTGTAGACCCGAAGCGGAGTGATCTACCCATGGCCAGGGTGAAGCGGCTGTAAGAGGTCGTGGAGGCCCGAACCCACCAGGGTTGAAAACCTGGGGGATGAGTTGTGGGTAGGGGTGAAAGGCCAATCAAACTCCGTGATAGCTGGTTCTCCCCGAAATGCATTTAGGTGCAGCGTTGTGTGGTGGATGCCGGAGGTAGAGCACTGGATGGGCTAGGGGGCCGACAAGCTTACTGAACTCAGCCAAACTCCGAATGCCGGTATTTCTAGCATGGCAGTGAGACTGCGGGGGATAAGCTTCGTAGTCGAGAGGGAAACAGCCCAGATCACCAGCTAAGGCCCCTAAGCGTGCGCTAAGTGGGAAAGGATGTGGGGTCGCCCAGACAACCAGGAGGTTGGCTTAGAAGCAGCCACCCTTGAAAGAGTGCGTAATAGCTCACTGGTCAAGTGGTCCTGCGCCGACAATGTAGCGGGGCTCAAGCGCACCGCCGAAGCTGTGGCAACGAGAACTTAGGTTCTTGTTGGGTAGGGGAGCGTCCTGCATCCGGTGAAGCGGCGGGGTGACCCAGTCGTGGAGGGTGTGGGAGTGAGAATGCAGGCATGAGTAGCGAATGCAGAGTGAGAATCTCTGCCGCCGATTGACCAAGGGTTCCTGGGCCAGGTTTGTCCGCCCAGGGTGAGCCGGGACCTAAGGCGAGGCCGACAGGCGTAGTCGATGGACAACGGGTTGATATTCCCGTGCTCGTGACGGTGCGTCCATGCCCAGGCCGGTGATGCTGACCATCCGAACCTCTTTACTGTCCTTCGGGATGGTTTGTGGGGGGAGCGTGGGACCCGATCCGGTAGTAGGCAAGTGATGGGGTGACGCAGGAGGGTAGTCCCGCCAGGCGGTGGTTGTCCTGGTGCAAGCTCGTGGCCCGATGTCCAGGTAAATCCGGATGTCTGTCTTTGATGACGGGGGTGAGGGGTGATGCGTAGCCGATTGAGGCGAAGTAGGGTGATCCCATGCTGTCGAGAAAAGCCTCTAGCGAGTGCTGTTGCGGCCCGTACCCTAAACCGACACAGGTGGTCAGGTAGAGTATACCGAGGCGATCGAGTGAACTGTGGTTAAGGAACTCGGCAAAATACCTCCGTAACTTCGGGAGAAGGAGGACCGTCTGCTTTGAAGCCCTTTGCGGGCTAGGGGTGGGCGGTCGCAGAGACCAGGCCCAAGCGACTGTTTACTAAAAACACAGGTCCGTGCGAAGTCGTAAGACGATGTATACGGACTGACGCCTGCCCGGTGCTGGAACGTTAAGAGGACCTGTTAGTCCGTGAGGGCGAAGCGGAGAATTTAAGCGCCAGTAAACGGCGGTGGTAACTATAACCATCCTAAGGTAGCGAAATTCCTTGTCGGGTAAGTTCCGACCTGCACGAATGGCGTAACGACTTGGGCGCTGTCTCGACCACAGACTCGGCGAAATTGCACTACGAGTAAAGATGCTCGTTACGCGCGGCAGGACGGAAAGACCCCGGGACCTTTACTACAGCTTGGTATTGGTGCTCGGTTCGGCTTGTGTAGGATAGGTGGGAGACTGTGAAGCGGCCACGCTAGTGGTGGTGGAGTCGTTGTTGAAATACCACTCTGGTCGGATTGGGTGTCTGAACCTCGGGCCATGATCTGGTTCAGGGACAGTGCCTGGTGGGTAGTTTAACTGGGGCGGTTGCCTCCTAAAGAGTAACGGAGGCGCCCAAAGGTTCCCTCAGCCTGGTTGGCAATCAGGTGTTGAGTGTAAGTGCACAAGGGAGCTTGACTGTGAGACGGACGTGTCGAGCAGGGACGAAAGTCGGGACTAGTGATCCGGCACCTCCTGGTGGAAGGGGTGTCGCTCAACGGATAAAAGGTACCCCGGGGATAACAGGCTGATCTTGCCCAAGAGTCCATATCGACGGCATGGTTTGGCACCTCGATGTCGGCTCGTCGCATCCTGGGGCTGGAGTAGGTCCCAAGGGTTGGGCTGTTCGCCCATTAAAGCGGTACGCGAGCTGGGTTTAGAACGTCGTGAGACAGTTCGGTCCCTATCCGCCGCGCGCGTAGGAGACTTGAGGAAGGCTGTCCCTAGTACGAGAGGACCGGGACGGACGGACCTCTGGTGTGCCAGTTGTCCCGCCAGGGGCATGGCTGGTTGGCTATGTTCGGAAGGGATAACCGCTGAAGGCATCTAAGCGGGAAGCTCGTTCCAAGATGAGGTCTCCCACCACCTTTGCGTGGGTAAGGCCCCCTAGAGACCATGGGGTTGATAGGCCGGGGATGGAAGCTCTGTGAGGGGTGGAGTCGACC
Source organism: Pseudonocardia charpentierae (assembly GCF_031845345.1). Classification (NCBI taxonomy): domain Bacteria; kingdom Bacillati; phylum Actinomycetota; class Actinomycetes; order Pseudonocardiales; family Pseudonocardiaceae; genus Pseudonocardia; species Pseudonocardia charpentierae. The sequence continues at coordinate 106 of NZ_JAVREJ010000068.1, read as the reverse complement.
GGTACTAATAGGCCGAGGGCTTGCCCACAACACCAAGCTCCGCTTGTATGAGTAGAGTAGTTGCTCGCATCCACTGTGTGACCCTGAGCACACAACCAGCACCACC
>NZ_JAVREJ010000067.1:0-5945 GCF_031845345.1 Pseudonocardia charpentierae | reverse complement strand
CACCATGGCCCTGCTCGCCACCCCGACACCACCGGAAGGGGTGGCCACCGCCGAACTCATGACGGCATGATCTGAACCGCAGAGCCTCCCGCGGAGCGAGTTACACCACGCAGCGGGACGCGACCCGGGCGATACTGGGATTGAACCAGTGGTCTCTTCCGTGTCAAGGGCGATGCACCATCACGGGCGCTACTTCCGAGTACCGTTCCATGTCTTTTGACCTGCAGGTTCGTGCTGCCACGTGCCGAGGTGTGACGGCCGCTGCGCGATGGTTCGCTCCGGATTTGCTCCGCCTTCCGGATTGATATGCGCTCTCGCCGGGCTCACCACGCTCGCACCCCGCGGCAGTCCTTGCCGGGCTCGGGTGCCACCGTTTCCGTCCCGCACTCGGTGCCGTCTGCCAGCTTGGCGAGACAAGCCCAGGTGTGGTGCCCACCGCATCGGCAGGGCCGCCAGCCAGCGAGCACCAGGCCGGCTCGGTGCGGCTGGTGCTCGACCCGGTCGCCGTCGCCCACACCGCGATCCGCGCAGAGGGCGACGACCGCGCACCAGACGAGGTCGAACAGTTCCGCCGGTTCCTCGACACCGCCACCCCCCGCCGACTTCGACCCGGACTGATCCTCAGTGCAGGAACAGTTGCGTCTGGTCAACGTCGAGTCAGCGACGGATTCGACACGGCCTACTGGGGAACTCACCGCGCATGCCCTCGCTCTCACCCGACGAGCGTGCCTGGCCTCCGGTACTCAAGGCCGGGTGGCTCCGCCAGACCTTCCTGCATTGGCCGTTCCGACCGGCCGACGTGCAGGTTCTTCTGCCCCGAGGGCTACTGGTGGACGAGTACGACGCCATGGCCTGGGTGAGCCTGACCCCGTTCCTGATGGCAGACCTGCGGCCGGCGGTTGTGCCGATCAAGACCCGCTTCACGACCTTTCCCGAGACAAACCTGCGGACCTACGTCCGCCGGCCCGACGGGCGCGACGGAATTTGGTTCCTGTCCCTTGAGGTGGGCAGCGCCGCGATGCTCGCGGCCCGCTGCGCCGTTGGCGCCCCGTACCATCTCGGCGACCTCAGCGTGTCCGAGCACGAGGGCACCGTGGTGTACGCGGGCGCCCGACGAGGCGGCGACCCGTCCTACCACCTCGTCGTCCGGCCCGGCGATGCGATACAGCCCTCCGACCGGGACATCTGGCTCACCTCCCGATGGCGCGCCTACACACGTCGCTTCGGAATACTGTTCGAGACCCCCGTCGAGCATGAGCCATGGCCGCTGTTCACCGGCGTCATCGAGCAGCTCACCGAAAAGCTGGTGCGCTCGGCCGGACTACCCGCACCCGACGGCGACCCTGTGGTCCACTTCTCGCCAGGAGTTCGCAACGTCCAGATCGGCGCCTCCCGCCCCCTCCCGGAGTTGAGGCACCGTCCGACGCGGGGCTCGAACCCACGAACTGACGGAGTATGAGACAAGCCGTCGACGACGACCGTGACCTCCACCAGCATCGACAGTCACAGCGTCGACCACTCAGCCTCACCACCACCATTCCGGTAGACGCAAGCTCGCGTCACGACACGTGATGCTGATCAACAACTGCGGGGTGCGTTCGGCAGCTGGCAGACAGCTGCTTCACCTTCCAAAGGTCGGCGTCGAGAGCCTGCGCGAACACCACGAGCCGGCACCGGAAGATCGGCTATCTGCCACGGGTGTCGGCTCGTCTGCTGACTGCTTCCCGCAAATGTGCGAATCAGAATGGTCCTGCCAGCTAAAGTAGCCGGATGGTCGGCTATCCCTTCGACCTCGGCACGTACACCCGCCCGGTGTCGACGGCCTCCCCCGCCGCCCAGGCGTGGTTCGACCGCGGCCTGGTATGGAGCTACGGCTTCAACCACGAGGAAGCGGTGCACTGCTTCGAGCAGGCCCTGGAGCACGACCCCGGGTGCTCCCTCGCCCACTGGGGAATCGCCTACGCCGCGGGCCCCAACTACAACAAGGACTGGGACGCCTTCGACGCCGTCGACCTGCACGCGTCGCTGCGGCGCGCGCACGCCACCATCACCTCCGCGCGCGAGGCCGCCTCGAGCGCGGCCGACGTCGAGCGCGACCTGATCGAGGCGCTGGCGAAGCGGTTCCCCGGGCCCGAGCCGGTCGAGGACTTCGGGCCGTGGAAGCTCGCCTACGCCGACGCGATGGCCGACGTCCACGCACGCCACCCCGACGACCTCGACGTCGCCGCCCTGTACGCCGACGCGATGATGAACCTCACCCCGTGGCAGCTGTGGGAGGTCGCCACCGGCGAACCCGCAGCGGGCGCGCGCACGTTGGAGATCAAGCGGGTCCTGGAGCAGGCGCTCGGCCTGCCCGGTGGGATGACTCATCCGGGCGTGCTTCACCTCTACGTGCACCTGATGGAGATGTCCGCCCATCCCGAGCAGGCGCTGGGCCCGGCCGACGCACTGCGCACGCTGGTTCCCGACGCCGGCCACCTGCTCCACATGCCGACGCACATCGACGTGCTCTGCGGCGACTACGCCCGCGTGGTGGCCGACAACGAGGCCGCCATCGCCGCCGACGACCGCTACGCCGCGCACGCCGGCGACACCGGCTTTTACCAGCTCTACCGCGCACACGACCACCACTTCCGCATCTACGGCGCAATGTTCAGTGCCCAGCGACAGGTCGCGCTCGACGCGGCCGGCGCACTCGAGGCGATGCTCAGCGAGGAGCTCCTGCGGGTCGAGGTACCACCGATGGCCGACTGGCTCGAGGGCTTTGTTCCGATGCGCATCCACGTGCTCGTGCGCTTCGGCGCATGGGACAAGCTCATCGCCACCCCGCTGCCGAAGGACCCCGAGCTCTACTCCGTCACCACAGCGATGATTCACTATGGGCGCACACTCGCCTACGCCGCGACGTCCCAGATCGCCGAGGTGCGAGCCGAGCGCGAAGCCTTCCACGCAGCCGTCGCACGCGTGCCCGAGTCGCGCTACCTGTTCAACAACACCTGCCTCGACATCCTCGCCGTCGCCGCCGCGATGCTCGACGGGGAGCTCGCCTACCGCGAGGGCGATTACAACGAGGCCTTCGCGCACCTGCGCCACGCAATCGAGCTCGACGACACGCTGCCCTACGACGAACCCTGGGGCTGGATGCAGCCCACCCGCCACGCCTACGGCGCCCTGCTGCTCGAGCAGGGCGAAGTCGAGCTCGCCGAGGCCGCCTACGCCGCCGACCTCGGACTCGACGCCACACTCGGCCGCGCATGCCAGCACCCCGGCAACGTCTGGAGCCTGCACGGCTACCACGAATGCCTCACGCGCCTGGGCAAGGACGACGCCGCGCGCGTGATCGCACAGCAGCTCGAGCTCGCCGCCGCACGCGCCGACGTCCCGATCCGCGCATCCTGCGCATGCCGGATGTCGGTCGCCTAGCCCGGAGGGTGAGCTGCGCCGTCTCGAGCGGCACGTGGTGCTGCGGGCAGTTGTGCGGATCGTCATCACCGGTGCAAGCGGCTGTCTGAAGCGCCCCGGCTGTGGTGGAGGCCCTGAAGCCACGGGAGGGTGGTCTTCGTGCCGGCACCGAGGAAGTTCAGCGACGAGATGAGGCAGCGGGCCAAGCGGATGGTCCGGGAGGCCCGGGCGCAGGAGCCCGGGCTGTCGGTCAACGCCGCGTGCAAGCTGTTGGGCACGCACCTTGCCGACGCCGGGCAGGGAGTCAGGCAACGTCGAGACTCTCATCTTCCCGATGACGGGGTTCGTCAGGCTCTCCGCGAACACCTCCGCCAGGCTCTGGTCCCGTGCTTGAGTCCATCCATCACCTGCTGCTCGGTCATGGTTATCTCCTTACAGCCGTGTGGGCCGGTCCGGACACCGCGGTCGAGAGCCCCGTCGTCGCTGCGCCGCCACAGCCTTCGGCAACGACGATCTTCGGATGAAGATCGGGTCGCTACAACCGTGGCGCGGCTCGCCAGCCTCAGGCCCGCTCAGTTGGGCGTGCCCTACCGCGGCGACGGGCCATGCCTTGGACGGCTCGGACGAGGTGCCGCCACGCCCGAGCCCTCCGAGCGGGTCGTGGCTCGATTGCGACGTTCTCGGCGGCGGCTCCGACTGCGATCCGGTCCCGCCAGACCGCGTCGCGCGTCGCATGCACGGAGATCGGCGGAAACCAGTCGATCACGTTGCGACGGACGACGTAGTGCGACCGACACCTCGACTGCCCGTTGCCGACGGACGGGTGCAACGAGACCGCGCCGTCGAACGTCAGCCGCCACCCACCCCGGCCGAGGGGCGTGACGACTTTGAACCCGCACCCGCAGGCGCACAGGTGAACCGCGGTGGCGTACTGCATGGAGATGTACAAGACACCGGCCTCGGGCTGCAACGGGATGTACTCGTCGAACCGGGGTTGCAGGCGCTCCCACTTCACAGGGCGCCCTCCGCGCAGGGTTCGTGCTCGGTGTCGCCGTCGCCATAGCGGTTGTAGATCTCGCCGACGTCTATGCGGTACACGCTGTGCCGCTCGTCCTCGGTGTCGGCGTAGAACCCAAGAGTCTTTTTGAACCTGACAACGGCCAGGACGGCCGCCAGCGCGTTCAGCTCCGCCACTTGCAAGTTGGTCTCATAGGCGTGTGGGTGCCGAGAACCCTGTCACGGCGCCTGATCAGCACCTTCTCGGCAGCCGACCTCGCGGGCACTGCCCCGCAGCCTCCGCGGCATGCTCGCTCGCTGTGGTCTTCCGACTGGTCTATCTGCTGCTCGCCCGCGTACTGAGCTGGCTGGCGCTGCTCGCTCGATCCGGTGCAGCCAAGGACGTCGAGATCCTGGTGCTCCGACACGAGGTCGCCGTGCTCCGCCGACACAATCCTCGCCCGGCCTGGACCTGGGTCGACCGCGCGGTCCTCAGCGCGCTGAGCAGACTGCTGCCCACGCAGCTGCGCAGGCTACGGCTCGTCTCGCCCAGAACCCTGCTGCGCTGGCACGCCCACCTCGTCGCCCGCAGGTCGACCTATCCGCAGCGACGCCCCGGCCGGCCACCCGTTCCGCAGGCGACCCGGTCCCTGGTGCTACGGATGGCGAAGGAGAATCCGACCTGGGGCTACCGCCGCATCCACGGGGAGCTCGTCGGGCTCGGCCTCCACATCGCTGCCTCCACAGTCTGGAAGAGTCTGGAAGATATTGAGGAACGCCGGCATCGACCCCGCTCCCCTGCGCTCCGGACCGACCTGGCGACAGTTCCTCGCCGCACAGGCTCACGCGATCCTCGCGGTCGACTTCGCCCACGTCGACACCATCTTCCTCCGCCGCCTCTACGTCCTGGTGGTGATCGAGCACGGCACCCGTCGCGTGTACCTCGCCGGGATCACCGCCCACCCCACCGGGGCCTGGGTCACCCAGCAGGCCCGCAACCTGCTCATGGACCTCGGCGACCAGGCACACCGGTTTCGGTTCTTGATCCGCGACCGGGACAGCAAATTCACCGCCGCCTTCGACGCGGTGTTCGCCGGCGTCGACATCCGCATCATCCGCACCCCGGTTCGAGCACCGCGCGCTAACGCGATCGCCGAGCGCTGGATCGGCACGCTGCGCCGCGAATGCCTCGATCATCTCCTGATCATCGGACAGCGTCACCTCGCGACGGGGCTGCAGGAGTACGTCGAGCACTACAACACGCACCGCCCGCACCGATCGCTCCATCAACGCCCGCCCGCGGGCCGCACTCCCCCGCTCTCCGCAGCGTCCGTTCGGCCGCTGCGGAGAAATCGGCTCGGCGGCCTCGTACACGAGTACGTGCAGGTAGCGTGACGTGACCGAGTTCTCGGCACCCACAGGCGTCCGGCACCGTCGAACGAGGCGTCGAGCGACGGCCCGGAGTCGACACGCACTTCCGAATCGCCTCCAACACCAAGACGATGACGGCGGCGGTAATCCTCCAGCTCGCCCAAGAGGGCAAGATC
>NZ_JAVREJ010000066.1:0-6063 GCF_031845345.1 Pseudonocardia charpentierae | reverse complement strand
AGAACGAGGCTCACGGCCTGGTCCTTGTACTCCTGGGTGAAGTTACGGCGTGTCGCCACGCGATTGCCTCCGCTGCGATCAGCGGCAGTCTACGACCGGATGTCTACAAGATCGGGAACGGTCCAGATCGTGCTGCAGGGGCTCGAGGCTGGGGCGGTCGATCTGCCGTCCTCCGGCTTCTGAGGACGTTATCGGAAGTCAGAATGACCTCGGCGGAAGCGCGGAACTTGATGCTTGGGTCAGCTTTGCGCAGGTGGCCTCATCAGGCTGAGCGCCAGCACACCGACAAACCGCACGCCGAGCGCCACCACGGCCGGGCACGAGCCACCGCCGTGGGCCGGGCACGCGGTCCCGGTCCTACGGGTGCGGTTACACGCGGACCCTCGTCCGTTGTGATGCGCCGCCGGGGGTGGCGGGTGTCCGGCCCAGGCAGTCGGGCATCTGGTCCATGACGAAGCGCCACGCGTTTTTGGCGTCGTCGTGGGTGAACCGTGGCTCGGAGTGTAGGTAGTACTGCCACAGACCCCAGTCGAGCGGGTTGCTCCCCCCGGCGATGGAGAACATGAGGTTCTGCACCCCGTCATGACCGAAGTGGCAAAGGCCGAAGTAGTGCCCGATCTCGTGCGCGAGCACGAACCGGGCGGCATAGTGCGGGAAGAAGTCCCGGTAGATCACGCCCGATCCCGTACCACCGGTGCGGTCGACGAGCGCGCAGCAGCGGTCGGTCCGGTCCCGTGGGGTCGTGCACCCGTCGGCCCGTCGACCTTCGAGCAGCTCGCGGCCGCTGGCCTGGCCGTACTGCTCTTCCCCCCGGGCGTTGAGGGCGTAGCGGAATGCGGCGAGCGCCACCACTGGGCACTCGGGGGCCGACGCCTCCTTGAGCCCGCTGTCCTGGAAGTAGCGGCCCTGACCAGCAAGGTTCAGGCGGTACTCGGCCGGGGTGGTGATCTCGTGGGTGGTCATCCGGCCCAGGGTCGGGATGTCGAACTCGTCGTTCCAGTCGAGCCGCAAGCCCATCCGCGCGAACGCGGTCCGGGCCACTCGCAGGTCGTTGTGCAGGGCGGCGGGCGTCAGCGCGAAGATCTGCAGCCGGATGTCCTCGCCGTCGAGGAACCGGGCGACCACCGCGCGGTTGACCGGCAGCAGGGCCGGCTGCCCGGTGAAGTCGATGACGCGCACCAGGGTCCAGGCGCGGCCGAAGGAGAAGCTGTCGAACGACAGCAGCCCGGCGAGCGCGTAGAGGTCGAGCTCGCCGTCGGTGTGCATTGCGCGGACGGTCTTCGCGACGCCGTCAGGGCCGGTGTCGAGCATCATGACGTGGCTGCGCGCGCCGACCGCCAGCCCCCAGTGGGCGGTGTCGAGGTTCAGCCGGGCGAGGATCGCCGCCAGGTCGGGATGGTCGGCGAACCTCTCGGTGATCAGGTTGTGCACGAACTCGCGCAGGTCCGCGCGCTGGAAGTTGTCGACTATCGCGGCGACCACGTAGCCGCCCGTGCCGATCCGCAGCAGGTCGAGCCCGAGGTCGGCCACGTCGATCACCAGGTTCAGCAGCTCCTCCACGAGCCGCGGCAAGTCCCCGCGCAGCAGCGACCCAACGATGCCGCCGACGTCGTTGACGATGTGCAGCACATCGCCCAGGACGTCTTGGACCCCTTCGACGACGCCGACCGCGACCCCGCCGACCACGTGCGCGACCGCACCGACGACCGGTCCGCCATTGCTCGCCAGCCAGTCCGTCACCTCGTTGGTCCCGTCCTGGACCGCGTCCGCGACGCCGTCGACCACATTCTCCGCGGTCTCGGTGAACACCTCCACGACACCTTCGGCGACATCGCCGAGAGTCGAGGCCACCGATGCGACGCCGTTGCCGAGGTCCTCCCAATAGCCCACGCCAGCCCTCCCCGTCCAGTCGGGGCCGCCCGACCCGCGCCGTCGTTCGTGCCGGTGCCGTGAGGGCAGCGGGCTACTGTCGTACCCCTGAGAGTAGCGACGCACCTGCAGCCGGGAAAGGTCGATCGGAAGTCAGGCGGGTACGCGAGTTCTGTACAACCGGCGCCAGGCAGCTGCAGCCGGCCACGGCTTGCAGCCGAGGGCCGGAGCGGGACCGGTCGACCATCCAAGATCGGCGCTCGTCGTGGCCATACCGGTTGCTGGGGTTGTCGGTCGGCCGCGCCGAACTACCCGCCACTGCCCCAACGGGCCAGATCGACGTCCCCTTTGGCCGTTGTCGGCGGCTGCGTGCTACGGCAGACTGAAGGCTGATGAGTCAACACTTCGCAGCCGACCACGGCCCGGCGATTCCACGCCGTGCCCGTCTTTCGCGGGGTGACGAATCGGATACCCAGGCCGGGTTTGTTCAGGGTCTGCAGCGACTGGCCGGGAACCGCGCCGTCACTGCGCTGCTTGCGCGCATGCCTTCGGTTGGGATCACGGTGCAGCGGGCCTGTTCCGGCGGTCTTGGACCGCCCAACCCGGACCGTCCTCTCAGTACCAAAGGCGTCGTCGGCTGGCAACTGCTCTTCGCGGCAAGCTGCGACGAGTTGCTACCCGGTGAACTGGCGAAGATCGATCGCCTGAGGCCCGGATACAACGTCGAAATCCAGGGCTTTGCAAGCAGCGAGGGTCCGGCGGACTTCAACGACCGGCTCTCCTCCCACCGGGCCAATCGTGTGGCCGAAGTAGTGGCCACCAAGCGGGCCGATTGTCAGATCACGGGCGTTTTCAAGCACGACGCCAGCCCGGGGAAAGGGCCTGGAATACCCAAGGATCCCAACCCGCGTTCCTTTCACCGCGCCGTCATCATCACCGAGGACAAGCCGCCGGTCGGATCCGGTGAACAGTGGCTGGACCCCACGGACTCAATCCGCATCGGGTGGTCGCTGTATGCCAAAGCCAAAAAAGACCCGACGACAGCGAATCTTCATGTCTTAGCGAACGACCGGACGCAGCTGAAAACATGGCTGGAGTTGACACCCAAAACAATGGCGCCCGCCGGGATGCAGCTGAAGCGGAAGAACATCGACGACTTCCGCAGGATTTGGTCGTCGGCGGAAGAGTTGTGGAAGAGTAGCGACCAGTTGCTCGCCGCGCACAAGCATTCGGCCGCCGCGAAGGACACGCACGCCGAATGGGCGGCAGAAACCCCGTTCAATGACCCGGCATATCACGCGCACGACGTGCCACCGGGCGCGAAATACCACATCGACCTGTTCGGTGAGGGCTACCACGCCGGGGCCGTCAACATCGGACGGGCCCAGCGCAGCCAGACAACGGCGCCCGAAGCCCGCGTCCCCAACGCGATCTACCGCAGCTTCTCGTATCGAGACGTCAAGGTCAACAAGATTCCGATCGCCGACCACGTCGCCGACGTGGTGACCGCAGAGGCTGGTCCCATCGACATCCCCGGGCTCGTCGAGGAGATAGCACGGATCACCGCCCCGGGCGGAACGGTCATCATCGTCGGCCCGAAGAAATACGAGGACTTCCACGACCGGCTGGCGCACCTGACTGGCGGCACGATCAGCAAGCGCAAGAGCGGGAGGAGCGGGCTCGAGTCGCGGATTGTCGTCCCCCGACCTTGACCGACTCAACGATGTCCAGGCGGAAAGCTGACCGCAGAGGCGAGGACGAGTTCGCCGCGCCGGCGACACGGCGGGCTGACGCGACTGCCCCCGTCCGCGAGACCCAAAGGCTGCAAATGTTGCAACGCCAGGCAGGAAATGCGGCGGTCGTGTCGCTGGTTCAGGGCAGCGGCTCAATACTCGCGCTGCAGCGCTCGCCCGACGCGTCACCGCTGACGCTGCCCGCCAAACCCAAGTTCACGGACACGGAGTACGCCAAGTGGCGCAAAGCGCATCCCAAGCACGAGTCACGCTCCGGAGGTGGCTGGGAGCCCGACTATCTCTACAAGCGATACACGCCAAAATGGTTCGCGAGCCTCGGGTATGAATACGGTCTTCGCATCGGACCGTTCGGCAATGTCCAGATCGACGTCTGGATCGACGAAAAGGGCAAGGGCCGAGAGTTCCGCGTAATCCATTGGATCGACTCATCGCCGGCTGGCCCGTCTGGTCCGAACGCACCGCCCGGTACCAAGCCGGACGCCAAGAACAGACCACTCACGCCGCTCGAGAAGGGGGCGGACCTGCCGGACCGCATCCCGCCGAATGCGGACTACGAGAAGCTCTTCGGCAAGGCGATCGGGCGAAAGGAAAACATCGAAGCAGGGTTCGGGTCCGGCACAACCGTGTTGTACGAGGACGGCTCGGTGGTGCTTTTCCTCGACGAGGGCGGCACGTATGTGTTCCGGCCCGTGCCCGGCGGCCGTTACGTCGTCTACGACCCGAGCGGCAAGCGACTGTCGAATGTGTGGGAGTTGCCCGATGCCGACATCCCGGACCTCGACGAGGAAGAAGAGTAGGCGTCGTGCCTCACCGCGCGCGGTGCTAGTGTTGCGTACGTGATCTAGACTTAGAGCGACCGGCAATTGATGGTCAGCGCAGCCGACGGGTGCTTGGCCGGGTGGGCCAGCGGTAGCGGTTGCGGGCTCTGTTGATGAGTCGGCGGATCACGGTGAATGCCGCGGCGAGGCAGAGCCAGAACTCGACTATGACCTTGCGTCTGTCGGTGCAGCGGCGCAGCTTGCCGTAGCCGTTCATCCACGAGTGGGTCCGCTCGACCGGCCACCGGCTCCCGGCCTGAATAGGTGCGGGCTGGCCTTTGACCGCGATGTGCGGGGTGAACCCGAGGACGTCGAGTAGGTCGCGGGTCTTGGTCGAGTCGTAGCCGCGGTCCAGGTGCAGGTTCGGGAAGTCGTCGCCGCCGTGCAGGTCGCGGTACTGCGGCAGCGTGCCGATCATCTCGACGACCCCGGCCAAGGTCGGCTCGAGCAGCGGCGAGTCGTGGGCGTTGGCGCGGGCCGCGATGACGTGCAGCGGGATGCCGTGCCCGTCGGTGGCCGCCGAGCGCTTCATGCCCTGCTTGCCGCGGTCCACCGGGGAGCGGCCGGCGACCTCGCCGCCACACGGGGCCTTGGTGATGCATCCGTCCACGGCCAGTTCGTCGAGGTCGAGCCCGATGATCTGGTCGTAGGCGGTCAGGCAGATCCGCAGCAGCGCGGGCCCGTGTCCGGCGTCGGCCCACTCGTGCAGACGCCGGCGCATGGTGCGGTCCGAGCAGCCCGGTGTGGCGATTCGTTCGTAGCCGCTGCCGTGCACGAACGCGCCGATCAGGTGCTCGAACACGACCCGGTCGGGGATGCGTCGGCGGTGACAGCCCCACGGGTGAGTGGGCGCGAACTCGGGTCGCTCGTCGGACCCGATCAGGGCAGCCAACTCGACCCACAACGGCTCGATAAGCGATGCTGGTAGCAGAGGCACGGACTCTCCTGGCGATCTTGAGACTTCAGCAATCCCATGATCACGGGCGGGTCCGTGCCTCTACCTGTGGCGACACACCTCCAACATCATTTGCCGTCGCTCTTACTTGGCATTGTTGTCGACCAGCTTACGGGCGTCGGTCTCGACGACTTTCACCTTCGCGAGGATCTCATCGGCGGTAGCGATCCAGACGAAGGGCTCGGGATCGGCCTGGCCGCCGCACGTGCCGGGTTCGCCGCCGAGGGACTGGCCTCATCGTTGCGGCCGAGCCGGCTGGGTTGGCCGCGGCTCAGGCCGCGCATCACCCCGGCCGTGACGGACCGGCTGCACCGGATCGCGTGCCCGACCAGCGCCGCCGCTCTGCTGCTGCCGTGGCCACAGACGCTCGCGCCAGCCGGGTCGCCGACTGTCAGCCGGGGTGCCCATATCGGCCGCGGGCGCTTCGTGTTCCCTGTGCTCGCGCTCGAGAACTGGCCGCGTGTCTGCGCTACCACGCGTCTGCAACGACACACACCGTCGGGACCCGCGCTCATGATCGACTTACCGGTTTGGTCGACGCTTACCAAGGAGAACGTAAGTAAGCTGACTTGATCTTCTGTTTCTGCAACAATGCCGTGTGCGCGACAACGACGGCCGCAAGCTGGACCACCAGACCCTCGAGGCGATGCGGCTGCGCGCGGTGGAC
>NZ_JAVREJ010000065.1:0-6067 GCF_031845345.1 Pseudonocardia charpentierae | reverse complement strand
CCACCATGGCCCTGCTCGCCACCCCGACACCACCGGAAGGGGTGGCCACCGCCGAACTCATGACGGCATGATCTGAACCGCAGAGCCTCCCGCGGAGCGAGTTACACCACGCAGCGGGACGCGACCCCCACCGCTCCAACCAGGTATTTCCTTGCGACGGGATCCCACCGTCGTCGCCGTGGAGTCGTTTGTGGTGCGAACGCTGCTACCGTCGCACCATGTCGGCTGCGGAGCAGACCCGGAGCAGGCGACCGCGTGGAAGCGTCGAGCGCCTTCCAATCGGTGCTCTGCGGGTCTTCGTTATGCGGGTAAGGACCCGCTGACTGGTCGGCGTCACTACCTGCGCGAGGTCGTGCCGGCTGGCCCAAGGGCCTTGTCCGAGGCCGACATGATCATGCGGCGTCTCGCCGCGCAGGTCGACGAGCGTCGGAACCCCCATACCACGCGACTCTCGACCAGCTGCTCGACGCGGCGGTCGAGACCGTCGGCGCCGCCGGTAGCGGGACGGCCACCAGTGTGGTGTGCGATCTGACCGACGGTGGCGAGATCGTCCGGGCCGGGCAGTGAGGTCACCGACCGTCTCGGCGGCATCGACATCCTCCCGATGGCCTGCATGCAGCAGCCGGTCGACATCGCCAAGAGCGTGCTGTTCCTGGCCTCCGACGCCGCCAGCGAGATCACCGGCGAGGCACTCAACCATCAGCGGCGGCCAGACCACCTGGTGAACGACGACCCGTCAGCGCGCCTCGTTCGCCTCACACCCGACGACTCTTCCTCCTCCCGTCTGACCTAATTAGCTCAGCAGATCGCGATTCAGGTCGGGCGATGCGGGCCGCTCCGGGACACCCTCCGTGCTCTCGTCGAGCAGGAATCGTCCATCGACCAGGTTCTCCGCGCGGTCATATCTGATGCCGGCCGTGAGGTCCTCACTCGACGTGCGTGGCCGACTCGCGACGACGCACGCTGCACGTCCGTCTGCACCGCCTTCTGTACAACGCCTGAGTCTCAGGTCAAGATGGCTGGCACTTGTAGCTGAGTATCCGCAGGTCCGACTCCTGGTCCTGCGCTTCGAACCACTCCGCGATCAACGCGTCAGGGCCGGTACGAGCCGCCAGGGTCAACAACTAGCGGCTGGTTCGACGGCCGAGGAAGGACCGCAGAAATGACGATCTCACCGCTAATATGGGCGGTCACGCTCGCGGGCATTGCGCTGGTGTTCATCGTCGACTTCGTCCTCGTGGGTCGCAGGCCGCACGTGGTCGGGATGCGGGAGGCCGGCGCATCGGTGCTGGTGTATGTCGCCCTGGCGGTGGCCTTCGGTTTCGGCATCTGGTTCACGGCCGGGCCGCAGTATGGGTTCGAGTTCTTCGCCGGCTACATCACTGAGCTCAGCTTGTCGGTGGACAATCTGTTCGTCTTCGTCGTGATCATGTCATCCTTCGCCGTTCCGCAGCGCCACCAGTTGAAGGTGTTGCAGCTGGGGATCATCGGTGCACTTATTCTGCGCGGGATATTTATTCTCGTCGGAGCGGTTCTGCTGTCGTACTTTAACTGGCTGTTCTTCGTTTTTGGGATCTTCCTCCTCTATACTGCGTGGAAGCTGGCTACCGAGCACGGCACCGAGGGTGAGCCCCAAAACAACAAGCTCCTCAAGCGGATCGAGCGGGTGCTGCCCACGACGACGGTATACCACGAGGGCAGGTTCTCGGTCAGGGTGGACGGCCGGAAGGTATACACGCCACTCGCGGTCGTGATCGTAGCCATCTTCTTGACCGACCTGATGTTCGCGATGGACTCGATCCCAGCGATCTTCGGCCTGACACAGGAACCATACATCGTCCTCACTGCGAACGCCTTCGCCCTGATGGGGCTCCGGCAAATGTTCTTTCTGCTCGACGGCCTGCTCGACCGTCTCATCTACCTGTCCCTGGGATTGGCCGTCATCCTGGGATTTGTCGGCACAAAACTGATCCTGCACGCGCTGCACGAATACGGCGTGCCTGTTCCCGACATCAGCACCGTCGTGTCCCTGATCGTCATCGTGGTCACGCTGTGCGTGACCGTGCTGGCGAGCCTCGCCAAGGTTCGAAAGAATCCTGAGGTGCTGCAAACGCACGACGTCACCGGTTCACACGGCGGCGCTCCGGGGAAGGAGCTCGAGGAGCTGCGCGCCCGGGACCACAACCCCGCTCGTGATAGTGGTTCGACACCGGAGCCCGAGCCGGACGGCGACGGGCGGTGAGGTGTCTGTCCGGCTCAATTTCACGCTGCCGGCGGCGGCTGCCCCCCCCGGGATGCCCGGCGGTCCGGACCGCGGCTGATGCTGGGGACCGGAACCGCGAGCGCACGCGATGAACGACGATACGGCCGCTGGTCACGCCGTCGACCCGACCCGGTGCTTCACTTCAGCATGCTCGTCGACGCGCTGACGGGGTTACCCCTGATCGCAAACGACCACCGACGCCGACATCCGCCGGTAGTGACGGGCGGCGGACCACCGCTGCTGGCGGTTGGGGAGACTGCGGATGGCGGTGACGGACGAGCTCCTCGCGGGGGCGATTGATGGAAGCAGACGCTCACCCGCGTCAGCCCGGCGCGCTGGGTGTGCGCCGGCGCCGATGGCGGGCCCGTTGCCGAGGCGACGATGGGTGAACGGACAGCAGGACGGCGCTCGTGACGATCAGAGCGATGATTACGAGCACGAGTAGCGCGAACTCGATGAGCACGTCGAGGATCATGGCCGGCTCCTGGACGGGAAGTGGCGGATGGCGCGACGACGGGCGATGGCGCTTGCCAACGTCACGACCGCAAGGATCAGCACGATGACGGCGAGCGACATTAGGGTGGGTATCTCGGGTACGGCGGGCCAGAGCCCGTGGGCCCAATGCAGCATCAGTTTCACACCGATCAACGCGAGTATCAGCACAAGCCCGTGGTTGAGATAGACGAGCTGGCTCAACGCGGACTGCAACACAAAATACAGCGCCCGCAGGCCGAGGAGCGCGAAAGCGTTCGTCGCGAACACGAGGTACGGGTCCTCGGTCACTCCGTACACGGCGGGGACCGAATCCACGGCGAACACGACATCGGTGGCGAGCACGGCGACCACCACAACAGTCAGCGGGGTCAACGCGCACCGTCCGTCGGCGCGCACCCACAGTCGGGTGCCGCGATACTCGTCAGTGACGGGGATCAGCAAGCGCAGCAACCGCACCGACCGCATCTTCGACACGTCGCGTTCGCGGGTTGTCCCGCCGAGCTCCTCGCGCAGGACTCGCGCTGCGGTCAGGAACAGGACCGCGCCGAAAACCAGGAACGCCCAGGTTCCGGCCTGCAGCAACACCGCGCCGAGCGCGATCAGTACGCCGCGCAGCACGAGTGCACCGACGATCCCGAACAGCAGAACACGCTGGGCCAACTCGGCGGGTACCGCGAACGCGGCCAGGAGCATGATAAACACGAACAGGTTGTCCACCGACAGCGACTTCTCCACCACGAAGCCGGTGTAGAACTCCAGCGCCTGCTCACTGCCGTAGGCGCCCCAGAGGAATAGCCCGAACACGACCGGCAGCGTGAGGTAGAACATCGACCAGCCGACGGCTTCGCGCAACGACACTGCATGCGGCCGGCGCGTCAGCACGAAGTCCAGCACGAGTAGACCAACTAGTGTCGTGCGCCAGTATTTCGCAAGTTAAGTCGTAGGATGGGGCCGTGCCCCGCACCGGACGCCCGAAAGCCGTGCTGCAACTGACCGTTGACGAGCGCGAGCAGTTGCAGAGGTGGGCGCGGCGGCGCACCTCGGCGCAGGCGCTGGCGATGCGCTCTCGGATCGTGCTGGCGTGCGCCGAGGGTCGGTCGAACACCGCCGTCGCCGAGCAGCTCGGGGTCTCGGTGCAGATGGTCGGCAAGTGGCGGGCCCGGTTCGTGCAGGCCCGCTTGGACGGGCTGGCCGATGATCCGCGACCCGGCCGGCCGTCGTCGATCACCGGTGAGCAGGTCGAGGACATCGTGGTGGCAACGTTGGAGTCCACGCCGGCGAATGCCACGCACTGGTCGCGGGCGAAGATGGCCGAACGGACCGGGCTGTCGCGCTCGAGCATCGGGCGGATCTGGAAAGCGTTCGACCTCAAGCCGCACCGCGCCGACACGTTCAAGCTGTCCAACGACCCATTGTTCGTGGAGAAGGTCTTCGACGTCGTCGGGCTCTACCTCCGCCCGCCCGAGGGCGCGGTTGTCCTGTCAGTGGACGAAAAGTCCCAAGTCCAGGCCCTGGCACGGTCCCAGCCGGCGTTCCCGATGATGCCGGGAATGCCCGAGCGGCGCACCCACGACTACGTCCGCCACGGCACCACCAGCCTGTTCGCGGCGTTCAACACCGCCGACGGAACCGTGATCTCCTCACTGCACCGCCGCCACCGCACCATCGAATTCAAGAAGTTCCTCACCAAAATCGACGCCACGGTCCCCGCGCACCTGCAGGTACACCTGATCGCGGACAACTACGGCACCCACAAGACCCCGGCGATCAAGGCCTGGCTCGCCGGGCACCCCCGCTTCACCCTGCACCACACCCCGACCTACTCCAGCTGGCTCAACCAGGTCGAACGCTGGTTCGCCTACCTCACCGAAGACCTCCTCCAGCGCAGCGACCACCGCAGCGTCCAGGCCCTCGAAGCCGACATTCGGGGCTGGGTGAAGGCCTGGAACGACAACCCCAGGCCGTTCGTCTGGACCAAGTCCGCAGAAGACATCCTCGAACGACTTGGGCGACTTCTTCACCGAATCAACGGTGCACGACACTAGCACGGCGATGCTCGTGGTCCACAGGGCGGGAGACCCGACAGCGGGCGTCGTTGCGACCACCGTGGCTAGTGGCTGTCCGGGCACGGTACCTCCTCGAACGCGATCGCGTTCGAGGTCTCCTTCGCCCTACGAGGAGGGCGGCCGCCCGGGGGTGCCAGGGACACCCGTCCTGACCGGGACGACCCGACGGAAGTACTCCCCTCGCCCGCGAGGGTAGACCCAGTCGACAGGCTGTCAAGGCGCGTGCACGCCCGGGGCCACAGCGCCACCGAACCCGGCGCGGATGGAGATCACTCCCAGCGAGAGCGGCGCGGTGCCGAGGTCCCTGCCGGGCTGTCGGCCGTGGTCACGATGCCGCCGCGGTACCGGCTTGGACGATCGGCGAGTTGCTGCCGGACGGCATGAAGACCAGCAGCATCACCAGCCAACCGAGTCAACCGACATCGCCGCTCAGCCTCACGGCCAGTCACAGGACGTCCAGGGTCCGTTGCGGGAGTAGGTCGTCGCGTAGCGACCTCGTCCCGGACATCCGTTCGCCGACTGGCCGGCCACGCTGAGGATGTGCGGGAGCGAGGTCCGTGACGAGGTGCTGGTCGGCCCCGAAGCTGCATGGAGGCGGGGGTGGTGCGCCCGCCATACGGCGGCCACCTTTCACAACCACCGTTATCGGGTGCCAGGACACGGCCGGGACGGTGGTGGAGCCGGGGCCGCGGACGGCGACGGAGGCGGCGGCGTTGCGTGCGACATTGGGCCGGATCGTGGCGCTGATGTTGGAGGTGATCGCTAGGCGCCGCCCGGCCGGGCAGCTCGCGCCGATCCGGCGGCCAGGCGAGCAAACCTGCAAGGCTCTAGCGAGGGCGGACGACCGTCGCGATCGCGACTATGTCGGATTGGCACGAGCGCAGGGTACGGCAAGCTGAGCCCGGAAAGATCGCCAACCACATCCGGTCTCCTGACGATCCCACTTGCGCGCACTCTTACCAGGGAGACGGGGCGCAGACGGCCCTGGTACGGCGCCAGCGACACGACCGTGCAGTTTCTGACCGCTCTGTGTCGTCTCCTACGTCGACGACCCGATGCAGTCCACGATCTGGTGCGGATCCCGCAGGCATGGCCCGGCGCCGGTCTGGCAGTTAATACTCCAGCCGTAAGTCGTGATCTTGCTGGTGGGGTGGCCCGGAACGCGGCGCGGCCACCGCGTGATCATCGTCCGTTGTGTCGACATCAGAAGATCAAGCGGTGGCCGCGGGCCACAGCGTAGGAC
>NZ_JAVREJ010000064.1:0-7153 GCF_031845345.1 Pseudonocardia charpentierae | reverse complement strand
GACATAGCGGGCCACGGTGTGGTGGTCACACCCGGCCAGCTCCGCCGCCGCCCGGTAACTCCCGGTGAGGTCGTACGCCTCCAGAATCTCCACGATCTCCTCGCTCCGCTTCACCGGCAGACCCTCGGCCACCGGCCACCTGCTGTGGATCACCGGGGAGATATCTGGCCACCAGCGGGGAGATCACTGGCCATCACCGGGGCAGTAAATGGCCGCCTACGGGGGAGTTTGGACTGGCCGCTGTCAGTCGTGGAAGATCCGCTCGATCGCGGCCAGCACCGCTCGGTCGCGGATCGCCCGCGCCGAAGGCGGCCGGGCCTTGCCGGCGTAGTAGCCCGACGGGGCGATCGGCACGCCGTGCTCGCGCAGCACTCTGCAGATCGGCTCGACCCCGAAGCGGCCACGGTGATCGTCGATGAACCGGGTTACCAGGGCAGTCGCGGGTCGAGCTCCCGCGCGAAGAACGAGCTGGCCGCCAGCAAGATCTCATTGGCTCGCTTGAGCTCGCGGTTCTCCCGCTCCAGCTCCTTGATCCGCGCCGCATCCGCAGTCGTGGTGCCCGGCTCGTTCCCGGTGTCGATCCGGCGCTGCTTGGCCCAGCCCCGCAGCGTGTCCGCCACGATTCCGACCCGCGGCCCGATCCGCTTGACCGCCGCGTTCAGCGACAACGACGGGTCTTCCTTCATCGCCTCCTCGACCAGCCGCAGCGCGCGCTCACGCAGCTCGTCGGGGTACTTCCGGGGAGCAGGCACGAATCCACCCTCTCGTGGGTTCACACCCTCCACCAGACCCGGGGTGGTTCACTCGCCCTTGCGCAGATGGGCCACCACCAGCAGGGCCTGCCGTCCGGGCGCGAGCCGTCGCCATCTGGTTCCCAGCATCGTGCGCCGCTGTCGTAGTGCGTCGGCCAGCATGATCAGCGACCGGTTGGACACGGTCATCCCCGCAGGGTAGGAAGGCACCCGAAGCTCCTGGTTCGGACGAGTTGATCTCAGCAATCACCCGTCTACCAGGAGCTTCACTCACGTCTGCAGCCGCGCCCCAAACAGCGATCAGCCCAGCTCACAGCCAGGTTGGAGGGTCGGGAGCTGGCGCGGTGGCGCTGACCCGGCTGTAGGTCGCGGAGCCGTGGTACCTCGACGGTTTCCCGTCGGGGTTGTTCTTCTCCGTGGCCTTGGCCAACTCAGTTGCCCCGTTTCCAGCTCCCGCCCGTCAATCCGTGCATGCGGTTCTCCCGCACACGGCTTACCGACGCCGTTCACCGCCAGCATTCGGTCTCTCCCGCCAGGGCTTGCCAGCCCTGGGTGAGACGACGATTCCGTAGAGGTTGATCAGGCCGTACTCGTTCGGAGTGTGGTTGAGTAGCGCCCACATCCCGAAGTGTCGGCTGCGGCGGTGCCGTTTACTGATGAACAGCGCGATCCGCATCCGCACGTAGTGCCTGATCTTGCTGAGCCGTTCGGCCGAGTGCCCATACTTGAAGTACCCGACCCAGCCGCGCAGGAACATGTTGACGTCCTGCACCACCGCCTCAACAGGCAGAAATAGCCTGCGCTTGGCCGTGAGTTCACGGACCCTGTCGCGGGCATACTGCATCGCTCTATCCGTAGGCCAGCGAGCGAGGAAAGTGACCGGTCGTCTCCCGTCACGGGAACGGGAGCGCACCATGCGGTGGTGGAAGCCGAGGAAGTCGAACCCTTCCCCACCGACCTCCAGACACACGATGCGCGTTTTCGCTTCCTTCGGTTGCAGCCCGAGATCGGCCAGCAGGTCACGAAGCCGCTGCAGGGCAGCGTCGGCCTGTTCCCGTGATCGACAAATCACCACGATGTCATCGGCGAACCTCACCATGACTCCGTGCTCGCGCGTGGACCAGGCGCGGTCGATCCGGTGCAGGAACACGTTGCAGAGCAAGGGGCTGACGACCCCGCCCTGCGCCGCGCCGGTCACCGACCGACGAACGTTGCCGTCCTCCATCACCCCGGCGCGCAGGATCGCGCGCACGAGCCGCAGGACTGCCTGGTCACACACGCGTTCCTCGATCGCCTGCATCAACTTGTCGTGCGGAATCGCCGTGAAACACTCGGCGATGTCCGTCTCGACCACCCACCGCCGACCTCGCCAGGCCTCATCGATGACGACCTGCAGAGCGTCGTGCGGTGACCGCCTCGGCCGGAAGCCGAAGCTGCACGGCAGGAAGTCCGCCTCGAAGACCGGCTCGAGCACGATCTTCACTGCGGCCTGCACGATGCGGTCCCGGACCGAGGGAATCGACAGCGGCCGCTGCTCCGCCGTTCCCGGCTTCGGGATGAGCACCCGACGCGCCGGCAACGGCCGATAGCCGCCATCTCTCAATTCGACGGCCAGCTCGTCGAGGAGCCGGGCAACGCCGTACTCCTCGACATCGGCCAACGTGGCCTTGTCGATGCCCGGTGCCCCACCATTGCGGAACACCGCAACCCACGCACGCCACAAGACATCCTTCCGGAAGACTTTGTCTCGCAGCGCATGGAACCGACGTCCGGGATCAGCCTTGGCTGCCCGGTAGAGCGCATGCTGCAAGGCACGGACCGGATCCGCAAGTACGGATCCCGCAGCGGTGGAACTAGCCGTAACGACACTCACCGAGCCCTTCCTCACAACATCACGCATCGACGAAGCAGCGGCCCTTCCCTCACCGACGGTTCTGTTGTCCGTTCGGCTCAATCGGTACTATGACCGCCTCCGACGCCCACCCGGCCGACCATCCACTTCCCGAGTTCATCGGTTATAGGACACCGCGCTCCGATGACCTCTTCCACAGTCATCGGGCCGGGGAGGGCCTCCCCAGTTCCCGCCGTCACTATCTGAACGTTCCGCGCCCCATACGCCGAGGAGTCCATCACGGCTGCAATCCAGGAGCTACACCGCTTCCATGGCCTTCACCCTGATTCCGAAGGGCTCGGCACTCCCTGACACCACCCTCACGGGCAGCTGAGTAACGACGCCGCAGGCTTCGCTTCATGCTACAGACCGTTCAGTCGCTCCCCCAAGAATGGGCATTCGACACTGGGCTTCGACCCCGCCCGTTTCCAGACGAAGCCGCCAGTCTGCTACCGGGCCCCCTGGCGGCTACCCGGACCGGACTCACACCGGCAAGCGACGACGAGCTGACGACACAAGATCAACCCCCTACACGGCCAACCTCCTGTCACTGGGCGCACGGAAAAGGCTCAGTGGGAACAGGTCCGGGTGACCGAGAAGATCTTGCCCGTCGTGCGCGGGCAGCTGCGCGTGGCCGAGGGGCGTGACCCCGAACCCAGCGCCGGGCTGATCGACTCGCAGAGCGTGAAGGGCGCCGACACCGTCGGGCGCGAGTCCCGCGGCTACGACGCCGGCAAGAAGATCAACGGCCGCAAGCGGTTCATCGTCACCGACACCCTGGGCCTGCTGCTGACCGTCGTGGTCCTCGCCGCCGGCGTGCAGGACCGCGACGGAGCCAAACCCGTCCTGCTCGACACCCGGCTGCGCACCAGGGTGCGGTTCGTCTTCGCCGACGGCGGCTTCGCCGGCCGACTGCTCGACTGGGCGCAGACCCTGCTGGCCACTACGCTACACATCGTGCGCAAACCCGTCGGGCAACGCGGGTTTGCCGTGATCCCTCGCCGGTGGGCAGTCGAACGCACCTTCGCCTGGCTCACCGCGCACCGCCGCCTGGCCCGGGACTACGAACGCGACCCGGCCGTGTCCGAGGCCATGATCCGTTGGGCCGCGATCAACACCATCACCCGACGCATCGCCCGCGGCGGACCCGTCACCCGACAACAACGGTGCACATTCCCGACAATCAGTTGATCTTCTCAAACACGTTCTAAGACCAGATACAGCGTGGCGACGGTCTAATCTGATCTGACCAGCGGCCGGGTCACGAGGAGTCACCACCTGACTGACCTGCCCACAACCCCTATGTCCTGCATCTCGGGCCGCACGCTCGGTCCCGGCGGGAGCATTTGCGTCCGTCCCCGGCTTCATTTCCGGATCAGATGACGCTGCCCGCGCTCCTGCGGTCTCGCAGCACTCGCCGCACCGACGTCACCACCTGTTCCATCCCGGAGGGCTGCAAACTTGCGGGTTGCGCACCGTCGGCGAGCGGGACGACCACGTGAATCCGCGGGTACTCGCCGCCCGAGGTGACGACCTGCAGCTCACACTCTAGAGCGCGGGCGAACCGGACGTCCTCGTTGCGGAGCCTGACCTCCGGCTCGGGCCCGCGTTCGCCCGCCGTAATCGTCCGGATCGCCACGACGTCGTCGTACTGGTACTCGTGCGTCTCGTCCTGACCGAGCGCGCCAGTCAGCATGTTGACCGTGCAGAGGTACAGGCCGAAGTTGAAGTGGGTCGGACAAATTGCCATGACGCGGTAGGAGGAAAAGCGCGCGGCGTGGTCCCGGCCGATCTCCATCCGGGCGTCGTCGGCCGGCCCGAAGACTACGAGTGGTCGCCGCTCGTTCGGCGTGAGCACCGGGCCGCCCCGTTCTAGCTGCGCGACGGGGTCCCAGCCCTCCCCAGTTAGTTCCAGATCGTCCGCCGTGACACCTAGCTTCTCCAACGAAATCGACCTGATCCGGCCGAGCTCGGCCGCGAGCAGGCGGTCCATCTCCTCGTCCGTCGGCCGCGGAAAGGCCTTGGCGAACCGCTTGCGGTAGCGGAACAGCCCGTCGACGCCGACAACAGCGCATACCGCAGCCGCTAACAGCAGCACCAGCGCGAAGGGCAGTTCATCTCGGTGCACCACGATCACCCCTGTGGCGAGGAGCGCGATCCCGGCGACGGCGAGGAACACCCGGGCGACGGTGCGGTCGCGAGGATCGGGCGGTTCGGTGAAGTACTTGATCAGGCGCTGCTTGCGTTGCTGGGCGAGCTTCTCGACCTCGGTCTGGCTCATGGCGTCGTCACCGCCCTCTCCAGGACCTGGAAGGTCCGCGCTTCCCGAGCCGGTACGTGCCTGATGATCTCGAGTGCGCGCTCCCAGTCGACCTGATCGACCAGGTCGACCAGCGCCTGTGGGGTGGCCGGGTAGAGGCGCCACAGCAGCTCTTGGTCCTCGTCGACCAGCACGCGCAGGACTCGCGCCTCGGGCAACGCGCGCGCCGTATCCAGATGCCGGCGCACGCTCTCGACAACCCGGCGGGGGCTCCGATGGGGCCGCGCCCCGTCGAGAAGGGCGAGCGCGAGGTAGTAGTGAGCCTCGTTGTCGGCGGGGTCGGCCTCAACCGCCTGCACGAGTTCCCGGACAGCCGCCGTGTAGTGCCCCTGGCGCAGCAGTGCGATGCCGCAGCCACCGTGGTCCCGTGCGGGTTCCCGCCGAAACTCGACATTGACGATCGCGTCGGCCGACTGCCACTCGATGTCCACCTTAGGTTCCCGACACGGCGCGCAGGAT
This sequence comes from Pseudonocardia charpentierae, assembly GCF_031845345.1. Classification (NCBI taxonomy): domain Bacteria; kingdom Bacillati; phylum Actinomycetota; class Actinomycetes; order Pseudonocardiales; family Pseudonocardiaceae; genus Pseudonocardia; species Pseudonocardia charpentierae. The sequence goes on along the minus strand of NZ_JAVREJ010000064.1, from coordinate 1,731 downwards.
GGTCTCGGTCGCCTCGGCGATGCCCGCCGTGGATGCAGCGGCCGCCGCCAGCTGCTTGAGGGCCTCCAGCGCGCGCGTGAGCCGGCCCTTCTCTGGCCGAGTGGCCGCCTCCGTCACCTGCTGGGCGGCCTCGTGGAGGTCGACTGCCCGGCCGGCATCAACAGCGCCGGACCGAACCACCGCCTCTACCTGCGCGACGACGTCATCGAGCCGGCGCCGCAGGTCGGCGTCGAGTAGCCGCCCGGACTCGTAGTTGTAGACATCCCGACCTGCGATCTGCGTACCGATATTCATCTCAGACATCCCACTGTCGGTCTCGCCCGGACCGTTGGGTCCGCTGCGGCCGTGTCCCGGCTCGGGGACGTAGCACCCTGTTCGAGCATCGAACGAGGGCGGCTGATACCCAGCAAGGGATCCCAGTGGACTCGTTCGCCGGCTCCCGCCTCAGCCGGGGCCTCCTCCGGGCACGCTTGCTGGTGCTGGGCCAAACTGCGGCCGGGTCTACCACCGGCTCGAAGACCGCATCCGCGCCCACGGCCTGGGCGCGGCCCTGGTTGAGGTAGCGCACGAGCAGGTTCGCGCTGCCGGTGTAGCCCAGCTCGCGGATCTCCGCGAACAGCCGACAGCACGAATAGTCGCGATGAGGATCAACCGGCGTGCGCCCGCAACGCTCACGAACCACTGCGTGCCGCGACGTCAGTGTCGACGCAGCAGAGTCCAACGGAACGCCGTCGTCCGGGGGTCCGTCGCGTGTCACCAGAAGTGCTTCCCGTGCCGCGAGCCAGGAAGTTGGCGGCCTGACGCTGGGTCGCTCCTCTCAGGTCGCGGCCCGGCGCTGCAGCCCCGGCAGGTCCTGCAACACGATCACCTGACCCTCGACCCGGATCAGGCCCCGGGCCGCGAACAGATGAAGCACTCGGTTCACAGCGGGCCGCGTCGCCCCGATCATCGCCGCGAGGTCGGACTGGCTCAAGTGGGTGTCGAGCACGATCCCGTCGTTCCCGGGAGTTCGTCCCTCAGCGAGCCGCAGGAGCAGCTTGGCCAGCCGGCCGCCGAGGTCGAGGAACACAAGGTCGCCGTTCTGCTCGGTGAGCCGGCGCACCAGCCTCCCTACCGCGCGCAACATGGCCTCAAGCACCGCGGGGTGGCGCGCCATCGCGTCCAACACGGTGGCGCGGGAGAGGATCAGCGCCGTCGTCTGCTCGAGTGCGACAACCGACGCCGAGCGCGGCGCCCCATCCAGGAGGGCTAGCTCGCCGAGCACCTCGCAGCTGCCGACGCTGTGCAGCACGGCCTCGTCGCCCGTCGGCTCGAAGCCGAAGACGACCTTAAGCCGTCCGTCGCACACGACCAGCAGCGTGTCGCCCGGATCGCCCTGATACCAGAGGTACTGCCCCCTTCGAAAGGTACGCGTCCGGGCAGCTGCGGCCAGCCGCTGCAGCTCATCGTCGGCGAGGGTGCCGAACAGTTCTGTGCGGCGCAGGATTTCCACCGAGGGCGTCCGGTGTCCGAACTGGTTCACCCCTGTCGCCGACGAGCCCGCGCCCATACCGCGACCTTAGACGCCGCGACGGCCCTTAGAGCGCAAATACCGCCGCGGAGCGTGGTCGCGTCCCGGCTGGTGGTGTAAGTCCGGGGCCTGTCCGGCGTGCCTGAGCACGTGGGAGGGGCCACCGCGTGAGTCTCTGCGTGAACCGACCAAGGATCTCGTAGAGAGGTGCCACGCGATGG
>NZ_JAVREJ010000063.1:0-7158 GCF_031845345.1 Pseudonocardia charpentierae | reverse complement strand
CGAGAACGAGGCTCACGGCCTGGTCCTTGTACTCCTGGGTGAAGTTACGGCGTGTCGCCACGCGATTGCCTCCGCTGCGATCAGCGGCAGTCTACGACCGGATGTCTACAAGATCGGGAACGGTCCAGAGCATGGGGACGGAGAATCCGGCCAGCTCCCACCACTTCCTCCGGAACAGAGAGGCGATCGCTGCGGCGACCGAGGGGAGCGCGAACGCGACATAACTGCCCATCACCGCGTTGGGCGGTGGCCCGCTGCGCCACCAGTCGGTCACGCCCCACCAGGCCATTGGCCCCCAGTTGTCCCTCATCTTCACGAATGCGAAGGCGTTGCCGAAGCGCACGTACTGATATGCGCAGTAGGCCCCGAGGAACAGCCACGGGATGAGTAGGCCGAGCAGTGCCGGGCTGAGCAGGAAGCGGCGCACGGAGGGGCGCTGCTTGAGCTGGGCCACGAGGAGAGAACCGCCGGCGAAGAAGCTCAGGTGGCGCGCGAGCACGCCGACCCCGAGCGCCACGCCCGCCCACAGGTGTCGGCCGCGCAGCGCGAGGTACACGGCCAGCGCGGTGAACAGGACCATCAGCGACTCGGGGTACGCCATGGCCTGGAAGAACGCGAACGGGAAGGAAATGAACAGCAGCAGCGTCCACCTCGCCGCCGCCTCGTCCTCCAGGAACATCACCAGCCGGTAGAGGACCAGGAGCCCCCCGAGCGCGGCCAGGTTCGGAACCAGGATCAGGCACAGGTCGATGGGCAGCCCCGTGACCTCGTGCAGAGCACGGACGAGCATCGGGTAGAGCGGGAAGAAGTTGGTGTACCCCTCGTGCACGTAGCCAGAGTTGGCGAGGTCCCGGAAGAAGGAGCAGTCCCACCGGCAGAGCCCCTTGATAGATGAGTACCTAAGCAGGTATCCCCGGTGGAGCTCACCCGACTGCACAAGGTCGGGGGCCAACGTCATCGACAGCTTTCCGAAACCGAGGATTGCCACCCGTGTGACGGCCCACAGAGTGAAGGGGAAAGCCACCCAGCGCCAGCGCTGCACGCGCCCGTTGCCGCAGAGCGCGGCGAGCCAGGCACCGATGGGAGCGAGGATCGGCACGGTCGATCGGCCCGTGCGCTGCGCCTCTTGCGAGGCGGAGTCCAACATGCCGGCGGACTATACGTCCGCCACAGCGTCTGTCGTGCTCTGCGTCGATCACGAAGCCCCTGACCAACGCGGGCCACTGCTACCAGACGCGCGGGTGATCAATCTACCGTTTTGGTCGACGCTTATGCTGGAGTTCGACGCATCTTGACCGAGCACGCGCCATGATCGCGATACCAGAAACCCTTGGCTGACCAGCGCCGAAGCCCCAACGGCGAATGGCTGATCAACCGAATCCCAGCCAGCGGGTTGTAGGTTCGACTCCTACGCGGCGCTCCAGTTTCGGCAGGTCGCAGCCCTGCCGGCCGACGGAGAGAGTTCGGAGCGGTGATCAAACTACCGGATTGGTGAGCGGAACCTGGAGCGCGGGCGGCGCTCGGGGCTGCGGGTTGCTGATAGCAACCGGCGATGGTTCAACATCCGGGCGGGTCCGGGCCCCCGTCCCGACCAAGCTCCGCACCGCCGCCACCCGCTACGGACACGCCAGCAACGCCCTCGCCCAAGTGGCTGGACTCGCCGCATGACCCACCAGGCCAACCTTGACTTCGATCATGTCGGCTTGGCCGGAGACAGCTTCGCTGGGTGCAATGCGTACCTTGATCAGCTCTCGCATCGAGCGACTGTTCTCGGGGCCGGTGCACGGTGCTGCCCAGGGACGGGTCACGGGGTCGTCCGGCTCCCACCGCGGCTTATCCGGTGCGTTTCCCTCGCCAGCCGGATGCCCCGTCTGAGATCATCGCGAGCGTGGACGGCGGCGGGAGGACCCTGGTCGGCCGTGACGAGGAACTCGCGGCCGTCAGGGGCGCGCTGGCGGCGGCCGCGCAGGGCCGACCGACGATCGCCCTGCTCCTGGGGGAACCGGGCATCGGGAAGTCGCGGCTCGCCGACGAGGCCGCCGTGATGGCTAGGACGATGGGTCTAGAGGTCCTGCACGGCGAGGCCGACCCGTCCGGGCATGCGCCGATGGAGCTGTGGCGTGGCGTCCACCGGTCACTCGGCCTGGAACCCTCCCGCGACCCGTCGCTTCCCGCCGAGGAGCAGCGGTGGGACTACCTCGAGTCGCTGGCCGACGCGCTCGCGGCGCGTGCGCCGACCCTGGTCGTGCTCGAGGACGTGCACTGGGCCGACGAGAGCGCGATGTGGGTGCTCGAGCACCTCCCGCGGGCGCTGGGGGACTCCCCCGTCGCCTTCGTGGCCAGCAGTCGCGATCACGAGCCGGGCATGCCGCCGCTCGACGCCCTGTGCCGGGTCTCGAGAGTCGTGGCCCTCGAAGGGCTCGACGTCGACGCCGTCGGCCTGCTCGCCGCAGGGGTGTCGTCGCGACCGGTCGACGCCGAGCAGCTCCACCGCCGCACCGGCGGCAATCCACTGTTCGTGCTGGAGCTGGTCCGGGCGCCGCACGGCAGCGGGGTGATCGGCGAGGTCCTCGCCCGATCACTCGACCGGTTCGACACCGACACCAGGGAACTGCTGGCGACCGCGGCGAGCGCCGGCTCGGGCACACCGCTGACGGTGCTGGCCCAGGCGTGCTCATGTCCGGTCGACGCCGTCGTCGAACGCTTCCGGTGGGCCCGCGAGGAAGGCGTCCTCGACGAGGTCACGGCGGCCGGGGTGCGCTTCCACCACGCCCTCCTCGCCGACGCCGCGAAGCGGTACGGCGACCGCCGCGCTCGCCACGCCCGGCTGGCGTCGGCGTGGGACGCCGTCGGCGGTGTCCACGGACGAGCGTCGGCGTGCGGTCATCGCCTGAGGTCGGTCGCCGGCACCGACTGCGTCGACGACACCGTCGCGCAGGCCTGCACCGTTGCCGCCGAACTCGTCGCCGTGGGGCTCCAAGCGCGCGCCGCCTCCCTGCTGTGGGACGCGCGCGAGGTCGGCGCGGAGCACGTGGACCGCATCGAGCTACGGGCCAGGGTGGCTCTGGATCTGGCCGAGGTGCTGAGCTGGCTCGGCGACTTCACACGGGCGCTGATCCTCTACGAAGAGGCCGCCGATCTGGCCCGCGGCTGTCCGGACCCGGTCATCCGGGCGCGCGCCGAGGTCGGGGCGAACCTGTGGGCCACGGCGTTCGTGCCCGACCTCCCGCGGATGCGCCGCCTCGAAGGCGCTCTCGAGGCGCTCCCCGGCGACGAGCTCCACCTCCGGGCGACGCTGCTCGGCCGGCTCGCCCTCGTCGGCGGCGCCGACCCTGACGCCACCGGGCACGTCAAGGCATGGACCGGTGAAGCCGTGGCCATCGCCCGCACGATCGACGATCCCGTACTCACCGCGCAGCTGCTCGTCGACCAGATGATCGGTGCGTCCAGCCGGGAGGAGGTCGACGCCGGCATCGCGCTCGCCGCCGACGTCGTCCGCCTGGCCGAGCGGGCCGGCCGCTCCGACCTCGCCCTCGTCGGGCACCAGCGCGGCGCCGGCTTCCACCTCAATGCAGGCGATCTGGCGGCCGCCAATCGATCGCTCGGCCGGGCCGAGGTCCTGGCGGCGGTGCTGCCGTCGCCTGCGTGGCGCCAGACCACGCTCATCACGCGTACGACGCTCCTCGCGCTGCGCGGCAGCCGATCGGCGGCGGAAGCGGCGATGTACGAGGCGGTGCGCGTCGGGGAGGGCCACGTCGAGCCGGTGGTCGTGCTCGGGTGCGAGTGGATCCACCAGCTCATGCTCCTCGACCTGTTCGGTCACGCCGAGCCGAGAGCCGAGGAGCTCTACCGGATCACCTCCGAGATGCTCGCCGACGTGCCCTCGCCCGTGTTCCAGGTGCAGAAGGGCTTCGCGGCTCAGCTGTTCGGGGACGAGTCCGACCTCCAGGACGTGCTGCACCGGTACGGGCCCGACCCCGGCCGGCTGTTGCGGTCGATGACCGGCGACAGCTTGTTGCGGGTCTTCGCCGACTTGGTGGCCCGTGCGGGCGCCAGGACCTACGCCGGGCCCGTCTTCCGCGCCCTGCTCCCGTACGCCGGCCTGCTCAACGTCGGCGGCGGCCACAGCGCCGGTCTGCCCGTCGACGACGTGCTCGGACGGCTCGCCCTGCTCGACGGCGACGTCCCGGCGGCGTTGCGGCACGCTCGCGCCGCCGTCGCGCTGGCGCGGGCCATGCCGTCGCCTCCGCTCCTCGTCCATTGCCTCGACCATCTGGCCGAGGCGATCGAGCGGACCGGCGACGACCTCGACGACCCCGGTGAGCTGCGCGCCGAGGCCGACGCCGTGGCCGCGACCTGCGGTGTCGTTCGTCCCGGTGGGCGTCCGGCCTCACCGGCAGCCACCTCCGGGTCCGTAAGGTCGGCGTCCATGCGTCGCGACGGCGCGATCTGGGCACTCGCGTCACCGCTCGGCGAGGTCCGGTTGGCCCGGACCAACGGGCTCGACCAACTCGCCCGGTTGCTGAGCAACCCGGGCGTGGAGGTCTCGGCCACCGAGCTCGCCGGCCAGGCCGACGGTCCGGGCCACGGCGACCTCGGTCCGGGCCTCGACGCTCGGGCCAAGCGCGAATACCGCCGACGCCTGATCCGCCTGCAGGCCGAGGTCGACGACGCCGGGGCCGCGAACGATCCCGTCCGCGGCGAGCGGGCCCACGTCGAGATGGACGCCCTCCTGCGCGAGTTGAAGCGGGCGGTGGGCCTCGGCGGACGCGACCGCCCAAGCGGGTCCGACGCCGAGCGGGCCCGCATCAACGTCGTGCGGAGCCTGCGCCGGGCGATCGCGGCGATCGCCGACCAGGCTCCTCTGCTCGGCGCCCACCTCGACGGTGCGGTCCGCACCGGCGGGCGCTGCATCTACCTACCGGATCCGTCGGCGGGGCTTTCGTGGCGGGTCTCGGAGGAACGATTCGTTCCATCGCAGTGAACGCCACTCGGGTGTGGAGTCCGCATCGGGAGACGGCGCACGGGTCACGCCGTGCGGGGTCAGCCACGTCGCGGTTGTAACGGGCGATCTCGAAGGATACCGGGCGTTCTACGGGGAGATCATCGGCCTCAGGGCGACGATGATCATGGGCGCGGGGCAGGGCCACGGGCGCCACGCCGTATTCGCCGCCGGCGAGGTCATGCTCCACGTCTTCGAGGTCGCTGGGTACGCCCCGGCCGACCGTGGCTTCACCTCGACGATGTTCGAACGGGGCCGGCTCGACCACCTCGGGTTCACCGTTCGGGACGAGACGGCGCTGGCTGCCCTGCGCGACCGGCTGCTTGCCGTGGACGCCACCAGCGGCGTGATCCGGCGACTGGGCCCGATGCTCTCGGTCCGATTCCACGATCCCGACGGCTTCGAGGGGGAGGTCAACTGCCTCGATCCCTCCTACGACCCAGCGTCGGTCCGGGACGAGGACGAGATCGTCGACCCCTGCTGGTTCGAGCACACCCGACATGTCCTCAGGAGGGACCGATGATGAACACCCCCCGGTTCGGGATGCTGAAGAGGGCGGCGCTCGTCGCCGTCGTCGGCATGCTCCTGGCGGCGTGCTCGAGCTCCGACTCCGGCTCGTCGCCGGTCACGCTCACCCAGACGTCGGCGACCCGCACCATCGCCGAGAACGTCGACATCGGCGGCGGCCGGTCGATCTACGTCGAGTGCCACGGCGGGGGCTCCCCCACCGTGCTGCTGCTTTCGGGCGGCGGTATCGCCTCCGATCTCTGGCACGCCCCCGACCAGAAGCCCAACGTCTACGACACCATCGGTGCCCAGGCCCGAGTGTGCGCCTGGGACCGGCCGGGGGTTCAACAGCTCGACGGCTCGCCCAGCCGGAGCACCCCGGTCGCCCAGCCCATCACCCCTCAAGACGGCGCCGACGACCTCCAGGCCGCGCTGCGAGCGCTCGACATGCAGGGCCCCTACGTCCTGGTCGCCCACTCCTTCGCCGGCAACATCGCCCGCGTCTTCGCCGCCGAACACGCCGCCGACATAAAGGGCATCGTGTTCGTCGACGTGCTCACCCCCGAGCTCCGGGCCCAGATGACGCCGGAGGAGTGGCGCACGTGGGTCGGCGCCAACAACCGCACGCCGGAGCAGATCGCCGCCTACCCCGACCTGGAGCAATACGACTTCAACGCCAGCCTCGACCAGGTGGAGGCGGCCGACCCGCTGCAGCCGATGCCGGTTGCCGTGCTGACGGCCAGCGTGAAGTTCGCCGAGCTGGTGCCCAAGTACCTCGACGAAGGCCTGCTGCCCCCGAACGTCCCCCGCAACTTCGGCGAGGTCATCGACCGGACCAACACCGCCGCCCAGACCGAGCTGGCCGGGTACTTCCCCGGGTCGGTCCAGATCACCGACACCGACGCGGGGCACAACATCATGGTCGACAACGCTCCGGTGGTGATCCAGGCGATCGAGGACGTCATCGCCGCTGTCCAAGCCGGCCGCACCACGCTCACCTAGCGGGGACCAACCGGGTCTGCATCGTCGACCGGCCCGGCTCGATGATCACTACGAAGAGCGCCCGCGGAACGTTCACCCTCGCCGAGACGAGGTCGCTCAGCCGGTCGCCATCCACCCAGGAAATGTTCGACCAGTTCGTCGCCATCTACAACGCATCGTTCTGCCCGGCCCATCGGACGCCGTTCTCCTGATGAATAGGGAAACCTGTGACGAACAGAAGCAACATCACGACGACCAAGAGACCCGACATCAATCGCACCGTCCCTCGCTGGTCGGTCGCGGCCGTGGCGCTCGCCCTGGTATGCGCGGCGTGCAGCGGCAACACGAGCGACCGGCGTTCCACCACCACCACCACTGCAGCACCGATCACGGCGTCGCCGGCGACCACGACGGCGCCGGCGTCGGGCCTGAAGACGGTCGACCCCGCCGCGTTGCAGGCGCTCGTGGACCAGACGATCAAGGACGAGCTGATCCCGGGCGCCGTGGTGTTGCTGCGCACGCCGCAGGGCGAGTTCAGGGCGGCGTCCGGCACCGTCGAACGAGGCGTCGAGCGACGGCCCGGAGTCGACACGCACTTCCGAATCGCCTCCAACACCAAGACGATGACGGCGGCGGTAATCCTCCAGCTCGCCCAAGAGGGCAAGATC
>NZ_JAVREJ010000062.1:0-7169 GCF_031845345.1 Pseudonocardia charpentierae | reverse complement strand
CTCGTGATCAGCATCCTGCGACTCGCGGGAGTCACCAATATCGCCGCCGCCCTCCGCCGTCACAGCCGCAACCCGACCCGACCACTCGCCACCTTCGGCATCACCTGACGACTTTGCCGACCCCCTGGCGCCGCACCCGGGCCGGATACCGCTCCTACGATCAGGACGCGGTCGCCCGGTTGCGGTTCGGGCGCTCGGCCCAGGCGTTGGGTCTGTCCCTGGCCGAGATCCCGACATGCTGCGCATCCGCGACCATCAGGGCCCGCCGTGCAGCTACGTGGCCCGGCTGCTCGAGGCCCACGTCAGCGCCCTGGTCACCCGCATCAAGGAACTGACGCCGGGATCAAGCTGGACTCCGTCGCCTCGGACGTGCTCGGAGTGTCCGGACGGGCCATGCTCGCCGCCCTGGTCGCCGGTGAACGTGACCCCGAGGTATTGGCCCGAGCTGGCCAAGGGCCGGTTGCGTCGCAAGCTCCCCGCGCTCGCCAGGCGCTGCGCGGGCGCTTCGGCGAACACCACGCGCTGCTGATCGGGTTGTGTCTGGAGCACACCGCCCATCTCGAGGCGGCGATCGCGCGGCTCTATGAGCGGGTCGACGCGGTGTTCGCGGCCCACGTCAGCGAGGCCGGTTCCTTTCGCCCGAGCCCGTGACCGGCTCGACACCATCACCGGGGTCGGGAAACGGGCCGCGGAGACCATCATCGCCGAGATCGGGGTGGACATGTCCCGCTTCCCCACCGCCGCGCACCTGGCCTCCTGGGCCGGGGTCGCCCCGGGCAACAACATCACCGGCGGCAAACGCGGCTCGGGCAAGACCACCCACGGCGACGTCTGGCTGCTCGACATCCTCACCCAGTGCGCCTGGGCCGCGGCGCGTACCCGCGACACCTACCTCTCGGCCCGGTTCTGGCGGCTGGCCCGGCGGATCGGGAAGAAGAAGGCCGCCATCGCCGTCGCCCACTCCATCCTGGTCATCTGCTGGCATCTACTGACCAACGACTGCGACTACGACGACCTCGGCGGGGACTACTTCACCCGCCGCAACACCGACCGCCAACGCGACCGACTGATCAAACAGCTCCACACCCTGGGCTACCGGGTCACCCTGGACAGGGCCGCGTAGATCGGCTGCGGTCAATTCTCTTCACAAACCAGTCGGGCACCAGCACGCCGCCTTCGGGTTCGCTCGCGTGTTCTTCGGCCGGTCGGCGGATGTCTCGCATCACGCGGACTGCGACGGTTTGTTCTGGCGTCTTCCTGGCGCTGTAGAGGAGGGAGTACCGATGCCGACCACCGACTTATCCCCAGCGGGACCGGCCCTGCCTATCGCACTGCCCGTCGATGTCACCACGGTGGCGCACCTGCAGGGGCCCTTCGCTCCGGTGGTCGAGGAGACCGCCGCCGCCGACCTTCCGATCGAGGGCGAGCTGCCGCGGGAGTTGGACGGGGTGTACCTGCGCAACGGGCCGAACCCACGGTTCACCCCGCTCGGCTCCTACGTCTACCCCCTCGATGGGGACGGCATGGTGCACGGGATGTGGCTGTCGGATGGGCGTGCCCGGTACGCGAACCGGTTCGTCCAGACCGAGGCCCTGCGGGCGGAGGAGCAGGCCGGCCGCGCGTTGTGGGGTGGCCTGCTGACGGGGTTGATCCCGGACTCGTCCGAGGTCGGCCCGGAGCTGGGCGGGCAGCCCAAGTCCCTGCCTGACATCAACGTTGTGCGGCACGCCGGCCGGCTGCTGGCCCTGGCCGAAGCCGACTGTCCGTACTGCCTATCACCCACGCTGGACACCCTGGGCCGGGAGACCTTCGACGGGATGCTGCCCGCCGGGATGACCGCGCACCCCAAGGTCGACCCGCGCAGCGGGGAGATGGTCGTCTTCTGCTACCTGATCGAGGCGCCGTACCTGACCTGGGCCACGATCGGGCCCGACGGCGTGGTCACCCGCCCACCGACGCCGGTGGCTGGCCTCGACCGGCCCGTGATGATCCATGACATGGCGCTCACCGAGCGCTTCGTCGTGCTGGTGCTCGGGCCGCTGTACTTCGATATGCAGGCCGCGCTGTCCGGTGGGTCGCTGCTGGCGTGGAGCCCACAGGACGGCACCCGGATCGCACTCATCCCGCGCGACGGCGGGCCGGTGCGGTGGTCGCACATCGACACGTTCTGGTCCTGGCACGGCGCGAACGCCTTCGACGACGGGAGTGGGCCCGACGCCCCGGTTGTGCTCGATTACGTGCAGTGGAACCAACCGGGCGGGCTGGTACCGGGTCCCACCCAGGGCGCGCTCGTCCGGGCCACCATCAATCCGCGCACCGGCGCGGTCGGCCGGGACATCATCGACCAAGGCACGATGGAACTGCCGAGAATCGACGACCGCGTCATCGGCGGCCGCCACCACCGCATCGCGCTCGTAGCCGTCACCGGAAAGCGCCCCGTCGTGGGCGGGGACCACGATGCGCTCAACTTCGTCGACACCCAGACCGGCGAGCGGGTGCAGTGGGACGCTGGCGACCTCGCCGTCAGCGAGCCTGTATTCGCCCCCCGCCCCGGCACCCACGACGCCGACCAGGGCTGGTGGATCACCTTCGCGACCAACCGGACGAACGGCGAGAGCTGGTTCCTGGTACTGCCCGCCCACGGGCCCGAAACCGGGCCGGTGGCTCGCATACGGATCCCGACCCGAGTACCACTTGGCCTGCACGGCTCATGGCTGCCCACCCAGGAGTAGCCTGACCCACTGCCGCGGTCACGCCTGCAACCGGCGCCAGCAGGTGGTGCCACTCGGAGCGAGGATCAGATGCTGTACTTGCGGTGTGCGAACCGGCAGCACCTCGCCCCCCAGGGCCTCGGCATAGTTGATTCTGCGGTTATGTGAGTAGCGCGAGGGCGCGGTTGGGGTGTCGGGGCGGTGCGGCGGCAGGCGTGGGCAACCGCGGCAGCGGTCCTCGCTTCGAGCAGGGCAAACGCCCTCAGCTGGCGATCGTGGCCACAATCAGCGGGTTTCTGGTCCGCTCGTGTCGCGAGCTATAGCATGACGCTGACCTGCGCAAAGACGAGGAGTCGAGTCGTCAGCGTCTAGCACAGCGCTCCAACAGCGGCTGATTCGACGAGTCCGGGTAGCTCCAGCAGCGTCGCGGACAGGCCGAGCGTGCCGTACTGCAGGTCTCTTCGCCGGCCACACCGCCGAGATGGGCCGGGACTGATGGAACTCTCGACGATCCGGTCTGATCCGCGGCTAACTAAGCGCTGCCGCAGGCCGTGGGGCATCAGCAAGGTCGGCTTCGTACTCAAGCCTGTTGGAGGACCTCGGCCGCCGCGATGCTCCCGGGCCCGACTGCCCCGCAACACCCGCAGCGACGCCGCCGGCAGCAGCCCGGAAACGCCGGGGTGCTTCGAAGGCTCGGCGAGTTGAGTAAGGGTCTCGCGGACGCGCGCACCACGGTCCGGACGCGTCCGCCAAACCCCCGAGGGGTGGCGAGCTTCTGAAAAATGCTCGCCAAGCGCTGGCTAGGAGCTGGCCGAACTGAGATTCTTGTTCGCGAGGATCTGCTGGTCCACCCCGATTGGCTGCCCGCCTTATCCAGGTTCCCTGCCCTCTGACAGTTGATGTCATGCGCCCCGGAATCATGCCGGGTTCGCATTGGTCGTGATTCTCCCTGGGGTAGCCGCGCCTGGGAGGCACTTCAATCGGCGGTGCGTTGCCGGTCGGCGATGAGCTTGACGTCCTCGTCCTCGGCTTGACCGGGCTCGATGTCGGCAGTGCACCACTTGCACTTCAGTGCATCGATCGGCACGAACTCCTTGCAGTAAGGGCACTCGTGGCTGCCCTGCGCCCGGAAGTTGCCCATCCCAGCCCTCTTCAAGAGCTTGACCAACCCGAACAACACCGCGCCAAGGAGCAGGAAGTTGACCAGCACGGTGAGGAATGCGCCGTAGCGGATCTGCGAGCCATTCAGGTTCCAGATCAGGCCCGAGAAGTCGGGTTGCCCGGCGATCGCCGCCACCAGCTGCATGATCACATCGCTAGCGAGGCTATCGACCAGCGCGGCGAACGCGGTGCCGATGATGAAGCCCAGTGCCAAGTCAAGCATGTTACCGCCGAGCGCGAACGCCTTAAACTCGGTCCACACGCCTTTCACGGTTCCTCCAGCCACCCGTACGTTGTGGTCATTCCCGACCACCGATCGTCGACATTCTGCAGCGGCTCCACCGATCCCACGTCTTTGACGGCTGTGCCGGGCGTGTCGGCGGTGCGGACCCAGAGGACCCGCTCCTCGACTCCCGTCCTCGTCGACTCGGTCAACCGGTGCCCCTCGCGTCTCCGGACCGTTCGCATCGTTGTGACAGGTCGAGTGCCGAACGCAGCCGACTCGAGCGCGCAGGCAACGGCTGGCACCTGGACGACGAGGGCTTCGGTGGTCCGTCTCCCAGGTCCACGAGTTGATTGCTCAGAGCGCCTGTGGGCCAGGGTGGTCGGAAGCGCCTCGACCACCAGCCGTGCGCGGCCGGGTCGCGGTCATACGGACGGTGTAGCCGCCCGGTCGGCGGCGGTGGGTGACGTCGACCAGCTGGTGGCAGATCCACAGGCCGAGCCCGCGCCCATCAGCGGTGTCAGGCGCTAGCAGTCCGACGAAGGGATCGGTCGGTCCGCGGCCGGTGTCGGTCACCGTCACGGTCACCCGATCGGGTTGCGCCCACAGTCGCAGCACGATGGGCGACTGCCCGTGCACGATGGCGTTGGTCACGGCCTCGCTTGTCGCCAGGACCAGGCCCTCAACCTCGGCGCTGGCGAGCTCGGTGCGCCGGGCGAACCCGATGACCGCTGCACGAGCGGTGACCGGGGACGGGTCGGTCAGTTCGACTGCGGGGGCGGTCTGTTCGACCGGGTCGGGAGGGGCGTCGCGGCGCGCAGAGGCGAACTCGACCGGGTCCTGGTAGCGGTCGTTGCGTAGATCCTGGTCGCCCTGCCTAATAACGGGGTGCGTGGCGCAGAGGTCCTCGACTTGCTCGGCGGCCAGCACCCGCTGGTCGTAGACGCAGACCGCCCAGGCGTTGTGGTGGGCCAGGGCGACGTTCACGACCGCTTCGAGACGCCGCCACTCGTGCCAGTGCTCCTTCGGCACGGTCGGTTCTTGGTTGAGGATGCGCACCCGCCGGACGTACGGCCGATAGCGGGTAAGTAGGGCGTCAGCGGCCCGCAGGTCCGACGCCGGCCGCGCCGGCTGTCCCATCGCGGGCAGGACCGTCAGGTGAGGGGACGGCGCGACGGCCTCTTGGACGATCGCAGCGGTGTCGGGGCGGAGTTCGAGCAGCGTCGGCTCCTCGGCGTCCACCCCGTCTTGGGCGAACCGTATGACGAACTTGACCATCTCGACGGTCGTGCTGTGCAGGAACAGCTCGTGGATCCAGCCCGAGCGGTGGGGGGCGGCCGGGGTGGTCATGGCGTGTCCTCCAGCCGCACCGCGCGCAGGGGAATCAATTCGATCAGCCGCGCCACGATGCTCGGCGCTGACTGCAGCACCAGCGAGCTTCGGTGGCGGGCTACGTGCTGGTCCAGGGTGACCAGTGCGCGATGATCGATGAACTCCAGTGCGGCGGCGTCAATCGATGCTTCTACCCCGAACGCCGGGACTCCAATCCGCTGCAAGGCCGTCAGCAGGCCGACGCTCGAGAACGCGTCGACCGAACCGGCGAGCGCCACGTCGGCCCGCCCCGTGGCGGACAGTTGGAACGGGGACAACCCGCCGTGCGCCATCGGGTGGACACACGCCACCTCGGCCACGGCGGCGTCGCCCAACACGCGCCGGTCGTAGGCGCACAGCGCGGTGTAGGCGTGGTCGAGGCAGAACCGGTCTGCTTCGTGCTCGTAGTGCACGAACTCGGCCCGTCGCGCCGGGTCGGCCATCCGCACGGTCATGTCACCGAACATTCGCAGCCCGGTGAAACCGGCATCCAGTGATTCCCCGATCATCGCGGTCAGCGTGCTCAACCCCTGGCCCGAATCGACCGGCTGGTCCATCCCGGCTAGAGCGCCGGTCGGATGGAGTTGGAGCTGACCCCGTTCGACGCACTCATCCAGCCCCTCGAGACCAGCCAGCTGCTCCTCCATGTTGGGTAGGTGCTCCTCGGGGAGGTAACCCACGACCCGCTCGTGCCGGGCCAGTCCCTCCGCCACATACCCCCTGGCCACCGCGACCAGCTCATCGTGGTGACGAAACGGCCAGCAGACATGATTGGTGCGTGACCGGCCGGTCGAGGGCGGCTCCACCCACAACTCGGTCATCCGACCGACCGCCCTTCACAAGCCGGTCGCCCCGGTCCCTCACCGTCGCACGCACGCCGGACACCGACGCCCACCGACCCGGACCCACTCCTCATCGCTGTCCCGCCCTCGCGGCTTGGGCGACGGCGCCCGCGGTCTCCTCAGGCGTCGCATCCTCGTGCCAGGTCGACCCCGACCCTAAACCCCCGGACCGGCACTTGTCCCAGAGGAATGGTGGCTGTAACTGGTTGAGCGGCCCAAGCCGTCCCGCAACGCCGCGCCTCATGGGCCAGCTCCAGGCGAACGGCAGGACCGGTACCCCAGCTACGAGGGGCTTCGGTCCCCGCGATGCTCACCGGCCCGGCGGCCAGGTCCGTCAAGGCCTGCGCCAAGAGACGGTGTGTGTACGATCTTGCACCCGTCGTGAGCAGGAGTTTCAACCCTGGCAGCCTCAGCTTGACCTCGCTATAATTGGGGTGGCTGCGAGGGGCAGTCACGAGCATCGCGCTTCGGTACGGTGCGGGCAACACCCCGGCCAGGGCATTCCGGCCGGGGTGTTGTGCTGCCAGCGCCCCCGGGGTGGCGACGGGCCCGGAGGGGACGAGACCCGCCGCCACCACGTGAGATGCTCGCGCCGGGAATCGGTGGCGTTACCTTGCGCGCAGCTCTCGAGCCACCTGCACGACATCCAGGCCCTGCCGCCCCGCCCCACTGCCGCGACCCCCGGAATGAGCAGCGGGCTAGACCTGGATCGCCGCTCGAGAACTCCGACTGCTCTAGAGCGTGTTTGGGAACGGGTTCGCTCGTTGGGCTGAGTGTGGCTCGTGGTGATCTGTCTCAGGCGCAGTGGCAGGTGTTGGAAGAGGTGTTGCCGCCGGTCAAGGCGACCGGGCGGCCGCCGCG
>NZ_JAVREJ010000061.1:0-9299 GCF_031845345.1 Pseudonocardia charpentierae | reverse complement strand
CCATCGCGTGGCACCTCTCTACGAGATCCTTGGTCGGTTCACGCAGAGACTCACGCGGTGGCCCCTCCCACGTGCTCAGGCACGCCGGACAGGCCCCGGACTTACACCACCAGCCGGGACGCGACCATCGCCCATCATCGTGAACGGCCTGTCCAGCGGCTTGTACAGAGCTCAGCAGACCAGGCCGTACGTCATTGCGGCCCGGCTCTCGAAGCATTCCCGGAGCAGAGGCTCATACTGGAGCGGGAACCGTCTCCGGACCATCGTTCGGGTCGTGCTCGTCGAGCAGGTCGTTGAGTGCGTCGCAGATGCGGCTGCTTTTGTCGGTGCGTCGGGTGTAGAGGTCCAGCGACCAGCGCTGATCGTTGGTCGGACATGATTTCTGCCGTGTCGCTGTGGTTGCTCTATTTGATCTTCCGGCAGGTGCTCGGGCTGGTCCTACTGCTGGGCCGAACGTCCTCAACCAAGGACGTCGAGCTCCTCGTGCTGCGCCACGAAGTCGCCGTCCTGCGCCGCACCAACCCACGACCACGCCTGCATTGGGCTGACCGGGGCGTGGTCGCCGCCCTCGTGCGGCGGCTGCCACGCGCACTGTGTTGCCATCGCCTGGTCACTCCGAACACGATCCCGGGCTGGCATCGCCGCCTCGTTCGGGGACGGTGGACCTACCCGAACCGGATCGGATCCGCCGCACCAACACCCGGAGCGGCGGAGGAGGCGCTGGTCGAGGCCATGACCGGACCGTAACCCCGACCGCCGACGGAACCGGGCGTCCACGCCGGCCGGACTACGGGCCGCCTCACGCGCTCCGCGCCGCCGGCCGCCGTGCGCCGGTTGACCCGGCCCGGGCCCTCAGCGCCGCGACGACGATCGCCTCGACCTGCGGGCCCGGTGCGATGCGCAGCTCGTCGCGCAGCAGCGTGCGGTAGGCCGCCAGCTGGCGGACCGCCTCGCTCACGTTCCCCTCGCCGACGTAGGCGGTGATCAGCGCCTGCTGCGCGGTCTCGCGCAGCGGCTCGGCGCGGACGGCCGCCAGCGCCGCCGCGATCGCCTCGGGGAAGCGCTGCCTGCGGCAGAAGTCCGAGCTCAGCGCCTCGAGCGCGTGCAGCCGGAGCTGGCGCTGGCGTTCCCGGTCGATCACCAGCCACTCCTCGTCCCAGCTCGGCAACAGGTCGCGGTCGAGCGCGTCGATCGTGTCCCGGCCGGACTCGTCAGCACCGTCGCGCAGTAGGGCGTGCGCGCAGCGCCGCGCGTCGACGAGGTCGACGACGAGGTCCATGTCGAGCGCGACCGCGGGCCGGGTGGCGTGGACCACCACCCCGCCGGCCGCGCGGATCTGCCACAGCGCGTTGCGCAGGTTCGCCTGCGCGCGAGCCTGCGGGAGGTCGGCCCACAGCGTGCCGGCGACGGCGGAGCGCGCTTGGGCCGAGCCGCAGACCGCGAGCAACCCGAGAACGCGCTGTGCCTGCCACGGCAGGTCAGCCGGACGGTCCGCGACCAGCAGCTGGAACGCTCCGAGGACGCGGAGGCGAGGCGCAGGAGCCACGGCGCACCTCCTTCGGCTATAGAGATGAGCCGCGCCAGGACCGTCAGATACATCGCCGGGCCGGAAATCACGACGGCGGCGGGACGGGCCGAGGGACGGTGCCCGTCCAGCATCGCGGCATGGCACAGGCACCGCGGTGGGCTGTGATCGTAGTGCGGGCCTGGGCCGACGCCGGCGGCATCCGCGCGCGGCTGGTCGGCACCGACAGCGAGGGCGGGAGTGTGCGGAGCGCGGCGGCGAGTCCCGAGGAGGCCGCGCTGGTCGTGCGGACGCTCCTCCGCGAGCTGGTGCCCGACCTGCCTTCGGATGCCGGTCCTGCCGCAACGGAAGCGACGACGCAGGAGTGACGATGGCCCGGACGCCTCCTTCCTACCGTCGGCGAAAGGAGATCCCAGGAGGTGGCCGGTGAGCGTCTACGAGATGGCCTCACACGGCGGAGCGGACCAGAGCGAGACCTGGTCCACCGAATCGCTCCCGCCGCTCGCTAGCCCGTTCGCCTCGGCGGCCCTCTTCGTCGACCCGGGGCTTCCGGCCGGCGTGGGGGAGTTCTTCACCGAGCACGTCGTGACGACGCCGTTCGCCGAAGCGCTGTCCTCGTACGACGAGGCCGATCTCGAGGCCGAGGCGTTCGAGGCGCTGCGGGCCGAGTTCGAGGACGACGGGTTCCGCGAGGCGCTGGAGGGGCTTGCCGACGAGGCCGCCGCACGCCACCTGGGCGCGACCGGCGCGTGGGCGCAGGCGGGGGAGGCGTTCCCCGCGGCCACCTCGGAGGCCGAGCACTACATGGAGGCCGTCGCCGCGCAGGCCGACCGGCTGCTGGGCGAGCTGGAGGCGCAGTTCGGCGAGCGCCCCGTGGACGCGGTCACCGCGGGCGAGATCGACGCCGTCGCCGGGTTCGCCGCGCACGAGGCGGGCGGCCCGCTCGACGCGCAGGAGCAGTTCCTGAAGAAGCTCGTCGGCAAGGTCAAGAAGGTCGTCAAGGGCGTCGGCAAGTTGGTCAAGAAGGGGGTCGGCGCCGTCGCCAAGATGCTCCCGCTCAAGAAGCTGTTCGCCTTCCTCAAGAAGCTCGTCCGTCCCCTGCTCGCCCGCGTGCTGGCAAAGGCAATCGGGCGCCTTCCCCAGGACCTGCAGCCGATCGCCCGCACGGTGGCGGCGAAGTTCCGCAAGAAGGCCCCGGGCGCCGCTCCGGTCGCCGCCCCCGCCGACCCGGCGACGCCTGCGGATCCGGCCGCCGCAGCGGAACCGACCGAGCCGGACGCGGCCGCGCCGCCGGCCGAGGAAGAGAGCCCGTGGAGCGCCGAGGCGCTCGCCGACGAGTTCGACGCCCGCCTCGCCGAGGCCTTCCTCGCTCCCACCGAGGCCGCTGCCACCGAGCTCGTCGACCACGTCGCGGCCGAGGCGCACCGGGCGGTGGGCTCGGGGCCCGGCCCGCTCGCCGCGCTCGACGCCGGCCGGCAGCAGCTCGCCCGCCAGCTCGTCGAGGCCGAGCCCGGCCGTCCGCCGTTGGCCGAGATGGAGCAGTTCGTCCCCCTCGTGGCGGCGTCGATGAAGCTGCTCAAGCTCGGGGTCAAGGTCATTGGCCGCAAGCGAGTCGTCGACGCCATCGCCAAACCCCTGGCGATCCTGATCCAGGGCATGGTCGGTCAGCAGGCGGCGCGAAAGCTCTCCGGCCACGTTGCGGACGTCGGGCTGCGCCTGCTCGGCCTCGAGGCCGAGCGCACCGCCGACGGCATGCTCGGCGCGGAGGCCCTCGTCGCGACCGTCGAGGACACCGTCCGCGAGGTGCTGTCGATGCCCGCGGCGTCGCTGCAGAACGAGCTGCTGCTGGAGTCGGCCGTGCTGGAGGCGTTCACGGACGCAGCCGTCCGGCACCTCCCGGCTCCGGTCCTGCGCCCCGACCTGGCCGAGTCCGAGACGGACGGCGAGCGGGGCATCTGGATCCCCTGCCCACGGGCCTCCGGTGCGCACTACCGCTACAAGAAGTACAGCGTCGTACAGCCCGTGCACGTCACACGGCCACTGGCCCGCGCGGTGGTCTTCGCTGACGGCGAGACGCTCGAGGACCGGCTCCTTGAGGCCGGGCTTCCCCGCTTCCCCGTCGCGGCCGAGGCGCACTTCTACGAGCTGATGGACGGCGCCGAGCTCGGCCAGCTCGCGGCGTTCGAGCTCGACGGGGAGGCGGCGTCGTACGCCGACGGGGCACGGGAGTTCGAGCAGCTGGTGCCGTCGCGGCCGCTGCCGATCCCGCACCCCAAGCCGCGGGTCGTCGTCGCGGTCGGCCGACCCGGGCCCACTCCCGACCGGCGGCCGGGCACGGTCGTGTTCCGCCTGAAGGTGCCCGGCCTGCACCCGCGCCGCCGCCCGCCGTTCGCGGTGCGCCTCGACCTCTCCGGCCACCGGCCCCAGCTGCGCGTACTCCTGCGCGTCGGCGAGCGCAACGCCCACCTGCTGGTGGGGCACCTCGAACGCCAGCGGCACGTCCAGGTCGTGACGCTCGTGCGGGGCCTGGTCGGCCCGCCGGTGCGCCACGCGCTGGCCGCCGCCGTGCACCGGATGCTGGTCAGGCGCGGCATCACCCCGGCCGAGGGCGTCCCCGCCCGCCTCACCGACGCGCTCGCCGACGCGATCGGTCGCACGGTCGCCACCCGGCTGCCGGCGGCGGCCGCGGCGCTCGCCGCCGCCGCGAAGGACCCGGCTGACGGTGTCACCCTGACCTTCACCTTCACCTTCGCCAACCGGGCCGCCATCGGCCGGGCGGACGTCGGCGAGCCGACCCTGGGCATCCGCAGCGGCGTCGACCATGACGACGACTGACCTGCTGGCGCGCCAGACCGCCGCGGAGGTTGCCCACTGGCGCCTCGCGGCGGAGGCGCTCGCCGACCTCGACGCCGTCGCGGCGCCGGAGGCGTGGGCGAGCCTGGAGGAGTACCTGCGGCACAGCGTCCGCGACCGCCTCGCCGGGATCGTTGCGTCCCTGGTCGCGGAGGCCCGCGCGCTCGAGCGCGCTGCGGAGGCGGGCCGCGACCCGGACGCGGTCCGCGCGGGTCTGCTCCGGCTCCGGCAGCGCTACCTGCAGGTCGAGACCACGACCGACTTCTTCGCTGACGGGATCAACACCCGCACCAACCCGGCGATGCGCGCCCTCCTGCAGGGCTACGACACCCTCGCGTCCGACGCGATGGCCGCGGCGCTCGGGCCGCTCGGCATCCCGTCGCCACCGGCGCTGGTCTACGTGGACAAGGGCCTCGGTGCCGCCATCCTGCGCGCCGGCGTGCGCCTGTGGAACGGGGCGCACGCGTCGCCGGCGGCGATGATCAAGCTCACCCGGCACAACCTGTCGTACCCGACTGCGCTCCTGCACGAGGGCGGACACCAGATCGGGGCGCTGACCGGGTGGAATGCCGAGCTGGCCGACGCGCTGTACGCCACTCTCGCCCCGCGTTCGCCCGACGTCGCCGCGCTCTGGCAGTCGTGCGCGGGCGAGGTGGTCGCGGACGTCATCGCCTTTGCCCAGGCCGGGTGGGCCCCGGTGGTCGGGCTGGCCAACGTCGTCGACGGGCCGACCGCCGAGGTCTACCGCGTCCGCTTCGGCGACCCGCACCCCTACGCCTGGATCCGCGTCCAGTTCAACGTGGCGCTGTGCCGGAGCTGGTTCGGGCGCGGCCCCTGGGACGACGTCGCTGCGGTGTGGTGGCGGCGCCACCCGCCGCACGCAGCGAGCAGGGAGCTGGAGCACCTCACCCGGGTCAGCGTTGAGGCGCTCGACGACATCGTCGGGGTCTGCACGCGGCAGCCGATGCGGGCGTTCCGGGGGGCACCGCTGTCCGCGGTGCTCGACCCGATGCAGGTGCACCCCGCGAGCCTGCAGGCCCTCGAACGGCGGGCCGGCGGCACCCTGCTGACCTCGCGCTACCTGCGCCGGCGCCACCCCCTGCCGATCTTCGCGCTGCTCGCGACCCGCGCCGCCCTCGGCGGGGACCGGGCGGCGCACTACCGGAACCTGCGCGCCTGGGTCACCGACCTCGGCGCCGACACGGCCGCCCGGCCGCTCGCCGTCCACCCGGCCGCGTGACCCGCCACCGCATCCCGAGGAGCACCGATGGCCAACACCCCCTCGACCGACTCCAAGCAGCTCCTAGAGGAGCTCGCCACGCTGGCGCGCGCGGTGAAGCAGCTGGCGGAACGCGTGGACGTCCCGGTTCGGCCCGCCGCCGAGGTCACCGAGGCCGACCGGATTCGCCAGCGCGTCGCTTTCGGCTACCAGGTCCTCGGCACGCTGATGGGCCGGGTGAGCTCCGCGAGCGACGAGTTCGACGTTCGCCTCGTCGGGGTGACGCGGGACTACGGCCGCATCGACTTCGTCCGGCTCCCGCGCGACGCCGCCTTTGTGGAGCTGCGCAGCGGCACCAAGGTCGAGGTCCTCCGCATCGAGGAGTCGGACTCGGATCTTCGCGGGGACGGGTCCGCTGACGCGGAGCGCCCGCGCAACGGGGACGGCCGTCGCGGCCACGTACGGCCGAAGGACGTCGAGGACACCGAACCCATCGGCTCCGTCCTGTTCCTCCGCGACCGACGCGGCCCCCTCGTCGCCTTCGGGCCCCGGCTGCTGGCGCTGCAACCCGCCCAAGCGTCCACGAGCCCCCTCGACCCGAGGAGTGCAAGATGATCCGTGCCCTGGCGAAGCGGTTCGCCGAGACCGGCGGCGCGCGGGAGGACGCCCTGCTGGTCCACCCCGCGCAGCTCAACCTGTGGCTCGACGAGGTGTGGAGCTCTCTGTCCAACCTGCCGGTCCTGCCCGGCGGCGACGAGCTGGGAGCCGCGTTCCTCGGCGACCCGGGCATCGTCGGCGCCCTCGCGATGCCGCCACCGTTCCTCTCGGCCCCACCGATGGCCCCGTCCGGCATCACGCTCGACGACCCGCGGGCCTGGTCCGGGACCCCCGGGCCGCCGCATCCCGCAGCTGTCAGCTTCTTCCCGCACCACCTGATGTACGCCTACCTGGTCGAGTGCACCGGCGCCGAGGTGGTCGTCCTCGAGGTCATCCGGCGGCTGGTCGCGGGCGAGACCCTCGGCTCGCTCTCGCCGGACGGGGCGCGGTGGCGGCGCACCACCGAGGAGCTGATCTTCCGCGACGCGCCACCGTTCTCGATCGCCAGCGTGGTCAGCGAGGCGCGCCTCTTCTCCCGAGTGTCGCGGCGCAACGCCTACTGGCGGATGTTCGGGTACGACCTTCCGCACCCGATCGCCCCAGGGACGGGCGGTTCCGTCGGCCAGGACTGGAAGGCGCACGTCGGTCTTGGGGCAAACACCGACTTCCGCGCCAAGTGGTCGGAGCTGCTGCGGCAGGTCTGGCTCGGCCTGGAGAACAGCGCGAACACCTCCGGAGCCAACCCGACCGACCCGTCCTACGTCGCGTTCCTGTGCAGCTCGATCCAGGACATGCTGAACAACCGGCGTATCGGCGGGAACCTGGCGCACGAGGAGTTCGTCCACGTCACGCTGATGAGCTGGCTGCACCTCACCCTCGAGTCCGACACGCCGATCGTGCGCGACCTCAAGGCCGAGGCCACCAGCCCGGCCGACCGCCTGGCGCGGATCGCCCAGCGGGTCGGGATGTCGCCCGCCGCCCGGTCGCGCGAGCTGTTCCGGCTGGCGGAGCCGATGTCGTGCCTGCTGCGGGCCATCGAGGCGGGCCTGTTCTCCGAACCCATCGCCGCGTCGGCCCTGTTCGACCCGACGCGCCCGCTCGGCATCGAGATGCGCGACATCATCGACGGTTGGCAGTCCGCGACCGGCGAGCGCGTGAAGGACCGGCCCGTCGGCGCGGCGATGGTGCCGCTGAGCCCGCAACCCCTGCGGCTCCCGACCCCGGGCACGCCGCCCGCCCCGGCTCCCGCCGCCGTGCCGAGCACGCCGCTGCTGGCTCCCGCTCCGGTGGGCGCCACCAACGGCCACGGACGCTGAGGGGGCGGGATGACCAGCGTGTGGAGTGAGGCGGTCGGCGCACCGCTCGCCGGTTTCGTCCCGCCCGCCGACGGCGAGGACGAGGGGTACGACGGGTCGTCGCCGTTCCGGCAGGAGTACCTGGTCGCCCCGGCGTCTCACGAGCCCGGCTCGGGCGAGGCGTCGTCGCTGTGGGGCGAGTCGTTCCCGGACGCGGCGGGGTTCGGGGAGTCGGGGTTCGGGGAGTCGGGCGGGGAGACGGGGTTCGGGGCGGAGCGGTTCGCCGAGCCGGCGTTCGGGGCGGTCGCCCCGCCCGCGCTCGGCGACGTCAACACGCTCACCAACATCGTGTTCTACGCCCGCCACCCCGAACGCCGGGGGCGAGGTCTGTCGTCCGCGGAGCCGGGCTACCGGGAGCTCGGCGACGAGTGGACCACGATTCGGGACACCGTCGTCGCGCTCGGCGCGCTCACCGCACGGGCGGCCGTGCACGCCGGGGGCACCGGGCACCTGCGCCGCGAGGGCCCCGACGACGAGCTGTTCGCGGCAGGGCGCGACGACGAGGCGCCGTCGTACATCGAGACCGCGCTGGTCCGGTCCGCGATTGCCGCCGGGAAGACCGACGTGAACACCCTGTGCGACACGATCTTCTTCAAGCGCCATCCCGAGCGGAACGGCCGGCTGATCTCGCGGAGCGAGCCGAACTACGGGCAGCTCAGCGCCGAGTGGCTGGCGATCCGGGACACGCTGGTGCTGCCGATCCTGCGCGGAGCGCCGGCGACACCCGCTCCCGCCCCCCGCCCGTGGCCCCCCAGCCCCTCGCCCGGTCGTCCCGTACCCGGCGGCCCCACGCCCGGTGGCCCCCTGCCGACCGCAGATCGGGCTGCGCTGCTGACCAAGCTCAAGGGCTACGTGGAGAGCGGGAGGATCGCGTTCGCCCAGGCGGCCGAGCGCACGGCGATGACGAACGGAACGGGTGCCGTGCGGCGGGAGGACGGCACGACCGCCTCCATCGACACGCGAGTTCTCCGTGTGTGCGTGGCGCTCGTGGAAAAGGGCCTCACCTTCCAGGTCTATACGGCGATCGTCGGGCACAGCAAGTACGTCAAGGACAGCGCGGGCAGCCCCACGGCGGACATCTCGAATCACTGGTACGGGCGTGCGATCGACGTCAACCAGATCAATGGGAAGGACATTGACGGCGACGGGGAGGCCGCGAAGCCGGACACCATCAGGTTCATGCAGGCGCTCAACAGCCTCCGCGGCACGGACCTCGTCCCCCGGACGGTCATCTGCTCGGGGAACGGGCGCGAGGACCCCGATGTGCTCAACCTGCAGATCGGGGTCAGAGAGAACCGGGCAATTTCCAATCACACGAACCACGTGCACGTCGACTACTGACCGGCGCTGCCAGGGTCCACTCGTGGGCTCCCTGCAAGGAGGACCAAGGACCTGCTGCGCCGCACGGGCCCGGCAGGCAGACTCGGGGCGACCGCCCCGACAAGGAGTCACCTCCTACATTGGACTTCACTCACGATGCTGAGCTGAGGAAATGAGTTCCGCTCATGACAGCGGCCAGTCCAAACTCCCCGTAGGCGGCCATTTACTGCCCCGGTGATGGCCAGTGATCTCCCCGCTGGTGGCCAGATATCTCCCCGGTGATCCACAGCAGGTGGCCGGTGGCGAGGGTCTGCCGGTGAAGCGGAGCGAGGAGATCGTGGAGATTCTGGAGGCGTACGACCTCACCGGGAGTTACCGGGCGGCGGCGGAGCTGGCCGGGTGTGACCACCACACCGTGGCCCGCTATGTC
>NZ_JAVREJ010000060.1:0-9336 GCF_031845345.1 Pseudonocardia charpentierae | reverse complement strand
TCGTGACCGACCCGTCGTCGTGCATCTTCGACTCGGGGCTGACGAAGGTGATCGGGAACCAGGTCAAGGTCGTGGGCTGGTACGACAACGAGTGGGGCTACTCGAACCGGCTGGTCGACATCGCCGGCCTGGTCGCCTCCAAGCTCTGAGAAAGGATCGTCGTGAAGACTCTCGACGACCTCGTCGCCGAGGGCGTGTCCGGGCGCACCGTGCTGGTGCGCTCGGACCTCAACGTCCCGCTGGACGGGGCGCGGATCACCGACGACGGCCGGATCCGCGCCTCCGTGCCCACCATCCGGACCCTGCTCGACGCGGGTGCCCGGGTCGTCGTCACCGCCCACCTCGGCCGTCCGAAGCCCGGTGCGGACAACTCCGAGTACTCGCTCGCTCCGGTCGCGGGGCGCCTCGGTGAGCTGCTCGGCACCGAGGTCACGCTCGCGGACCACGGCGACGAGGCCACCGCCGCGGCCGGAGCGCTGGCCGACGGCGGCGTCGTGCTGCTGGAGAACATCCGCTTCGATCCGCGGGAGACCAGCAAGGACGCCGCCGAGCGCAGGACCCTCGCCGCGGAGCTGGCGGCCCTGGCCGGCCCGACCGGCGCGTTCGTCTCCGACGGTTTCGGCGTCGTGCACCGCAGGCAGGCGTCGGTCTACGACGTCGCGCAGCTCCTGCCCGCCTACACCGGCGGGCTGGTGCGCAGCGAGGTGGACGTGCTCCGGCGGCTCACCGAGGAACCCGAGCGGTCCTACGTCGTCGTGCTCGGCGGCTCCAAGGTGTCCGACAAGCTGACGGTGATCGAGGCACTGCTGCCGAAGGTCGACTCACTCCTGGTCGGCGGGGGGATGTGCTTCACCTTCCTCGCGGCCCGTGGTCTGGGGGTGGGTGACTCGCTCCTGGAGAGCGACCAGATCGGCGCCAGCCGCGGCCTCCTGGAGACCGGCAAGATCGTCCTGCCGACGGACGTCGTGGTGGCCGACGACTTCTCGGCCGAGGCCAACACCCGCACGGTTCCTGTCGAGGAGATCCCGGACGGCTGGAAGGGCCTCGACATCGGCCCTGAGTCGGTCGCCGCGTTCGCGGACGTCGTGGCCGGTGCGCAGACGATCTTCTGGAACGGCCCGATGGGCGTGTTCGAGCTGGCCCCGTTCGCCGAGGGCACGCGCGGGGTCGCCCAGGCCATCGTCGACGCCACCGGGAAGGGCGCGTTCAGCGTCGTCGGCGGTGGCGATTCGGCCGCGGCCGTGCGCGCGCTCGGCCTGCCCGAAGACGGGTTCTCCCACATCTCGACCGGCGGCGGCGCGTCGCTGGAGTACCTGGAGGGCAAGGAGCTGCCCGGTATCGCCGTTCTGGAGAACGGGCAGAGGAGCGCCTGATGGCACGCACGCCGCTGATCGCCGGCAACTGGAAGATGAACCTCAACCACCTCGAGGCCATCGCCCTGGTGCAGAAGCTCGCCTTCGCGCTGCCCGAGAAGTACTACGACCGGGTCGAGGTGGCGGTGCTGCCGCCGTTCACCGGCATCCGCAGCGTGCAGACGCTCATCGACGGCGACCGGCTGAAGATGGTGCACGGCGCGCAGGACCTGTCGCCGCACGTCTCCGGCGCCTACACCGGCGACGTGTCGGGGGTGATGCTCGCGAAGCTCGGCTGCCGCTACGTCCTCGCGGGGCACTCGGAGCGCCGGGAGATCCACGGCGAGGACGACGCGCTCGTCAACCGCAAGGTGCACGCGGCCGTCAAGCACGGGATCGTGCCGATTCTCTGCGTCGGGGAGGGGCTGCCGGTCCGTGAGGCGGGCCGGCACGTCGAGCACACCACCGCCCAGCTGCTGGCCGGGCTGGAGAAGGTGTCGAGCCAGCACGCGCAGACGCTGGTCGTCGCGTACGAGCCGGTGTGGGCCATCGGCAGCGGTCGCGTGGCGAGTGCGGCCGACGCCCAGGAGGTGTGCGCCGCGATCCGGCAGGCCCTGGCCGGGAAGTACGGCGAGACGATCGCTGCCGGCATCCGGGTGCTCTACGGCGGGTCGGTCAAGCCGAGCAACGTCGGCGAGATCGTGTCGCAGTCCGACGTGGACGGCGCGCTCGTCGGTGGCGCCAGCCTGGACGCCGACGGGTTCGCCCAGTTGTGCGCGATCGCCGCGGGCGGACCACTGCCGTAGGCGCGTAACGGCGCGTAGCGTCGTACCGACTTCCGGATCACGGACGTCCCCCACCCCGGGGGCGCCCGTGCCGCCGGCCCGCCGGTACCCTGGCGCTGCCGGACGTGGGAATGAGGATGGGATGCAACTCGCACTGCAGATCGTGCTGATCATCTCGAGCGTGCTGCTCGTGCTCCTGATCCTCCTGCACCGCGGCCGTGGCGGCGGCCTGTCCACCCTGTTCGGCGGCGGCGTCCAGTCCAGCCTGTCGGGTTCGAGCGTGGTGGAGAAGAACCTCGACCGGATGACGCTGTTCGTGGCGTCGATCTGGATCATTGCCATCATCGGCACGGGGCTGCTGGTCAAGGCCGGCGTCTGACGGTTTCGGGCACATCGGTTTCGGGAGGCAACGGCGATGGCGGGCGGAAACGCGATCCGTGGTACGCGAGTGGGCGCGGGACCCATGGGGGAGTCCGAGCGCGGCGAGACCGCGCCCCGGGCCCGGGTGGGGTATCACTGCTCGAACGGGCACCTCACGGCCCCGTCGTTCGCCTCCGACGCGGACATCCCCGAGTTGTGGGACTGTCCCCGCTGCGGCCTGCCGGCCGGCCGGGACACCGAGAACCCGCCGGCCGCGCCGCGGACCGAGCCCTACAAGACGCACCTCGCCTACGTGAAGGAGCGCCGGAGCGACGCCGACGGCGCGGCGATCCTCGAGGAGGCTCTGGGTCGCCTGCGGGCCGCTCGCGAGCTCTAGCGTCGTTCGCGCCCGGCCCGGGCGTGCGCCGGCGCCCGCACGATCAACCTCGCTGATCGTGCGGGACCCGTAGCAGCCGTGTGGCCCGGCTGAGGACCCGCACGATCAGCTCAGCTGATCGTGCGGCAACACGGGACCGGCTGAGCCCGTACCGGTGCGCGATTGGCGCCGGACGATCAGCTCTGCCTGTGGACAGCCGTTCGCGTGGGGCGACGAGGATCGGGACCCTGGCGGGCATGGGACGCCGCCTTCCGCCCTCGCCCGCGCTCGTTGCCGCAAGCACGTGGATGAGTGAGATGGCCGCGACTCAGGGCGGCGTCGTCACCGCCGCACAGTGCCGGGCGATGGGCGTCGACGATCCCGCCGTTCGTCGACTCCTGGCTGCAGGTCTCTGGACCCGGGCCCGCCGCGGGATCTATGCCGACGACGCGTTCGTCCCGTGGGTGCCGGAGCCGACGGGCTCGATGGCAGCCGGTCGGGTCGTCGGCGATCCGGCTCACCACGCACAGTGCGCCGCCCTGCTGGCCTGCCTGGCCCGGCCCGCCGTCGTCTCGCACCTCAGCGCCGTGCGCCTGCTCGGACTGCCGCTGCCGCCCTGGCGCCCGGACCCGCTCGCCTGCATCACCCGCCGAGGCCCGGCACCGACCAACGACCCCCTGCTGGGCGACGTGCACGTCGTCGACTACGACGACGCGGACGTCGTCGACATCGCCGGGGTGCCGGTGCTCGCCGGCGCGCGCCTGGTGCTCGACTGCTGCGAAGTGCTGGCCCCGGACTCGGCGCTCGCCATCGCCGACGCGGCGCTGGGCCGCGAGCTCACCACCCCTGCCGCGCTGCGGACCGCACTGCGCCGGCGGTACACCCGGCTGCGCTCCGCCGATCTGATCGCCGAGCAGGTCGTCGAGCGGGCCGACCCCCTGGCCGAGAACTGGTTCGAGTCGAGCTCGCGGTGGTGGCTGCTGGAGGCCGGGTTGCCGCGGCCCCGACTGCAGGTGACCTTCACCGACGGGCGTGGTCGCAGCGCCCGCGTGGACATGCTCTTCGACCGCGTGGTCGGCGAGGCCGACGGCGCCGGCAAGTACGACGAGCCCGGCGCGCTGTTCGCCGAGAAGCAGCGCGAAGACTGGCTGCGCGACGTCCACCGGCTCGAGGTGGTCCGCTGGGTGCCTGCGGAGATGCGCTCACGTCGTGGACGTGCCGAGGTCGCGGCGCGGTTCGCCCGCGCTGCGGCCCGAGCGAGCTGATCGTGCGGCACCATCCGGCCGCTTCAGAGCCGCGGAACCGCCCGCACGATCAATCCGGCTGATCGTGCGGGACCATCCGGGGGCGCCAAGGCCGCGGAAGCGCCCACACGATCAACCCGGCTGATCGTGCGGCAGCCGTTCAGCAGCCGCACGGAGCGGTCAGCGGGTCCACCGGCCCGGTCGTGGTGCCGTGCTCGGTCGCGACAGGGAACCCCTCGCGGACCCAGTACTCCATGCCGCCGAGCATCTCCTTGACGCGCACCCCGCGCCGCGCCAGTGCCAGCGCCGCGCGGGTGGCGCCGTTGCAGCCCGGGCCCCAGCAGTAGGTGACGTAGACCTGGTCGGGCTCCAGGTCGGCCTCCGGCACGGCTGCCGTCGGCAGGTGGCGCGCGCCCGGGATGCGGCCCTGCGCCCACGCCGCGTCGCTGCGGGAGTCGAGCAGCACGAAACCGGGGTGGCCGGAGGCTAGGGCAGCCGCGACGTCCGAGACGTCGGTCTGGCAGGCCAGCCGCATCGCGAAGAACGCGGCGGCGACGTCCGGTGCGGCGGGGGCGGCGGTGAGGACGGGCGAGATCGACATGCCGCCGACGCTAGGGGGCCGAACGGCGCGGGCGAAGTGACGATCCACGGCAGAATCGCTCTGAAGCCGTGGATTCCACGGTAGCTTCACGAAATGGCGCTGGACGACGTCGACCGTCGGGTTCTGGACGAGCTGTTGCGCGACGGGCGGGCCGCCTACGCCGAGCTCGGGCGCGCGGTCGGGCTCTCGGCGAGCGCGGTGGCCGAGCGGGTGCGGCGTCTGGAGGAGTCCGGCGTGATCACCGGGTACGCGTGCGAGGTCGACGCGGAGAAGCTCGGGCTGCCGATCGCGGCGCTGGTCCGGCTGCGCTACCCGAACGCCAACTACCGGCCGTTCCACCAGTTGCTCGACACCACTCCCGAGATCGTCGAGGCGCACCACGTGACGGGAGAGGACTGCTTCGTGCTCACCGTCCGGGCGCGGTCGATGCGCCACCTCGAGGAGGTCACCGGTCGCATCGGCGGCCTCGGCGGGGTCACGACGAGCGTCGTCTACTCGAGCCCGCTGCCACGCCGGTCCGTGCTCCCGGCTCTGGGCGTCATCGCCGCCCGGGATCCGGCAGGGCCGCCCGGAACGCGCCCGGTCCGGTGACCTCCGCGCCGGCGGCCCGGACCCGCTCCCGGAGCTCACGGTCGGCGGTCACCACCAGCACTCGTCCGGATTCGCCTGCAAGCCCCCCGACGAGCGCGACGATCGCGCTGTCGCCCTCGGCGGGCGCGTGCACGACGTCCAGCAGGGGATGGGTCGGCACGTCGTCGACCTTCGCGGCTGCGCCCTCGAGGACGAGGTGCACCTGCAGCGCGGTCTCCGCGGGATCCGAGCCGGCGGTCTCGGCCGAGGAGGGCGCCGTGCCGTCGAGCAGTTCCACGAGGTCTTCGGGCCGGGAGACGAGCACGGCGACGATGCTGCCCGCCAGCCGTCGGGCGGCGCCGGCACGGTCGCGCCACCATCCGTCCGGACGCGACCCGACGACGTTCGCCGCATCGACGACGAGGTGCAGCATGTCGTCCTCAGGCGACGGGCGGGCCCAGGTCGCGGGGCAGCTTCGCCGCCGCGGTGCGGTCGAGCAGCCAGAGCGTGCGCCGTGTCCCGGTCGCCCCGGCCACCGGGATCGCGACCTCGCCCGCGCCGCCCAGGGCGAGCGCCACGGCCGCGGCCTTCGCGTCGCCGGTCGCGAGGATCCACACCTCGGTCGACCGGCGGATCGCAGGCAGCGTCAGCGACACCCGCGTCGGCGGCGGCTTGGGGCAGCCGTGGACCGCGACGACGGTGCGCTCGGTCTCGTAGACCGCGGGGGAGTGCGGGAACACCGACGCGGTGTGGCCCTCGCCGCCCATCCCGAGCAGCGTGATGTCGAAGGTCGGGACGGGCCCGTGGTCCTCCGGGCGGGCCTGCCCGGCGAGCAGGTCCGCGTAGGCCTGTGCGGCCTCCTCCGCCCCAGCGGGCCCGGTGCCGGTGTCGGCGCCCATGGGGTACACCCGTTCCGGGTCGACCGGCAGGTGGTCCAGCAGCGCCGCGCGGGCCTGGGTCTCGTTCCGCTCGGGGTCGCCAGGTGGCAGGAACCGCTCGTCGCCCCAGTAGAAGTCGACGTGCCGCCAGTCGACGGCGTCGTGGGCCGGGCCGCTCGCCAGGTGCTCCAGTAGGGCGATCCCGATCCCGCCGCCGGTGAGTACGAGGCGGGGGACGCGGCCGGCCGCCTGCACGTCGACCAGCCGCGTGACGAGCCGGGCGGCCGCGGCCGCGGCGAGCACGTCCGGGTTCGCGTGGACGACGATGTCGCGACGGGTCATGCCTCCGCCTCCCCGGACTGGCCCGCGGACGACGACGTGGAGGACGAGGACCGGCCGCGGGAGATCTGCCCGACCCCGGCGAGCGCCTCGCCGTACACGTCGTCCGGGTCCAGCCGGCGCAGCTCCTCGGCCAGGCAGTCCGGCACGGTGCGCCGGGCCAGCGCGATCAGCCGGTCCGGCTGGCCGGGCTGGCGCAGGGTGCCGGTGCGCCCGTCCGGGCGGATCAGCTCGACTGGCCCGGACCGCCGGTCCAGCCGCACCGACACCATCCCGGCGCCGTCCGCCCTGGATCGGCGCACCTTCACCCCGAGCCGCGTGGCCAACCAGCCCGCCATGAGGTCCGTCGACGGCGAGACGGTCTCCCCGGTCACCGACGCCGAGGTGATGGTGTCGTGCGGGGGGAAGTCGAGCGCGGAGGCGAGCAGCGCCCGCCAGTGCGTCAGCCGGGTCCACACGAGGTCCGTGTCGCCCTCGGCGTGGTTCGCGCGGCGCTGCTCGAACGCCTTGACCGGGTTCTTCGCCGACAGCGCATCCGTGATCCGCCGCCCGGCCAACCGGCCGATGGCGTCCGTCGACGGCTCCGCGGGCGCCTCACTCGGCCACCAGGCCACGACCGGGGCGTCGGGCAGCAGTAGCGGCATCACCATGCCGGCACCCGCCTCGTCCGCGGCGAGGGCACCGTAGCCGCGCAGGACGACCACCTCGCTGGCCCCGGCGTCGCCGCCGACCCGGATCTGCGCGTCCAGGCGCGGGGCGGCGCGACGCTGGCCCCGGGCGAGCACGATCACCCGGCACGGGTGCTCGCGGCTAGCGGAGTTGCCCGCCTCGATGGCCTTCTCGATAGCGCCGCCGTCGTCGGTGATGATCACCAACGTCAGCACGCGGCCGAGCGCGAGCACACCGCCGCTCTCGCGCAGCTCGACGAGCTTCTTGTTCACCACCGAGACCGTGCTCGAGGGCAGATCGACGATCACCGCAGCGTCCCTTCGGGGTGGATGGTGCGACCGGACCGTAGCGGGCTCACGGCCTGCGCCAGTGCCTGCCGGTGCGGGCCAGCATCTGGTCCGCCGAAACGGGCCCCCAGCTGCCCGCCGCGTACGGGTCGGGCCCCTCGGGCAGCGTCGCCCAGTGCTCGATGACCGGGTCGAGGATCTCCCACGACCGCTCGACCTCCTCGTTCACCGGGAACAGCGACGGCTCGCCGAGCAGCACGTCCAGGATGAGCCGCTCGTAGGCCTCGGGGGACGACTCGGTGAAGGCCGTGCCGTAGCCGAAGTCCATCGTGACGTCGCGGACCTCCATCTGGCTGCCGGGGACCTTCGACCCGAAGCGCATCGTGACGCCCTCGTCGGGCTGCACCCGGATGACGAACGCGTTCTGGCCGAGCTCCTCGGTCATCGTGGCGTCGAACGGCAGGTGCGGCGCCCGCTTGAACACCACGGCGATCTCGGTCACGCGGCGGCCGAGCCGCTTGCCGGTGCGCAGGTAGAACGGCACGCCGGCCCAGCGCCGGGTCGCGACCTCGTACGTGATCGCCGCGTAGGTCTCGGTCTTGGAGTTGGGGTCGTAGCCCTCCTCCTCCTTCAGCCCGCGGACCAGCTCGCCGCCCTGCCAGCCGCCGGTGTACTGCCCGCGGGCCGTGGTCTCCTCCAGCGGGTACACCAGCCGGGTCGCGTTGAGGACCTTGATCTTCTCGGCGCGCAGCCTGCGGGCGGAGAACGACGTGGGCTCCTCCAGCGCGATGAACGCCAGCAGCTGCAGCAGGTGGTTCTGGATGACGTCGCGGGCCGCGCCGATCCCGTCGTAGTAGCCCGCGCGCCCGCCCAGCCCGATGTCCTCGGCCATGGTGATCTGCACATGGTCCACGTAGTGGCTGTTCCAGATCGGCTCGAACAGTTGGTTCGCGAACCGCAGCGCCAGGATGTTCTGGACGGTCTCCTTGCCGAGGTAGTGGTCGATGCGGAACACCGATTCCTCGGGGAAGACGTCGTTGACGATCTCGTTGAGCTCGATCGCCGAGTCCAGGTCGTGCCCGAACGGCTTCTCGATGACCACCCGGCGCCACTGGTGGCCGTTCTCGCCGGAATCGTTCTGGGCCGACAGCCCGGAGCGGGCCAGCTGCTTGCAGACCACCGGGAAGTCCGACGGGGGGATCGACAGGTAGAACGCCGCGTTGCCCCCGGTGCCGCGCTCGCGGTCGAGCTCGTCGATCGTGTCGTTGAGCCGGTCGAACGCCTCGTCGTCGTCGAAGGTGCCCTGGACGAACCGGAAGCCCTCGGCCAGCCGGTCCCACACCTCCTGGCGCCACGGGGTGCGCGCACCCGCCTTGACCGCGTCGAGCACGACCTGCCCGAAGTCGGCCGCCGTCCACTTGCGGCGCCCGAACCCGACGAGCGAGAAGCCCGGGGGGAGCAGGCCGCGGTTCGCCAGGTCGTAGACCGCGGGCATGAGCTTCTTGCGCGACAGGTCGCCCGTCACGCCGAAGATCACCAGACTGGACGGGCCCGCGATCCGTGGCAGCCGCTTGTCGCGCGCGTCGCGCAACGGGTTCGTCCAGCCGTCGAGCTGACCTCGTCGCCCGGTCGTCCCCGTGGTCGTCCCGGTGGTCATCGCGTCACCCCCAGCACTCGTCCCCCAGCCATCGGTGGTCGCCATCAGTGGTTCCAGCATCCTCGCGTACAGGGGCCCTCCTGCGGGCCCCGCTGCACATCCTGGTCAGTCGCGGGCGACCGCGTCGCCCGGGTTCCGTGATCGTCGCCGGACGGACACGTGCCGGTCCACACCCTGCAGGAAAGACACAAGGCGGAGAAGGCACCGGCCGGGGGGGG
>NZ_JAVREJ010000059.1:0-9456 GCF_031845345.1 Pseudonocardia charpentierae | reverse complement strand
CCTGGCCATCAGCCTGCACCGACTGGCCGGAGCCACCAATCTCGCCGCCGCGCTACGACATCACGGCCGCAACGCCCAACGACCCCTCCAACTACTCAAGATCAGCTGACTTTGCCGACTCCCTGCCTCCTAACCGCACTCTATGTGAAGATCGACGACTGGCTGGGTGCGCACACCCGAACGGGAAGACCACCCCGGCTCTCCGATGCCGAACTGCTGACCCTGGCCGTCGCCCAGGTCCTGCTCGGGGTCCGCTCCGAGGCCCGCTGGTTGCGGTTCGTGCCCCGCGCCCTGCCCGCGGCGTTCCCGTACCTGCCCGGCCAGTCCGGCTACAACAAGCGTCTGCGCGCCGCCCTGCCGCTGGTCAAGCGCCTGATCCGGGCGCTGGCCGCCGACACCGACCTGTGGACGGACCCGGTGTGGGTCATCGACTCCACCCCCGTGGAGTGCGCCCGCTCCCGCCCCACCACGCGCCGGTCGAACCTGGCCGGCTGGGCCGGCTACAGCTACTGCCCCAGCCACTCCCGCTACTTCTGGGGCCTGCGGCTGCACCTGGTCTGCACCCCGTCGGGCCTGCCGGTCACCTGGGCGCTGGCCGACCCGAAACTCGACGAACGCCAGGTCCTGATGGCCGTACTCGACCATGACCCCACCCTCACCGCCGACCGCTGGGGACTGACGGTCATCGCCGACAAGGGCTACGTCTCCGCCGAACTCGACCGCTACCTGGCCGACCGCGGCGTGACCCTGCTGCGCCCGTCCTACCGCAACCGCACCCCACGCCCCGGTGAGCACCTGCTCAAACCGATCCGGCAGATCATCGAGTCGGTCAACGACACCCTCAAAGGCCAACTCGACCTGGAGCTGCACGGCGGGCGCAGCATCGACGGTGTCGGTGTGCGTGTCGCTCAACGCCTGCTCGCACTCACCGCCGCGATCTGGCACAACCGCGCCACCGGGCAACCCGTCACCCGATCCCTGATCGCCTACGACCACTGATCGAGTTCGGACTTACTCGTCTAGCTGGTGGCGAAGCTCGAGCACGACGGACCGGCTGAGTTGGAAGCGGACCTCAGGTTGTCGGACAGTCCCGCCCACTCGGCGCTCGCAACCGTCGTACGGCAAAGCAGTCATCTCCTCGCCCCGCTGGATCCGCCGGGATCACTCGCCGTGGTAGAGGGCCTCGTAGATCGTCTCGTGGCACAGATGCCAGTCCGGCCGTCGGGATACTCGCTGCGCAGGTGCGCGGCGATCTGCTCCGGACTCCATTCCTGCTCGAGCTTGGCCTGCACGACCTGGCGCAGCCCTCGACGCAGCTGAGCCTGTTGCGGCGCGGGCGTCGGGCGGTCTTACGGGCGCGGGCATGAGCGAGGTCGCCGTCGTGGTTGCGGTCGTGGCCGCGCCGGTGGCGGCGAAGCTCGCGGCTGATGGTGGACGGGTTCCGGCCGAGCTCGGCGGCGATCCGCCGCACGCCAGACCGAGCCGGCGCTGGGTGGCAATGCGCTGACGCTCCAGCAGCGACAGATACCGCCCCGACCGGCCGGCCCCCAGGGACGCCACCGCCGCTGAACGACTGGCCCTCCGGCAGCCAGCGCAACCCAGAATGGCAGGTGCCCGCGGACGATCTCGTGGCTGCTGCGGTTCAAGCGGCTCGGGCTGCGCTATGACCGCACTGAGCGCACAACGCTGGAGCAATGGTTGAGACCTGTGGATGACCGAGGAGGGGTCGTACCTCCCGATCACTCGCAAGCCTCAAGCAAGGCCGGCGCGCCAACGCCGGTCGGAAGGGTACGACCCGTGCTCACCGTAGTTCCTGAAGCCGCTGACGCCGATGACCCCCGCCGCCGTGACGGGGCGGCGTTGATCGACGAGATCGTCCGCGGACGGCGCCCGGCGGATGCTGGCCGAAGCGCTACAGGCCGAGGTCGACGCCTACATCGCCGCGTTCCGCGACGAGCGCGACGAGCACGGCAGGCGGCTGGTGGTGCGCAACGGCACCCACCAGCCCCGCGAGGTGCTCACCAGCGCGGGCTCGGTCGAGGTGGTCGCGCCGCGGGTCAACGACCGGCGCACCAACCCCGACACCGGCGAACGGCAGAAGTTCTCCTCGGCGATCCTGCCGCCCTGGTGCCGCAAGACCCCAAAGATCACCGAGGTCCTGCCGCTGCTCTACCTGCACGGGCTCTCGTCCGGGGACTTCGTGCCCGCGCTCGGCAGTTCCTGGGCAGCTCGGCTGGCCTGTCCGGCCCGGTGATCACCAAGCTGACCGAGACCTGGAAGGCCGAGCAACGCGCCTTCGCCGCGCGGACCTGTCGGGCGTGGACTACGTCTACCTGTGGGCCGACGGCATCCACGTCAACATCCGCCTCGAGGAACACAAACTCTGCCTGCTCGTGCTCCTCGGCGTGCGCGCCGACGGCCGCAAGGAGCTGTCGCGCTCACCGACGGGTACCGCGAGTCGACCGAGTCGTGGGCGGACCTGCTGCGCGACGCCGCCCGCCGCGGCATGCGCGCCCCAGTGCTCGCCATCGGCGACGGTGCGCTCGGGTTCTGGGGCGCCCTGCGCGAGGTGTTCCCGGCCACCCGGGAACAGAGATGCTGGTTCCACAAGATCGCCAACGTGCTCGGGGCGCTGCCGAAGTCGGCGCATCCGGGGGCGAAGCGCGCGCTGGCCGAGATCTGGAACGCCGAGGACCGGGCCCACGCCCTCGACGCGGTGTCGGCGTTCAAGGCAGCGTACGCGGCGAAGTTCGGCAAGGCGGTCGCGAAGATCACCGACGATCTCGATGAGTTGCTGGCGTTCTACGACTTCCCGGCCGAACACTGGATCCACTTGCAGACTACGAACCCCATCGAGTCCACGTTCGCCACCGTGCGGCACCGCACGAAGGTCACTCGCGGTCCGGGATCACGTGCCGCCGGGTTGGCCATGGCGTTCAAGCTGATCGAGGCCGCCCAGGACCGCTGGCGCGCGGTCAACGGCCCACACCTCGTCGCCCTCGTCCGCGCCGGCGCCACCTTCGTCAACGGCAAGCTCGCCGAACGACCCGACGACCAAGCCCACCCGGAAGCCGCCTAAAGATCTTCATCCACAGGTCTTGACGATTGCTCCAACGCTGCCGCTGCTGACCCTCGCCTGCACCGTGATCAACGTCCGCCGCCACGGGTAGGAGTGCGATCGAGTCCGGTCGGACGCCGCGTGACGATCAACCTGGTGGACCAAGCGTCAGCGGGTTAGAGGTTCCGTCACTCGATCGAGTGTCTGGACAATCACTACGGCTTGCAGGCAGACCTTGACGGTCTCAACGCGACAGCGTTACTGGGCGATAGGTGATCCGCTGTTCTCGGTCGCCGGCGCTGTGTGCACAAGGCGACCGCATCACACACCGCTGGCAGGTCACAGGAATCGACCCCTCCGCCACCGCGATCGCGAATGCCCACGCGTTGCCGAGAACACAGGAGCCCACGCGCGAAGGGTCGTCGCGGACGTCGTCGACCACCCTCTCGACCACCGGGCGTTCGACCTCGTCCTCGTGACCTACCTGCACCTGCCTCCCCCGCAGCTATCGGCGCTGCTTCGGCGGGCAGCCGAGGCCGTCGCCCCCGGGAGGACGGTCCTCGTCGTCGGCCACGACCTGTGCCACCTCACCGAGGGGCACAGCGGCCCGTTCGAACCCGCGGTGCTCTACGCCCCCGATGTCGTGGCCGCGGACCTCGCCGGGCTTCGCATCGTCGCCGCGCGCCGCGTCGAGCGGCCTGTCGATGTCGACGGGGTCGACTGCGTCGACGTCAACACCCTGATGCGGCCACCCGGAGGTCGCGCGGGACTTCCTCCACCGGGCCGACGGCGGCCGGCTGCCGCCGAGCAGGGTGATGCGCGCCGCTGAGAACTGGCCGTATCCCAGATCGAGACGGGCCCCTTCGCCGTGGGCGACGTGCGGTCGCCTGACATCTGCGGTTCCCGACAAACGTCGCCGACTCGAACTCGCCGGAGCGGTCAGCGCCGGCTGACCGTCTTTCGCGCTCACCGACAACAGGCGTAGCCGGTCACGAGACACACCCGCAGCCGCTGGCCTGTAGGTGCCCGAAACTGCGCGCACAGCCCGTGACCTGCCCGTTCGTCGCGGCAGTTGGCTAGGCATGATCCGCTTGTGGCTCTAGGACTGATCTACCTGATGTTCTCCAAGCTCCTGAGCTGGATGGTGCTACGCGCCCGATCCGGCGCCACCAAGGAGATCGAGCCTGGTCCTGCGCCACCAACTCGCCGTGCTCCAACGGCGCACGCCGCGCCTACAGATGAGTTGGACCGACCGCGCCCTGATCACCACCCTCACCCGACTACTCCCCAAGCCTCGACGCCTCGGGCTGCTCGTCGCCCCGGCCACCGTCCTGCGCTGGCACCGCCAGCTGATCGCCCGCCGCTGGACCACCCGGCCGACCCGACCCGGTCGACCAGCCATCCCCGCGGGCCTTCGCGCCCTGGTGATCCGCCTGGCCAACGAGAATGCGACGTGGGGGTACCGGCGTGTCCACGGCGAACTCGTCGGTCTGGGTTACCGGATCGGCGCCTCCACCGTCTGGACCATCCTGCACAACGCCGGCATCGACCCATCAACGCGGCGAGCGGGACCGTCCTGGACCGAGTTCCGGCAAGCGCAAGCGCACGCGATCCTGGCTTGCGACTTGTTCCACCTCGACACCATCACCCTGCACCGGCTGTATGCGTTCTTCGTCATCGAGCACGCCACCCGCCGGGTGCACATCCTCGGCGTCACCGCCCACCCGGCCGGCGCCTGGCTCGTCCAGCAGGCCCGCAACCTGCTGATGGACCTCGACGATGCCGGCAGGCATCTCCGGTTCCTCATCCGCGATCGCGACGCCAAGTTCACCGCCCCGTTCGACGCGGTGTTCGACGCGAGTGGCGTCCGCACTATCCAGACACCAGTACGGGCACCGCGGTCCAACGCAATAGCCGAACGCTTCATCGGCAGCGTCCGCCGCGAACTCCTCGACCGCACCTGATCATCAGCCAGCGGCACGCCTCAGCCGTGCTCCGCGTATACGAGCACCACTACAACAGCCACCGGCCACCCCGGACGCTCGGCCAAGCCGCTCCCCTGCGACCACTCCCCCAACGGACAACGAGCTATCCGAACACCGTCCAACGGCACGACTGGCTCGGTGGACTGCTCCACGAGTATCAGCAGGTCGCGTGACGTGCGCAGCGTTTCTGGCACCGACAGGTCACTACCGACGACCGGCACCACCGCTTGCGGTCTTCGCCGAACACTGACCGCCGCTGAGCCGTAGGGATTCCCCCACCCCGCCTCGGGGGGTCACACGCTGTGCCGCGGGGTCATGGCGCCCGATTCTTGCCGCTATGCCTTCCAACATCCCGTCCTCGCATGCTACTTCGGCTTCGGCGCGTGCCGATGCCGACCTGCCACCG
The DNA here is from genome assembly GCF_031845345.1 of Pseudonocardia charpentierae. NCBI lineage: Bacteria > Bacillati > Actinomycetota > Actinomycetes > Pseudonocardiales > Pseudonocardiaceae > Pseudonocardia > Pseudonocardia charpentierae. The sequence continues at coordinate 4,007 of NZ_JAVREJ010000059.1, read as the reverse complement.
TGGCACGACATTCACGGCGATCTCCAGCGTTGGTCAGACCCGGCCGTGCGAGCGCTTCTGGATCTCGCCGAGTGCGGTCCGCTTCCGACGCCGTCTCACGTCCTGTGAAGTTGACCCCGGTGGGGTTCCAGAAGTCGGCCGTAGCGCTGATCAGCTCGTTCACGCTGCGGGTTTGTACTCGTTGATCAGACCGCCGAGAACCTGTCGACGCCGGACCTTGCCGTGGAACGGCTCGGGGATAGGCGACTCCGGGCGCGGCGGGCGCAGCTGCAGCGCTCGATGCGGCCGCTGCCTGTTGTAGTGCGCGGCGTACTCGGCCAGGACCCGGCGGAGGTGCCGCTCACGGAAGCTGAGCACCCGGTCGGTCAGCTGCAGGTGGGGCACGCCGTCGACGATGACGCGGGTGACCCCACCGCCTCGGCCGTAGCTGAACGCGATCTGTGCCCGCTGGCCGTGACGTCGCTGGGCGCGGTGGTTCCGGTGCGACGCCCGAGGGCGTCGAAGGTCGAGCCCACGGCGTAGTCGGTCTCGCCGAGCATCGCAGTGACCCGTGTGGGGTTCCAGAATGCGGCGCATGCCGCCGACCAGTGGCGATCGGCGGTCTCCACAGGCCAGGGATGATGATCGTCGCGTGTCGCTGCGCTTGCTGTATTTGATCTTCCAACAAGTACTCGGACTGGTCCTACTGATGGGCCGCACGTCCTCAGCCAAGGACGTCGAGCTCCTCGTCCTGCGGCACGAGGTCGCCATCCTCAGCCGCGCCAACCCACGACCACGCATGGACTCGGCGGACCGCGCCGTCTTCGCCGCCCTCATCCGGTGGCTGCCCCAAGCCCTGCGTTGCCATCGCCTGGTCACCCCGAACACGATCCTGCGGTGGCACCGCCGCCTCGTGCGCAGAAGATGGACCTATCCGAGCCGGCCCGGACGGCCACCGATCAGCCACATCCTCGTCGCCCTGGTGGAGCGGATGGCGCGGGAGAATCCGCGCTGGGGGTACCAGAGGATCCAGGGTGAGCTGCTCAAACTGGGCCATCGGGTCGGCGCCTCGACGATCCGTCGGATCCTCAAGCGCTACGGGATCCCACCCGCCCGGCACACCGACACCAGCTGGCGGCAGTTCCTGGGCACGCAGGCCACCGGCGTGCTGGCGGTCGACTTCTTCCACGTCGACTGCGCGGTGACACTACGCAGACTGTACGTCCTGTTCGTGCTCGAGGTCGGCGACCGCTACCTGCACGTCCTGGCGTGACAGCGCATCCCGACGGGCCGTGGACCACCCAGCAGGCCCGCAACCTCGTCATGGACCTCGGCGAGCGTGCGGCACAGTTCCGGTTCCTCGTCCGCGATCGCGCCGGACAATTCACGGCTTCCTTCGACGCGGTCCTGGCGGATGCGGGGATCGAGGTGGTCAAGATCCCACCCCGGTGTCCGCGGGCGAACTGCTGCGCCGAACGCTTCGTGTTGACCGTCCGCACCGAGGTTACCGACCGCATGCTGATCTTCGGGGAGCGACACCTGCGCGGCGTGCTTGCCCAGTACTCGCTGCACTACAACATGCAGCGACCGCATCGAGCGCTGAAGCTGCGTCCACCGCGCCCGCAGTCACCTGTCCCCAAGCTGGCTTACGGCCGGGTCCGACGTCTGCCGGTCCTCGGCGGGCTCATCAACGAGTACGAACCCGCGACCTGAAACCGCTGGTCACACGCCACGGCCAAGTTATGGAACCCGACAGGGGGTACCGCCGCATCCACGGCGAGCTCGTCGGCCTCGGTCTACCGGATCGGCGCCTCCACGGTCTGGAAGATCTTGCACACCGCTGGCATCGACCCATCGACGCGGCGAGCCGGATCGACCTGGACGCAATTCCTGCGGGCACAGGCACACGCCATCCTGGCTTGCGACTTGTTCCACCTCGACACCATCACCCTGCACTGGCTGTATGCGTTCTTCGTCGTCGAGCACGCCACCCGCCGGGTGCACATCCTCGGCGTCACCGCTCACCCGACCGGCGCCTGGCTGACCCAACAGGCCCGCAACCTGCTCATCGACCTCGACGACGCCGGCTCTCGCTTCCGGTTCCTCATCCGGGACCGCGATGCCAAGTTCACCGCCGCGTTCGACGCCGTCTTCACCGCCGCCGACATTCGCATCATCAGGACACCGGTGCGGGCGCCGCGGGCCAATGCGATTGCCGAACGCTTCATCGGCAGCGTCCGCCGCGAGCTCCTCGACCGCACCCTGATCATCAGCCAGCGGCACGCCTCAGCCGTGCTCCGCGTATACGAGCACCACTACAACAGCCATCGGCCACACCGGACGCTCGGCCAGGCCGCACCGCTACGACCACTCCCCCAGCTGACGACGAGCGCGACGTACACAATCCGACGGCGCGACCGGCTCGGCGGGCTGCTCCACGAATATCAGCAGGCCGCGTGAGGTGTGCGGCGTTTCTGGCACGCACAGGCTCGCGCTGCAGCCAGGTTGATCAAACTAACTGCCTGGACCCTTACGTCGGACTACGTTACCTGACGAGCTGCTCCATTCGGGTAACTTGGGACGCAGAGTGTGGCGGAGTGCTATGTAGCACTTTGCAATGTGTCACTCTTGAGAACTTTTTTTTGGAGCCTTCGCCCCTGACACCGCAGGCGTCATCTTGATCGTTACTCCGAACACCAGCAGCACAGCAACCACGCCAGCCACGATCTGGTGGACGGCAGGCAACTCTGGGAAGTTGGATGCGATGCTGGCGGCTTGAGCCAAAGCTTGGGCGGCCGCGAGCGCTAGCACGCCCCAAGCCAGACGCCAGCCCATACTGGAAGGCTAGCACGAACATCACTTTAGGCTCCTGCTAGCGGCGCCTGAGCTGTGCCAAGCGGACGATCCAGCCGCATCTGCCGAGATGCCGATGGCCTGATCGCCGTGGAGGTTCGACTGATTCAGACCGATTCGCGCGTGATAGCGTTCGATGTAATACATCGGGAAGGGAGCGATATATTGAGCGACTCAGTTTCGATGCGCAGACAGCTGACGGTCGAGTTGAAGCGTCTGCGGGCTCAGGCCGGCCTCACGCAGCGGGAAGTAGGCGCGGCGTTAGATTGGTCGCTCTCGAAGGTGATACGGATCGAGAACGGCTCGTTCGCCATCTCGGTTACTGACACAATCGCGTTGCTGCAGGTTTATGGAGTGGAAGACCGCAGTGTCGTCGAGGATCTGATAAACATGGCGCGCGGTTCGAAGTATCAGCCGTTCTCATATTACCGCGACATCTTCCATGCCGACACGCTGCGGTACTTTCGATACGAGTCCTCCGCATCCCTTGTTCGTCAAGTTGAGCTGTTAACTGTGCCGGCACTCCTTCAGGCGGAGGAGTATTCCCGAGCGCTATATGCTTGCTACGATGTTCCCAAAGACTCAGTGGACCGTATGATTGAATGCCAGCTTGAACGTCAAGAGTGTTTGGAGCGAATCGACGTCGAGTTATTCTTCATAGTGGATGAAGCGGCAATTCGTCGACCAGTTGGCGGAGAGAATCTTATGCGTAAGCAACTGGATCGGTTGGTGGAACTCAGTCAGAGGGCTAATGTTTGTGTCAGTTTGCTGCCGTTCGAGATTGGGCCGCACAAGGGATTGCGTGGACCCTACACTTACCTCGAATTTCCGGCCGAGAATGATCCGGGCGTGGTCTTTCTGGAGACGCTAGACGGAACACTTGTTCTCGACGCCGAGGATGTAACCTGTCGCTACTTGGAGGCGTTCTTCGGGCTCGAAAAACTGGCCATTCCGGTTGATCAGTTCCGCACTCTTTCATGAGTAGGAAAGGCGGCTACCAAGGGGCAAGCTGACGATCTATTGGAGCGCGCGCGCTCCTCGTCCACCAGGGCGTGTCACGACGACCGTGTAAGCCGCGGGTGACCCAAGATCGACCGCTGTGATCGACACGGCGGTCGGAAGGGACACCCGAGTGAGCAAGGACCAGCCCGGCCCGGACGCCGATGCGGCAGCGG
>NZ_JAVREJ010000058.1:0-10118 GCF_031845345.1 Pseudonocardia charpentierae | reverse complement strand
GTGCCCGGCCACCGACTCCACTTCCAGAATCTCGCGCTGCGGATCAGCCCGTCCCTGCACCACGACATCGTCCCAGCCCCTGACCGGCAGCTCGGCCCAACACACCGATTGTTCAGGGCTCTCCTAGTCCTTCTTCAGCGCACCCGGCTTGTGCACGGCCTCGCCGCCGCTCTTCTCGCTCTTGACGAGGTACTGCGGGTCGTCCTTCGACGCCCGGACGGTGCGGCCCGCGGCCTCCGTGTCCTCGGTGATCTTCTTCTCGACGGTGCCCTCCGCCGTCCCGCCATGGCTCTTCCACGAGACGTGGTCACCCTTGCTGATCTTGTCGTCGGCCATGCCGTCGGTTACCCGGCGCCGCCCCGGCCACACCGTTTGACCGCCGGATCGCGGGTTACCCGAACGGCGCACGCGACGAGAGAAGGAGCAGTGATGGCCGGCAAGCTGGACGGCAAGCGGATCGCGATCCTCGCGACGGACGGCGTCGAGGAGGTCGAGCTGATCCGCCCCCGCGACGCGGTGACGGCGGAGGGTGCCCGGACGGACCTCGTGTCGCTGGAGGACGGCGAGCTCCAGGCGATGAACCACGACATCGAGCCCGCCTCGAAGCACGCGATCGACCTGACGGCCGCACAGGCGTCGCCGTCGGACTACGACGCCCTGATCCTGCCCGGCGGCACGGTGAACGCCGACAAGCTGCGCGTCGACCCCGACGTGCGCAGCTTCGTGCAGGAGATCTTCCGGGCCGGCAAGCCCGTGGGCGTCATCTGCCACGGCCCGTGGACGCTGATCGACGCCGGCGTGGTCGAGGGCCGGACGCTGACCTCGTACCCGAGCCTGCGCACGGACCTGACCAACGCGGGGGCCAAGTGGGTCGACGAGGAGGTCGTCACCGACGAGGGGCTGGTGTCGAGCCGTAACCCCGGCGACCTCGACGCGTTCTGCGCGAAGATCGTCGAGGAGTTCGCGGAGGGTCGCCACCCGGTGCACGACGAAGGGGCGACCGCCTGAACGCGGGGTGAACACCGCCTGAACGCCACACGAAGCGTACCCGGACATCCGGGTACGCTCCGGTCATGACCGAGGTCACGGCGGCCGCCTCGGGCCCGGTGCCGGAGCAGCGCGGCGACGGTCGATCCGGGGCCGCCCACCGCGAGAAGCCTGCCGACGGTCGCGGTGAGCGCCCCCTCGAACGCGCCGACCGCAACATGATCGAGATGCTCCAGGAGCTGCGCGTCGCGCAGACCGGGGTGCAGATCCTCTTCGCCTTCCTGCTGTCGCTGTCGTTCACCGAGCGGTTCACCCGCATCGACGACTTCCAGCGCTGGACCTACGTCGTCACGCTGCTGCTCACGGCGGTCACCACGGGCCTGCTGGTGGCTCCCGCCGCCATCCACCGCATGCTCTTCGGGCGCGGGGTGAAGGCGGCCACCGTCGAGATCGGCCACAAGCTCTTCGTCGCCGGCTTGGCCGCGCTCATCCTGACGCTGGTCGGAGCGGTGCTGCTCGTGCTCGACGTCGCCGTGGGCCGGACGTTCGCGGCCTGGGCCGCCGGCGCTCTCGGAGTCGTGCTGATCGGTCTGTGGTTCGTGCTCCCGCTGCCGATCCGATCCCGCAACGACGCCGGTTCCGGGGCGGACGGTGACGACCGGCAGTGACCTGACACGGCGACCCGGACACGGCGGCCCGGACACGGCGAGGGCCGTCCCCGGACTCCGGGAACGGCCCTTCGGCTGCGCAGGTCGGTCGGTCAGACCCCGGTCTGCGGAGCGGCGTCGACGTCGCCGCGCCACCCGCCCTCCTCGGCGCCGCGCGCCTCGATGAAGGTCTTGAAGTTCGCCAGGTCGCCCTTGATCCGGCGCTGCACGATGCCCAGCGCGTCGCCCGCCTTCTCGACGAAGCCCTGCGGGTCGTGGTCGAGCTGCAGCGTCACCCGCGTGGTGTCGTCGGCGATCCGGTGGAAGGTCACCACGCCGGACTGGTGCGTGCCGTTCGAGGTGGTCCAGGCCACCCGCTCGTCGGGGTGCTGCTCGGTGATCTCGGCGTCGAACTCGCGCTGTACACCGGCGATCTTCGTGACCCAGTGCGTGGATGTCGGGCCGGTCTGGACGATCCGCTCGACACCCTCCATGAACTGCGGGAACGACTCGAACTGTGTCCACTGGTTGTAGGCGGTACGGACGGGCACGTGGACGTCGATGCTCTCCAGAACGTTGGTGGTCATGCCGAAGACGTACCCGGCGGGCCTCGGGCAAAACGGTCGGATAACGGTTCAGACGTTGTTCACCCGGGTGTCAGTCGTCACTGAGCATCTTCCGGCGCAGGCCCGCCACCGTCTGAGCGAGCAGGCGCGAGACGTGCATCTGCGAGATCCCCACCCGGTCGGCGATCTGGGTCTGCGTCATGTTCCCGAAGAAGCGCAGCACGAGGATCGTGCGTTCGCGCTCGGGCAGGTCGTCGAGCAGCGGGGCCAGCGTCTGGCGGTACTCGACCTTGTCCAGCTCGAGGTCCGCCGCGCCGAGGGTGTCGGCCAGCGCCGTGTCCGCGCCGGACACGAGCTCGTCGAGCGACGTGCTGCGGTAGGCCTGCTGCGCGTCGAGCCCCTCGACGACCTCCTCGGTCGAGATGCCCAGCAGGGTCGCGATCTCGCTGGGCCGCGGCGCCCGGTTGAGCTGCTGGCTCAGCTGGCTCACCGCGCCGTTGATCGCACTCTGCAGGTCCTTGAGGCGCCGCGGCACGCGCATCGACCAGGTGCGGTCGCGGAAGTGCCTGCGCACCTCACCGGTGATCGTCGGCACGGCGTAGGACAGGAAGTCGATGCCGCGGTCCGGCTCGAACCGGTCGACGGCGTTGAGCAGCCCGACGGTGCCCGCCTGCTCGAGGTCGTCGACCGGCTCACCGCGCCCCGCGAAGCGGCGGGCGATGTGCTGGACCACCGGCAGGTAGCCCGTGACGAGCTTGCCGCGCAGCGCCGCCCGGTCGGGATGGTCGGGCGGGAGCGCCGCCATCTCGACGAAGAGCGGGGTGAGGTGGGCGTAGTCGGAGTCGCGAGACTGATCAGCCACGGCGGCCGCACCGCGGGGCCCGGGACGGGGAGAAGACCACTCCGGAACCTACCCGCGGTCGGCGGTGGGAAAACGGTGCCGCTGGTAGGTTCGTAGGTCCCCTCCGCGGTCGGGCCCACGTCGTTGGGCAGAGTCGGCCTGCTGCGGACGGACGTCCTCGTCCCCGGCTCGAAGGTTGAACCACCCGGTGTCGCACCCTGTCTCACCAGTGCTCGGTCCCGACGGCACCCGACACGCCGCGGACGGCGACGGGATCGAGCACGAGCGCCGCTACGTCGCGATGCTCTACGGCCGGCTCGACGAACGCCGGGCGGACACCGCGCGGCGGCTCCAGTCGGTGCTGCACGACGAGACCGTCGGCACCCCGCAGGCACTGACGGAGCGGGACGCCGCCGCGGCGATGTACACCGACCGGCTCGCGACCCTGCGCGCCGCCGAGCACGGGCTGGCGTTCGGCCGACTCGACACGGACACGGGGGAGCGGCGCTACATCGGGCGGCTGGGCCTGCTCGACGAGGAGAACGAGTACGAGCCGCTGCTCATGGACTGGCGCGCCCCCGCGGCGCAGCCGTTCTACACCGCCACTGCGGCGTCACCGGAGGGCATGCGTCGCCGTCGGCACCTGCGCACCCGCCGTCGCGAGGTCGTCGCCGTCGACGACGAGGTGCTCGACCTCTCCGACCCGTCGGCCTCGCACAGCACGAGCGGGCTCGCCGGCGAGGCGGCGCTCATGGCCGCGGTCTCGGCCCGGCGCACCGGCCGGATGGGCGACATCGTCGCGACCATCCAGTCCGAGCAGGACCGCATCATCCGGGCCACGCCCTCCGGCGTGCTGGTGGTGCAGGGCGGGCCGGGCACCGGCAAGACCGCGGTGGCCCTGCACCGGGCCGCGTACCTGCTCTACACCCACCGCGACCGGCTCGCCCGGCGCGGCGTCCTCGTCGTCGGACCGAACGCCACGTTCCTCCGCTACATCGGGCAGGTGCTGCCGTCGCTGGGGGAGACCAGCGTCGTGCTGGGCACCATCGGGCAGCTGTTCCCCGGCCTCGACGCGCGCCGTGCCGAGGCGCCCGAGGTGGCCGAGGTGAAGGGCCGCGTCGAGATGGCCGGCGTGATCGCCGCGGCGGTCCGCGACCGCCAGCAGGTGCCGCGGCGCGCGGTCGAGCTGGTCGTCGAGCAGCAGCGGGTCCGGCTGGACCGCGACGTGGCCAACGCCGCCCGCTCCCGGGCGCGGCGGTCCCGGCGCCCGCACAACGAGGCCAAGCGGATCTTCCACCGGGAAGCCGTGCGGCTGCTCGCCGAGCAGGTGGCGCGCAACCTGGCCGGGCCGGGTGCACGCGGCCTGCTCGACGCGGGCGACCTGTCCGACATCCGCGACGAGCTGGCCGAGAGCCGGGCGCTGAACCGGGAGCTGGACGCGCTGTGGCCGACGCTGTCGCCCCAGCAGCTGCTCACCGACCTGTTCGCCGACCAGCGCCGGCTCAACTCGGTCGCCCGCCGCCTGCCCGCGGCGGCCCGCGAGCGGCTCGCCCGCCGGGCGCCGGGCGCCGACACGCCTGCCGACCTGTGCTGGACCCCCGCGGACGTGCCGCTGCTCGACGAGGCCGCCGAGCTGCTCGGCGACGACGGCGCGGAGGCGCGCGCGCGGGAGGCGGCGGCGCTGCGCGAGGAGGTGCTCTACGCCCAGGGCGTGCTCGACGTGCTCGACCTCGAGGAGGACCTCGACCCCGAGCTGCTGCGCGCCACGGACATCGTCGACGCCGACCGGCTCGCCGAACGCCAGCGGGTGCGCCGCTACGACTCCACCGCGGAGCGGGCGGCGGCGGACCGCGAGTGGACCTACGGCCACGTGATCGTCGACGAGGCGCAGGAGCTCTCGGCGATGGCCTGGCGGCTGATCATGCGCCGGTGCCCCACGCGGTCGATGACGATCGTGGGCGACATCGCCCAGACCGGCGACCTGGCGGGCGCCGCGTCGTGGCAGGACGCGCTCGGGCCCTTCGTGGCGAAGCGGTTCAAGCTCGAGCAGCTCACCGTGAACTACCGCACCCCGGCGGAGATCGCCGTGGTGGCCGACGACGTGCTCAGCGCGATCGACCCGGCGCTGGACCCACCACGGTCGGTCCGGGCGACGGGCGTGCCGCCCCGGGCGGTGCCCGCCGACGGCGCGCTCGGCAGGACGGTCGCGGCGGTCGTCGCGGAGGAGGCGGCCCGGCTGGCCGACGACGACGCGGCAGCCGGGGGAGAGGGCACCGAGGGCGAGGCCCCCGCGGGACGGGTGGCGGTGCTCGTGCCCAGCGCCTGGGTCGCCGACCTGCGGGCCCAGGTGCTGCCCGGCACCGGCGACGGCTCCGCCGAGCCGGACCTCGACGCACCGGTGGTCGTCCTGCCCGTGTCCGCGGCGAAGGGGCTGGAGTTCGACGCCGTGGTGCTGGTGGAGCCGGCGGAGCTGGTCGCGGAGTCGCCCCGCGGCCTCAACGACCTCTACGTCGCGATGACCCGCGCGACCCAGCGGCTCACCGTGGTGCACGGGGAACCGCTGCCCCCGGTGCTGCACCGCGTCGCCGAGTAGGCGGCCGGGTGGTCAGCGGGGCTGGACGGCGTCGACCAGGGCCCGGACCAGCCGGATGTCCGTCGCGTCCTCCTCCGGATGCCACTGGACCCCGACGACGAACAGGTGCCGCGGGTCCTTCCCGTCCGTCTCGACCGCCTCGACGGTGCCGTCGTCGGCCCAGCCCGTCGCGACCAGGCCCGGTGCGAGCCGGTCGACGGCCTGGTGGTGGTGGCAGCGCACGCGGACGTGCGGTCCCACGGCGGCCCCGACCCGGCTGGCCGGGTCGAGCCGGACGTCGACGTCGTTGAACACGCCCGGGCTCGGATTGTGCCCGTCGTGGCCGACGACGTCGGGCAGGTGCTGGTGCAGCGTGCCGCCGAACGCGACGTTCAGCAGCTGCGCGCCCCGGCAGACCCCGAGCACCGGGACGCCGAGCGCCAGGGCGCGATCGAGCACGGCCAGCTCGGACGCGTCGCGGTCCGGGTGCGGGAGGCCTGCGGCGGGGTGGGGGTCGGCGGCGTAGCGCTCGGGGGCGACGTCGCGTCCCCCGCTGAGCAGCACCGCGTCGACCCGGTCGACCGCGTGCGCCGACTCGACGACCGGGGGCAGGACGACGGGCACGCCGCCCGCGGCGAGCACGATGTCGACGTAGGTGCGGGCGAGCAGCACCGCGTCGCGCTCCCAGACGCCGTACCGGGAGCGTTCGACGGCCGCGGTGATCCCGACGACGGGCGCCGGTGCGGGCGCGGTCAGCGGACACCCCCTGCGGCGTCGAGAAGCTTCTCGAGGTCCGGCCCGTCGAACGTGGCCAGGGCCCGCTCGTACTTCTCCATGCCCCACTCCCAGAAGTCGAAGTCGAGCGTGCTCGAGCCGTCCATGATCGAGGCCCACAGCGTCCAGCCGTACTGCGACATGAGCGCGAACAGCTGGGCGCGGGCCACCTGGTCCGGGCGCTCACGCCCGTAGTAGGCGCCGATGAGGACGTCGAGCAGCTCCCGGGGGAGCGTCGCCTCGCTCCAGATGTTGCCCAGCTCGAAGCAGGGGTCGTTGTTGCCGGAGTACTCGTAGTCGACGATCCGGATCTCCTCGCCGCCCGCGCCGTCCGGCACCGCCAGCAGGTTGCCCGCCAGCAGGTCGTTGTGGCACGGCACCGTCTCCCGGGCGCCGAGCGCGACCCGGATCCGGTCGACGGTGGGCGCGAACTCGTCGTAGCGGTCCGGGACCCGGAACCCGTGCGTGGCGACGATCTCGCGGTAGCGGGCCTGCACCGCGAACATGTCGAACTCGCTCACGAACCGCGGCCCGGCGTGCAGCTTGCGGCAGGCGGTCGCGACCAGTCCGAGGATCTCCGGGTCGCGCAGGTCGTCGTCGGTGAGGGTGCGGCCGGGCAGGAACTCGACGGTGATGCCGTGCCCGGGGCGGTGGTGCACCACGGGCGGCCCGACGCCGGCCTGCGCCGCCGCCGTGCTGTTGCGGTACTCGGCGTCGCGGTCGATCTCCAGCAGCTCGGAGCCCGGCCCGGGGATGCGCACGACGACGGTGGTCGACGGCGTGGTGACCTTGAGGTTGCGGTTGGTCAGCCCGCCGGGCAGGTCGACGACCGTGCGCGGGTGTTCCGCGGTCACCGGGATGGTGTCGAGCAGCGCCGCGACCGCCGGGTCGTCGCCGGGTGCCGCGACGAGGTCCGCGGCCGTTCCTCCCTGATCCACCCCGGCAGAGTAGCTGCGGACGACATCTACGGTGGCGGGTGTGGCTGACACCCCTGCACCGAGCGCCTCCGGCGCCCTGCCCGCCCGCGCCCGCATCGTGATCATCGGTGGCGGCGTCGGCGGGGCGAGCGTGGCGCACCACCTCGTCGAGCGCGGCGAGCGTGACGTGCTGCTCCTCGAGCGCGCGGAACTCACGAGCGGCTCGACCTTCCACTCGGCCGGCCTGGTGGGTCAGTTGCGGGCCGACCCGGCCCTGACCCGGATGAACGGGTGGTCCGCGGACCTGTACCGGCGCCTGGAGGAGGCCGGGGGCGACGGCGCGCCCGGGTGGGTGGAGTCGGGGTCGCTGCGGCTGGCGTCGAGCCCGGAAAGGCTGGAGGAGATCCGCAGGCAGGCGGCCTGGGCGCAGCGGTCGGGCCTGCCCCTGGAGCTGATCTCCGCGGAGGAGGCCGCCGCGCTGTTCCCGCTGATGTCCACCGACGGCGTCCTCGGGGCGGCGTACACGCCGACCGACGGGCAGGTCGACCCGGCGCGGCTCTGCTATGCGCTGGCCGCGTCGGCCCGGGCGGGCGGGGCGAGGATCGCGCAGCGGACGCGGGTCACGGCGATCACCACGGTGCAGGACGCGACGGGTGCGAACCGGGTCACGGGTGTCCGCACCGACCGCGGCGGTGCCGAATCCTGGGTCGAGTGCGAGGTCGTGGTCGACTGCGGTGGGATGTTCGCCGCCGAGATCGCCCGCCTCGTCGGCGTCCGGGTGCCGATCGTGCCGATGTCGCACCAGTACGTCGTCACCGAGGCATTCCTCCCCGCCGGGACCGGCCCGCTGCCGTCGCTGCGCGATCCGGACCTGCTCGTCTACTACCGGCAGGAGGTCGAAGGCCTGGTCATGGGCGGCTACGAGCGGCGCAGCGCCCCGTGGACCGCCACCGCGCAGTCGTTCGACGCCGTCCCCGCCGACTTCAACGGCAAGCTGCTCCCGCCCGAGTGGGACCGGTTCGACGAGATCGTGGAGAACGCCCAGGTGCGGGTGCCGGCGCTGGCGGACACCGGCGTCCGGACGATGGTCAACGGGCCCGAGGCGTTCACGCCGGACAACGAGTTCTGCCTCGGGGAGACCGAGGTGGGCGGCTTCTTCGTCGCCGGCGGCTTCTGCGCGCACGGCATCGCCGGCGCGGGCGGGATCGGGCGGGTGATGGCCGCGTGGATCCTCGACGGCGACCCCGGGCTGGACCTGTGGCACATGGACGTGCGCCGTTTCGGCCGCGAGTACCGCTCGCCCGGCTACACGCTCGGGCGGGTCGTCGAGAACTACGAGTCGTACTACGACATCCGGCCCCCGGGCAGCCAGCGCCGCAGCGGGCGGCCGCTGCGGATCTCGCCCGCCTATCCCTGGCATGCGGCCAACGGCGCGGTGTTCGGCGAGAAGGCGGGATGGGAGCGGGTCGAGTACTACGTCCCGGAGGAGGGGGCACAGGGCGACGGCCGGGCCTCGGACGACCTGCGGCCGCGGGGCTGGGCCGGGCACGGCTGGTCGCCGTGGGTGCTGCCCGAGCACCGCGCGGCGCGGGAGGCGGTGGCGCTGTTCGACGAGTCGTCCTTCGCCAAGATCGAGATCACCGGACCGGGGGCGGCGGAGTTCGCCGCCCGCGCGTTCGCCGGGCGGGTCGACGGGCCGCCGGGGTCGCTCGCGTACACCCAGGCGCTCGACGACCGGGGCGGCGTCGCGATGGACGTGACGGTGACCCGGGTGACCCCGGACGAGTTCCTGGTCGTGACCGGGACGGCACTCGGTCTGCACGACCTGGCCTGGCTGCGTGACCGCGCCCGGACGTGGGGAAGCACGGTGCGGATCGCGGACGTCAGCGGTGCATGGGCCTGCTTCGGGCTCTGGGGGCCGCGGGCCCGCGACGTGCTCGCCCCGCTCACCCCGGCGGACCTGACCGACGTGGCGTTCCCGTACCTGACGATGCAGGAGACGACCGTCGGCGACGTCCCCGTGCGCGCCCTGCGGGTGACCTACGTCGGCGAGCTCGGCTGGGAGCTGTACTGCCCGGCCGAGTACGGCGCGGGGCTGTGGAGCACGCTCGTCGAGGCCGGCGCGCCGCACGGGCTGCGGCCGGCGGGCTACCGGGCCATCGAGAGCCTGCGGCTGGAGAAGGGCTACCGGGCGTGGGGTTCGGACGTCAGCCGCGACACCACGCCGGACGAGGCCGGCCTCGGGTTCGCCGTGCGCCCGGGCGACGGGTATGCGGGGGCGGAGGCGCTGGCGGCGGCCCGTGCCCGGGGACCGGCCCGGCGGCTGCGCTGCCTGGTGCCGGCCGACCCGCGGGCGGTGGCGCTGGGGTCGGAGCCGGTGCGCGTAGCGGGGACCGACGACGTCCTCGGGTTCGTCACGTCGGGGGGCTACGGCTACACCGTCGAGCGGTCCATCGCCTACGCGCTGCTGCCCGCGGAGATCAGCCCCGGGACGGCCGTCGAGGTGCAGATCGACGGGGAGTGGGTCGCCGGAGAGGTTGTGCGGGGGCCGCTGTACGACCCGAAGGGCGAGCGCGTCCGGGCGTGACGCCTCGCGGGCGTGCCGGTGATCCCCCGCTAAGGACGTGTGGCGCTCGATGTTCCCCGCTAGGGACCTTCAGTGCTGTCAGCGCAGCCGTGGACGTACTTAGTGCGGTGGCCACTTAGGTTCGCCGGGTCAGGCTGCTTTCGGTCGGCCCCAGCGGTGTTGGCGTTCGCTGCGGATGCGGGCGCGTTCGCGGCGTTGAGCGGCCAGGACGTCGGGGTGGCGGGCGT
>NZ_JAVREJ010000057.1:0-12420 GCF_031845345.1 Pseudonocardia charpentierae | reverse complement strand
AGCGCGTCGAGGACTTCGAGCAGGGCAGACTGGTCCAGGGCCATCGCGTGGCACCTCTCTACGTGTTCCTTGGCGGGTTCACGCAGAGCCTCACGCGGTGGCCTCTCCTACGTGCTCAGGCACGCCGTCGAGGCCCCGGACCTACACCACCAGCGGGGACGCGACCCGTGAGATCGCCAGGCGACGCCGAGCGGAGGAGCAGGAATTGCGGGGTCGCCTCATCGGCAACGGTCAGCGGCCGGTGAGCGACGGAGATGCACTGAACCGGCAGGCGGACAAGTCCGCAGGACTCGTGGCCGAGGCGGAGGCGGTAGCCGGCTGGCTGGCGGAGAGCGATCGAATGCTGCGAGACATCTGAGAACACCTCCGCGAGCTCCCGGTAGTACGGAGCTCTCGCGTCGTCGGGTCACAGCGCCGGCGGAGCTTCTGAGAGCACATGGCCCGCGGTCGCGCACGATCCACAGCCAGCCAACCCCACGAATTACCCCACGCTTATGTCGGATTACCGCTGCGCACCGCTGCGGCTCCTGACCACCGATGGCGCTGTCAACCTGCCGCAACACAGGATGGGTGATTGCCGTTGAACCCGCCTGAGCAGTGGACGTCAGATCCGTCAGGTTATGGGTTCGGGCCCGTCGCCCACCGCTTCATCAGGCAGAATGCAGCGTGAAGTCGACATCCGGCCTCGACGCCGACTCCGCGACCGGGGCAGCAGCCGGTCGACGGTCTGGGCGTCGCGTGGTGGGAGGTGCTCACGATCTGCCTCGGTCAACCAGGGCGGCGGGTGCGGGAGTCACGGCCTGGAGTGCTGCGGCCGACGCGATCGTGATGGCTGGCTGGGCTCGTGAGCCTGTCCACGAGCTGCTGTGGTAGCGGTGCCGACTCATCCCGCGTCGGCCACCGCGACCACGTCGCTCGACGGACTCGCCGACGCAACGGGAATGGCCGCCGCCGGACGATCCGAGAGCGGCCATTCAGCAGGTCGATGCGCGAGTCTGGCGCGCTTCTACCTGAAGAAGACGTAGTCCGCCTTGTAGGGGACCTCCTTCACCTTGTTCTCCGTCTGCGCCTTGCACTCGGCGGCGGGAGGCTGAGTCCCACCCTGGGTGTTGATCCGCTGGATGAACGTCGTGCCGGTCAGCAGGTCGCCCACATCATTCGAGTCACCAGCGGCTTCGACGGGGACAAGCAGCCAGGGGATATCGCGGGCAGGTGCGGAGCTGGGCACGCTCTTGAGCTCTCTGCTCGTGTCGCGGATGACGGAGCTGCTGTCGACCTCGGCCGTCCACGTGGGGCCTATCGAATGCTTGATGGGCTGGCCGTTGTCGCCTACCAGATCGGCCCGCGGCTCGCGGAACACCCACTCGAAGGTATTGGGGGTCTTGCTGGTGATCTTGGTGCACTGGTAGATCTGCACGCCCTTGGCCTGAGCAACCAGGAACGCTTTCCCGCTCGTCGGCAGAAGGTCCTTCGGGACGGGCTGCGGGGCAGGCGCGGCCATGGCCACCTGCGTCATGGACAAGACCGCGGTGGCCACGGCGAGGCCTAACCCCACGGCGCGGCAGAGACGGGTAAGTCGAGTCATTCCAACATCAACTCCGAGAGCAGAACGTACGGGGAGCATTCACGCAGACGGACATGGACCGGGCTGCGCGGTTGAGAAGTATTGGGCCGTAGGTCGCTGCCGGGTGCGCCAGTCGCGGTCAATGGACTACTGCGCGCGATAAACGGTGTTTGACTGAGGCGAATGGCGGCAATCGCTTGATACCGACCGGACACTGGTCGACCGGATAGCGCGACGAGTGTGCGTGTGTTGACGACGAGCGTGGTCGACCCACGCGGACCACATGATCCTCAGACCGGTCAGTGCTGCATGGCCGCTCCTTGCTTTTGATCGATCTCAGACCCGCCCGCCTGCCAACTGCAGTTCGATACCTGGAGCAAGAAGCGCATGACCGCCGAAGGATCGACGACCTAAGGAACGTGGACCCTCGACCGTACGAACTACCGGATCACCGCAGTCGGGTACGAGATCGAGTTGCTGAGCTCACCAGCTCAGCCGACGTGCTCGACACGATCTGCCAAGTCGCGGCGAAAGCTTGGTCGGCCGCAACGTCGTCGCTGGGCTGGTCTGGGCGCTGATTGACGTACTCTGCCCGAGGCTCACCTGTGCTCGCACGGCAAGGATGCGCCGGTCACGCCGCAATGGATCGGCGAGCGCGTCCGCCTACCGCCGAGTCAGGGAAGGCCGACCTGCTCGACGGCCCCGATGATGCGCTGGCGATGGCGATCCCAGCCAACGTCGCCGATCATGTGGCTGAGCTGCCGAGGGACCCGTGATGAGCCTGCCGATGAGGCCGCCGAAACCCGAGCCGGCCCTCATACGTCCACACCAGACTGAGAGCGAACCGCGGTCCACGAGTTGGTCCACGAACTGCAGCGCACTCATACCACACCTACACAGCCGGTCACCCGCTGTGCATCTGAGCGCGCAGTATTCGGTCCATGAGCGCGCAGCATCCCGACTATGGATCAGGGAATTAGGGTCGAATCCCTTCCGGCGCACACGCAGAGCCGGGTTTGGCTGTCGTCAGGATGACGACGACGGGGTGCTCGACGGCATCTCGACCTGGAGCGTGTCGACCTCCTTGCGGCAGGGGCGCCGGCGGCGGTGGCACGGCTCGGCGCCCTACACTCGCGCGGTGTTCTTCGTCTTCGGCCTTGGCACGAAACAGCAGCACCTCGGCCCGGGGGAGACCCGAACCTGCCCGCGTTGCCACAACACCACGCAGCAGACGCGGATCCGGGAGTTCAGGCAGTTCACCGTGTTCTTCGTCCCGGTCGCGCGGTGGAAACGTCGGCTGTTCGAGGCCTGCAGCGTCTGCGGTACCGCCGTCGAGGTCTGACCCGAATCGCGAGTGGCCGCTGAGCCGGCCTTCGAGCTCGTCGGCTCGGACCGGGTCGTCGAGGTTCGGGTAGCGGGCGACGAGGTCGTGTGCTTCGTCGGGTTCACCGCGAGCGGATTCGCGCGGCCAACGGCAGAACCTGAGTCCCGCTACCACCGGTATGCGGCGAAGACCCAGACCACTCAGGGCCGTGATGATCCGCGCGCTGGCGGACCCGGGTGCGGTTCGTCTTCGCCGACGGCGGCTTCGCCGGCCGACTGCTCGACTGGGCCCAGACGATCCTGGCGACCACGCTGCACATCGTGCGCAAACCCGTCGGCCAGCGCGGGTTCGCCGTGATCCCTCGCCGGTGGGCAGTCGAACGCACCTTCGCCTGGCTCACCGCGCACCGCCGCCTGGCGCGGGACTACGAACCCGTCCCGGGCCGTATCCGAAGCGATGATCCGCTGGGCTGCGATCAGACCATCACCCGACGCATCGCCCGCGGTGGTCCCGCCACTCGGCAACAACGGCGCTCATTCCCGACCATCAGTTGATCTTCTCAAACGCGCTCTCAGGGATCCGTCTCAGTTGCGCCGTGACCGGAGGGCTTGGTGTCCCCGCCACACCGCAAGCCCCAGCCCGGCCATACCAGCGAGGTCGCTGCCGGTGAGCCCGCGTCCGGGGGCTACGACGACGAGGATCAGGCCTTCGACTGGCGCGTCGACCAGCAGCCAGGCCACCGACACGACGGCCAGGGCCACGGCACCGAGGAGTCCCGTCTCAGCGCTGACTCCTGCGAGGAATACCAGGACGACGAGCACGACGGCTGGCGCGAGCAGGAAGACGTCGACGAGCACCTGAAGAGCACCTCTCTGCTCGGCCGCGCATTGGCCACTGTTACCTCTGCTCACGGGCCTGGTGGTGGTGGCGGCGGGCGGGAGAGTTGGCCGCGAGCATGGGAGTTGCTCGGTTGGCTACACGCTGCCGTTAGGGGCCGATGTGCTCAGGAGTCCGGGGACACGTGCAGGGGAGGCGGGCGACGTGTAGCAGCGGGCCCGGGCCGACTCCTGCAGAGGGTTAACGGCGCCCAACATCGGGTCGAGGTACAACCCGTGACCGCCGTAGCCCCCCATCGACGGTCACTGGCGACGCCGCCACGCCACCCCCCAGCGCGTGGCGGCGCCGTCCCACCAGGTGGAACGGCGGCGGGATCGAGAAGGGGTTGACCTCGCCGCCGCCGGTGATCTCGCACGCTGGAGCCACGCCGTTATGCCTCCGGTCGACCGAACGGCGTATTGGGTCCAGGTTGCGCCGGACGCCCGTACCGCATTGGGCGGTATGGCCCCGCCTGCCGCGTCAGCCCGGGACCCCCTCATGGCCTTCCGTGCGTCTCGCATCACCACCATCGCTGTGGTCAGCAGTTCCACGAGTCGGTGGTCGGTCCGCCGTGTACCCAGGGCGCTGACCTCGTTCAGCTTCGCTGCCTCTCGCTCGGCGACCGTCCGGTTGGCCTCCATCGCAGCGTCCGCGTGCCCGGACGATTGGGGGTCGTCCACATCGCGGCAGATCCACCTGTCGATCCACCAGAACCAGACGCAGCCCGGCTCCGAGGCCCGGCTCTGGCTCTGCGCCGCCGGGTCGGCCGACGCAACGCCCGATCCTGCGAGGAGGATCCGCGGCGACGGCGGCGACGAGCGGCCGACGCGAGAGAAGCATGGGCTATCGCGCCTCCCCGTGTCGCATGTCGATGAACTGCGGCAGTGGCCGCCACGATGACAGCCCGCCACACGGGTTGTGGGGGAATCGGCGACATTGCTCCGGTTGGCCGACGTCAGCTCCCGCGTCACTCGTAGCAGCACCGTGCCCGCGGCGTAGGAGTAGTCGGTGTTTAGCAGGGGCAGACCCTACGTGTTTCGGGAGTGCGCACCATTTGGCTCGTTACGTGCGTGTCGCATGCCAACTCCCACCGGTACGCATCTGGAGTATTGCTTTCATGTGACCGCGCTGGAAGAATTGCGCTCGTGGCCGGTACTCAGCAACCCAACGGGCAATCGCAACCGACTCCACCTGCGATTGATGACCAGAGTGGCCAAACGGACCAAAAGGCCAGCAATAAGAAGTTTCTTCTTAAGGTAGGCGCATGGGTGGCTGGGATCGTTGCGGCCGTAAGTGGCACTGTTCTCGCTGGCATGTTTAACCATTTCACTGGTCTTACTACACCTCCTCCCGTCGCCTCCACGCCTCCCGTCACCGCTACGGCGACACCAACGCGCGAAGGGCCGAGCGTAAGAGTCAACGCGGCCGACGTTGTACGGGTGGAGTCCCAGGGTGAACAATATGTATTTGCGCACCCATTGACGTGGTCGCAGGAGCAAGTCGATGAGATCAACTCTGCCCAGAAAGTCGGGATTAACGAGCTCGACAAGATTATGCGCTCCCTAGGCGGCGTCGACCCTACCACGCAACACATCAGCCTCGTCCTCCAAGGCAACGCGATTACCGAGGTTCAGATCACGAACATTGCGGTAATCAAGGACAAGTGTACGGCTCCGCTTGCCGGCGGCTTTTACAACTCCCCTCCCGCTGGGGGTGCGACCGCAATCGACATCGAGTTCGACCTCGACGAACCGATCGCGGTTGCGAAATCTCCTAGCGAGGCCGGTGTCGATGCTGAATACTTCAGGGGGCATGTAGTGTCTCTGAAGCCCGATGAACAAGTGCCGTTCTTCATTAGTGTTAGGTCCTTGAAGCAGTACTGCGAATTTCGGCTTCAGCTGACGGTCGTTGATCAGTCTGGAACTAGCACGCAGATCATTGACAATCACGGGGAGAGCTTCGCAGTGTCGGCGACGCTTTACGACCCGTCGGGCGCACCCCCATACCAGGCATACGAGACCCTCTACGTCGCCGGAGTCGCGAGCGAAGGCGGACCGATCAAGGTCGACCCCAGTAGCTATACCGGAGAGTAGGGTGAAGGTTTGCCCAGGGATCGGTTACTCCTCCCTACCTGTGAGGCTGCGGCCTCGCTGGAAGGATCAGCATCGTGTCCAAGCCGTTCCCCAAAGAGTTCCGGCCTGACGTGATCGCGGTCGCCTGACAGCAGGGCGACCAGTCGATCGCGAAGGTCGCGCAGGCTGAAACCGGGGCCGGTCGGCTCCAGCCGCCTGCTTGATGCGGGCCAGCTCGGCCAGCTTGCCATCCTGGGGTGCCTGGCTGATCACGGGCCCCCGGCCTCGGCAGGCTCGTCGACGATCTGCACGCGCAGGAGGCCCAAGGTGTCTGCGATCGTGTCGATGGTCGGGCTGTCGACACCCAGGGAGGTGAGCGTGGCAGCCAGATGGCCGACGACGCGGTCGAAGTCCGCATCCCGGATGTGCAGTCCGGCGTGCGCTCTCCGCATCGGACGACCGCGGTAGGCGGCCGGTCCGCCGATGGCCGCGGTCATGAACCTGCGTTGATGTGCCTTGACCCGGTTGACGTCGACCCCGCTGAAGTAGCCGGCGAGCTCAGGGTCGGCTAGGACCCGTTCATAAAAGTCGTCGACAGCCGCCGAAACCGTCGTAGCGCCTCCGAGCGCCGCATAGATGCTCACGGACTGACACCCCCGTGCTAGGTACGGAAATCATCGATCGACGGTGGCATCGACATGTGGCCCTCTTGCCAGAACACGGGCTGCCCGTTGTCGCCAACACGTCATCGTTCTGGTGTAGCCGCACCCGAGCCTGTGCGCCTCGGTAGCCACTACCGATTTCGCTGCGCAACGCTGCCGGTGGCCAGGGGTCAGTCCCTGTTCCCGGGGGGCGCCCAACGGGAAGCACGGGCGCTGTCGAGGAGTGCCTCGGGTCAGGAGCGGCACGGCCCTGGCCCGACCACCGCTTGTCCTGCGGTTTGGCGGATGCGCGGGTGGTCGCGCTCGGTCGAAATCCGCTCGGCCACCGCGCCGCGACGCGCGACCATCGCTTCGTGTCGAACCGCCACGACGGGGCAGTCCCCTTCCGGTGGGACCTGCTGGCTCCCGACCGGCTGGGATCGATGCTGCCCGAGGGCGGCGAGGTCGACCTGTGGTTCCTGCCCGACCTGCTGGAGGCCGCCGGCAAGGTCCTGGCCCGCAGCGGTGGCGGCGACCTCGTCTTCGTCGGCCGCTCCCTCGACTCCATGCATGACCTGCTCGGTGCCGCTCTGGGCTGGGCCGGGGCGGCGCAGGCGGTGCTTCGGCTGCCGTTCTCCTTCCGGCGCGACCGGGTCCGGACGGCATCCGGGCGCTGGGTTCTGCCCGATTTGACCCCCGCTCAGCGGGCGGTCGCCCGCCGCGTGCTGACTGATGTGGGAGTCACGCCGGAGTCGTTGGGGCGGCGTCGGCAGCCCTGCACGTTCGTCGACGTCGTCCATGCGGGCACGACGTTCACCGAGCTGTTCGGCCTACTGCGGGAGTGGGTCGCCGAATCCCGGGGGGCGTGGCCGGTGATCCGGCGCAAGCTGCGCTTCGTGGGCGTCACCCGGCGCGGCCCGACCACCCCGCATGCGTTCCGCTGGCAGCAGGAGGCTTCGTGGACGAGGACCCTGCCCGCCGCGTCGGTCGTCAACGTCTCGGTCGACCCGTCGGTCTGGTCCTACTTCGGCGACGACCAGGCCAAGCTGACCGACTCGTTCAGTCCGGCGCACTGGTTGGCCCCGGGCAGCATCCCCGCCCGGAACGAGTCCACCCGCCGGGCGCTGGCCGAGGCCGTCGCCGTCGTCGCCCACGGCCGTAGCAGCCGGGGCCGCCGAGCGATCGCCCACGCGGCACGCCACGAGCCCACCCTGTCCGAGCCCTGGCTGCGCACCCTCGTCGGGCAGCTGAACCGCTGAGGTGACACCCGCGGGTGTCCCGACAGTTGTGCCCTAACTTGATCGACCTCCGGCACAGGCGAACCTTCTCGCCCGGTCTCGAATGCTCATCATCGGGCGCTGTTTGTCATCGCGGTGGTCAGACGGCCACGCCGCGGCCCGCGCTGCCTCCGGTGGCCGGTGGCGTGGACGGTGGTCGACGAGCTGCGCGCTGATGGTGCCCAGGTGAACCTGGTCACCTGCCCGGAGCTACCGGCGCAGCTCAGTGCCACCCGCCGCTGCACGCTGGTCTCCGACTTCGGCGTCTTCGGCGTCACCGTCTGGGTCAGCCGGGTGCTTGGCACCGACGCCGAGTTCGACATCACCGTCGACCGACGCCCCAGCGGAGATTGATCGTCGTGATCGGTCAGCGGCAGTTCGATCTGGTCGCGCGACAGGTCACAGGTGGTGGCAGCGAGCCGTGCTGGTCGTCTCCGAAGCCGCATCGAGGCCGGAGTGGTGTGCCCGTGATCCGCGGCTACCTCTACACAACCACCGTTATCGGGCATCCGGACACCCGGCCAAGTCGGTGGCCGAGGCGGAGCCGTAAATGACGGCCGCGGCGACCGCTCTGGGCGTGACGCTGAGTCGGATCGTGCAGCAGGACCACACCGGCGGACTAGATGTAGCGACCCGTCAGGTTGTTGACAGCTGTTCCAGCGTGTCGGCTTGATCAGGGAGGACCTCCAGGGCGGGGTGGGTGTGTCTGACGCACTCGCCCCAACCCGGGAGGCCCTCGTGGCGCACCGTAATGCCGGTACCACCGTCTACGCCCGCCGGCTCATCGTCGAACGCCATAGGGTCGGATGGCCTGCGGCCCGGATCGCTGAACAGCTCGGTGTTTCCCGCGCCACCGTGCATAAGTGGATCCGCCGCCACCGCGAGGAAGGCCCGGCCGGGCTGGCAGACCGCTCCTCGCGACCGCACGAGGCACCGGCCCGCACCCCCGCCGCGGTCGAGGCGCGAGTCCTGGCGATGCGCGCCCAGCTGCGCCGCGGCGCGGTGTACCTGGCTGGTGAGCTCGGCCTGGTGGCCTCCACCGTCGGGCGGATCCTGCACCGCAACCAGGTACCGGCCCTCACCACCGTGGACCCGATCACCGGGCTGCCGGTGCGTCGACGCCACAGCGGCGTCCGCTACGAGCGCCGCAACCCCGGTGACCTGCTCCATGTCGATGTCAAGAAGCTCGGCCGGGTCCCCGACGGCGGGGGCTGGCGGTTGCTGGGGCGCGAGGCCACCGCGGCGCAGCGGCACAAGCCGGTCCGGATCGGCTACGACTACCTCCACGTCGCCATCGACGACCGGACCCGGCTGGTCTACCTCGAAGCGCTGCCCGACGAACGCGATCTCACCTGCGCCGGGTTCCTCTACCGCGCCGTGACCTGGTTCCGCGGCCACGGCGTCACGGTGTTGCGGGTGCTCACCGACAACGCCAAGGTCTACCGCGTTGGCCGCAACTGGCGCGCGGTCTGCGTCGGGCTCGGACTGCGGCGGCGGTTCACCAAGCCCGGCTGTCCGTGGACCAACGGGAAAGCCGAGCGGTTCAACCGGACCTTGCTCGCCGAGTTCGCCTACGCCCAGCCCTGGCTGTCCAACACCGACCGGCTCGCCGCCTTGCCCGACTGGGTCACCCACTACAACACTCGACGCGCCCACTCCGCTCTCGGCGGCCGACCCCCGATCACACGCCTCGCCGCATGACCATCAACAACGTCCCGGGTCAGTACAACTAGACGTTCCGACGAGGAGCCCATCAGCTTCACGACCATCACCACCGACGATCGCTGACCGTCGCGTCAGGGCCCCGGCACCTACCCTGTGCCTGTGCCGGGGCTCGTCCCGTGTCTCCGGTACCCGACCGTATCCACGAGAACACGACGGGTAGCTGGCAGCATCTCGACCATGTCAGCGGACACCGAAACGCTCACCCTCGCGTTCTCCATGTCGATCGACTCGCAGCCGGATGAAGTCGGAGGTGGTGGATGAGGGCGGCCACCTCGTGTCCTTCGAGATGACACGTTAAGCGCTGATCGCGGTTGTCGGCACCACCTCCTGCGGTGCGGCCGGAGACGTTGCCTGTCGGGCTTTGGTGAGGATCTCCACGCCCATGTAGCGGCGTTGCTCGGTCCATTCGTCGGTCTGCTCGGCCAGCACCGCACCGACCAGCCGGACCACCGCGGCGCGGTCGGGGAAGATCCCGACCACATCGGTGCGCCGGCGGATCTCCTTGTTCAACCGTTCCTGCGGGTTGTTCGACCAGATCTGACGCCACACCTCGCGGGGGAACACCGTGAACGCGAGCAGGTCCGCTCGGGCGGTGTCGAGGTGTTCCGCGGCGGCCGGGAACTTCTCGGCCAGGGCGTCGACGACCCGGTCGAACTGGGCGTGAACCTGGGCGGCGTCGGGCTGGTCGAAGATGGTGCGCAGCAAGGGTCAGCACCCACGGCTGCGCCGACTTTGGCACCCGGCAGGCCAGATTGCGGGCGTAATGGGTCCTGCAGCGCTGCCAGCCCGCCCCCGGCAGCGTGACCTCCACCGCGCCAACCAGACCGGGATGGGCATCAGAGATCGCCAAAGCGACCCCGGACAACCCGCGCGCCACCAGGCTGCGCAGGAACGCCAGCCAGCCGGCCCCATCCTCGCCGGAGACGACGTCGAGCCCGAGGACCTCCCGCTGCCCGTCGGCGGTGACCCCGACCGCGATCAGGGCGTGCACGATCACCGTGCGGCCGTGTTCGCGGACCTTCTGGGTCAGCGCGTCCAGCCACAGGAACGTGTACGGCCCGGCGTCCAACGGGCGGGACCGGAACGCCTCCACCTGGGCGTCGAGGCTCTTGGCCATCTCCGAGACCTGGCTTTTCGACAGCTGCGCGATGCCCAGCTGGGCGACCAGCTTCTCCACCCGCCGCGTGGACACCCCCAGCAGATACGAGGTGGCCACGACCGAGACCAACGCCTGCTCGGCCCGGCGGCGGCGCTCCAGCAACCAGTCCGGGAAGTACGAACCCGACCGCAGTTTCGGGATCGCCAGCTCGACACTGCCCACCCGGGTGTCCCAGTCCCGCAACCGGTAGCCGTTGCGCGAGTTCACCCGCTGCTCGGACCGCTCCCGGTACCCGGCGCCGCACACCGTGTCGGCCTCGGCCGCCATCAACGCCTCGGCGAACTGCTTGACCATCACCCGCAGCAGATCCGGACTCGCCACGGCGAGCCGCTCGTCCAACCAGCCCGACACATCATCCACACTGTTCGACGCGGCCATCGCGTCTCCTCCCTCGAGAACCGAAGCACTCGAAGGATCACGCGGTGGCCGTACCCATCCCCGACGCCACGCCGTTCACCAGCGACGACGTCGTACACCACGTCCTTGGACGCAGCCGTCGAGACGAGCAGCCTCGTCGTCCAGTCGAAGTAACTAAGCCGCTCGCGTCACGTCACCTCGCGCGCCGCAAAGTGGTCAACCAGGTGCTGCGGTACGTCGGTCAACGCGGCTCCAAGCATGACCACAGGCCCCCTTACGTCCTCGGTGCCCGGATGACACTCTCTGGTCCGGCCGTTTCGAGCTGCTTCCGAGTACTCGAACACGTACGAGGTCACGCGTAGGTTCACATCCATACCGTTGATCAGGCTCGAGTCGTTGATGAAGATCAGGGCGTCACTGTCGTATTGGAGCACTGTTGACAGCCCCTCCACCATCGCGCCTACCGCATCGCGGTACTCCGGAAAGCCTGCGTCGATCCAGCCGACGAGCGCCGGAGCGCTTGGGTGGACGGGGACGAGCAGGGCTCGAATCATACGTCCGCTAGCCATCGACGCCTCCTCCTTGCAGCCGCAAAGTAGAAGTCGCCTCAGCGAAAGACCCGTTACGGGTGTCGCGCAGCCGGGACGTGCTTCACCTCTGTTCGGTGCCGTACGCCGCCACACGCCGAACGGCGAGCGCGGGACAGTCGCGGCTGAGGAAGGGTGGAGCGGAGGTGATCACCTGGACGCTTGATGGACACAGAACCACCGCCTTCTATCGGCATTCGCGCCAACCGAGGGCAGTCCGACGGCGAGACCTGCCCTGCTAGTGTCCCGGTAACGAGATGGCTTTACTCGGCCGTCAGGTTACGGGATCATGGCTCGTGGCGTTGACTGTCGCTGTGGATGTGCCGCCCCGGGACCGCGAGGTGCTGGAGTCGTGGGTGCGGGCGCCGTCGGTGCGAGCTGGTCTGGCGCAGCGGGCGCGGATCGTATTGCTGGCCGCGGACGGCGTTGCGGTGAAGGACATCGTGGAGCGGGTCGGTGTCTCGAAGCCGACAGTGATCGGCTGGAAGAAGCGCTACGCCGCCGAAGGCATCGATGGGCTGGAGGACCGGCCCAAGCCGGGCCGGCGGCGGACCATCGACGAGGTCGTGGTGGTGTCGGCGACGCTCGAGCCACCGCCCGATCGGCTCGGGGTCACCCACTGGTCCTCGCGGCTACTCGGCGCCGAGCTCGGGATCTCGCACGTGTGGATCGGCAAAATCTGGAAACGGTGGGGCTTGCAGCCCTGGCGGGGAGCCTGTCACGATTCCCGTGTAAGCCACGGGTGACTAATCTGGCTAAAATATCACAGAGGAAGTCGTCCGGGGAAGAGGACGACGAGCGTATTCAGGGCTGTTTTCCAGCCGTGTGTTCCGGTTCC
>NZ_JAVREJ010000056.1:0-13824 GCF_031845345.1 Pseudonocardia charpentierae | reverse complement strand
ATCTCACGGTCACGCGCGGCTTGCACACGAGCCGCATCGATCGAGCGAGCGGTGTCGAGCACCTTCTGAAGGTTGCCCTCGACCAGGTCGAGGGACTTGCGCTCCTGCTCGACTCTGCGGATCTTGTCCTCGGCCAGCTCCCTCAAGCTCGCGTGGTCCAGCGCACGTATAGCGTCCGAGTACTCCTGGTCGGACTCGAGGGCACGCGACATCGCCGACCACACGATCGAGGCCACCCTCCGCTGCGGGTCGACGGTCTTGTCACGCCACGAACCGACATGAGCGATCTGCCACGCCAGGTCGCCCAACCGCCAGGCCCGTGATCCCACATCCCCTGTTTCAAGCACACGTCGACGACCACCTCGGCGGTTGGCGACGCTCTGATACACCCAGAACGCACCCACGAAGGGAATGGAGGCGATCGCTCCGACGAAGAACCCGGCCGCCGCGCCAAGCACGAAATTCAAGGGCACCCACTGCCACACCGACGTGGTCACCACCGCAGCCCAGATTGCCCCAATTGTTGCGAACGCAAACGCGAAGAACGCCGAAACGGATAGGTGTCGACCGTGGGCGAGGTGGCCGGTGAGAGGATCGATCGAGTACGGCCCCTCCGGATCGCACACCGAGTATGTGTT
This sequence comes from Pseudonocardia charpentierae, assembly GCF_031845345.1. NCBI lineage: Bacteria > Bacillati > Actinomycetota > Actinomycetes > Pseudonocardiales > Pseudonocardiaceae > Pseudonocardia > Pseudonocardia charpentierae. Next base: position 13,186 of record NZ_JAVREJ010000056.1, on the reverse strand, counting down.
CCCGTTCCGACCGATGGTCGCCATGTCCGGTGATGCATAACGGTCGCCCGAAGGGCCTCTATGTATTGGCACGACGTTCCCTTACATGCCGAACAACAGCAACCCTGCCCGGCCACTGGAGGGGACCAACCAAGTGTGCGTCGCGTCGGTCGCCGCCCTTCCGCAGCCGTCCGAGGCTCTCATCCGGCCCCAAGCGGTGTCGAGCGACCCCGCGATCGCCACCCGATGGAGTGATGCCGTCGGCGTCGCGGATAAGGGCGACCGGCGAATGAGGGTCAGCGCAGCCTGCGGGTGGTGGGCCGGGGTCGGCCAGCGGTAGCGGCTGCGGGCCTGCTTGATCAGCCGGCGAATCACGGTGAACGCGGCGGCGAGGCAGAGCCAGAACTCGACGACGACCCGGCGTTTGTCGGTGCAGCGGCGCAACTTGCCGTAGCCGTTGAGCCACGAGTGCGTGCGCTCAACCGGCCACCGGCGACCGGCCTGGATCGGCGCGGGCTGGCAACTCGCCAGCTCCTTCATCTTCCTTCATGCGCCCAGGCGCAGGTCTACTATTCCGGGACGAAGCAGCTAGGATGGTCTCGCCGGGCATACACCAGGGTGAACGATACCATCGGCCACATATCCCTCATGCATGGTTGGGCTGCCGCAGTTGGGACATCCACCGGATCGGCGAGAGCTGCCCCAGCTGCTGTCGCTGCACGCCCCTCCGAACACTATTCTCGCGAGTACTGCGGTGAGGCTGGCGGCGACGATGCTTACCACCGGGATGTGGAACAGCTGGTAGCTGCCCCATGACACGCCGATGAAGGTGAGTAAAGGCACGTACCGGCCGAACATAATACCACCGATCATGCCAGCGATCATTGCTAGGAGGTTGTTGTGGGTGATCTGTCCCCCGATGAAGGCGCCCACCAGGAAGGCGGCCATAGTCTTTAGTGCCTGTACCACTTTGTCTGTCTCTCCTTTCTCGTCGGGCGGATGATGCTTGGACGTAGGGGGCGCGCCGAGCGTTTGCGCTAGGATCGAGCATGACACGACCCATAGACTCAATCAGAAGACGCCGGGCCGCCTCATCTTCACGAGTCGTGGAGGTCGCGTAGTGCACATCGTTCTCCATTTTCTCCTTCAGCTACGGGAGCTTGAAGAAGCTGCGGAATAGACGTCCGAGCATCCCGACCGGATGAGCCTCGCCCGGCTCGCGGTGCTCCCGAGTCACCTGCCGTGGCACAGCTTCAACCGCGTTTTCCTTGCTCATTTTACGCTGTAGCTTTGTTTGATCACTGGCTAGAAGCGCCGCATCTTTGGCTTGTGCCGGGTTATATTCAAGAGTTCGCTGCGAGGCTTCAGCCGCGGCGCGAACTTCGTTGTCTATGTCCATCTGCCTAACCAATTGATCTACGAATCGACGGTCACCCAATGCAGGAACTACCTTCTCTTCTTCGGTATTACCTACACAAAGATGAGTAAGAGGATCCATGCGTCGGATTCGAGGTTCATCTAGGGCAATACCTAATGAGAACGGACTCAACGATCTCACCCCGCGGCTCCAGACTTCGAAGCGCATGGAGTGCGGAAAGACGACAACAGAGTTGGCGTCCGGAATCAGGTCTAACGAATTCAGCGATCGAGGCGGGAATTTGGCCGCGACAGTCTCGGGTGACTGGCCAACCCGGTGCATCGGTAAGCCCTCCGATGCGGGGAGTGCAACTGTTTCAGGTGGAGACAGCCAAGGTGCGACCTCTAGTTCTGACTCGTGAGGCGTACGAACACTACTCGAAGGCTTCAGCCAATCCATGCCAACCCACTTCGCATATTCAGCCTCCGCCCATCCTATGCCGTAACGCTCAACGTCTTGCAGAGTGGGCACACTTTGACGTTCCAAATTTTTGCTCTCTGCGACCCACCCGACGAATGCTGGACTTGGCCTACTCGACGAGACTACGAGCGTCTTGTTAAAAAGTGTCGATCTTCCAGCGATGCCAACTAGCCAGAAACCTTGAATGCGCGCAAGGATGTACTGGGGACGGTCGGTCGCGGCTAGGTTGGCCACGACGCCTTCCACAATTTCCGTCAACCATCCGCTCGACTTATGGCCACGGGGAACAGCACGCCACCAGGTGTCTGCACGAGGCGTGCGGCCGAAGACGACTACTGCCCAACTGGACTCACTCACGTGGCCCCGATTCACCGCGATAAGCTTCTTCCCACGTCAATGCGACACCAGCACGAAACAGTAGAATGTTGCTCAAGTGTTGCCTCGCAGTCACCCACAGTTTGGTCTGTCTCTCCAGTTCCCGATCCAACTGGTCGGCTTCCTTACGTGGGAAGACCGCCACTTGCCTCCTCGGCTCTGCTGGGGGCGTTGGCGCTTGCGGCGCTTGCGGAGGATGGCGTTCAGCATGCCGTGCCTCTGCCTCTAGCCTCGCAATTTCAGGCTCGAAACGGAATCGGCGCACGACATTGGCGTTATAAAACTTCAGAGCGTGATTTCGTTCTGCCGCCTCCTGATTGTAGAGGTAGATACTCTGTCGGTACTGATCTTGCAAGACCTGGTGATGTGCCAGTTGGTGCTGATACCGAGTCAGTTCCTCCCGGTAGCGGTTGTCCGCCAGCGTATTAGCGCGTTTGCATTGCTGTTCGCGGTTCCGAAAGTCGACTTCTAGTTGCTTACGGGCATACTTCAGCGTTGGAATCGAGTGCTCGAGCTGATCGGCAACCGAGAACATAAATGGCACCTGGACGTTGACCGGATCGATGCTGGAGGCCGCAACTTGAATGCTAGACGTCGAATCCAGGCTCAATTTTGCCTGCTCCAGGCCTGTTCCGAAGGTGCCAATCTGCACCGGCACTACCGCGACAACAACATTCTTCATCTTCAAACCCGGTACTAAATCATTCAGCTGTCCAGCAAAGACTTCTAAAGCCGTATCCCACGGAAGTCCCGAAAGCTGCACAACCAAGTCCATCTTGGTTAAGATCACTGCCACAGAAGTAGCCAAGCCATTTTTGCTTCTTGAGTCAACGGCTTTCCGGAGAATTGCCGTCAATTGCAGAACCTTGAGCTGCCGTTGCGTATTCAAACTGGGGGGCCGAGCTCCCCAGTTTCCCCCCAACGTGCTCTCGCTCATCCAGTTGGCGACAACCTCTCCATCAAGCACCACATAAATGCTATCGGAGTCGCGCAGCTTTTCGGTTAGCTCGATATAGTCCGCGCTGTCCTCGTCATCATCCAGAGCTCCTCCACGATAATCCAGCCAGTCTACCTCGAATAGTTCCTCATCTGCTTGAATGAGGGTAAATTGGAAGTCCCTACTACTTCCAGGTGGTGTAGCTGGCGGCAGCTCGCCAACCTCCATTAGTCTTTCAAATTGCTCAGAAAGGTCGACTTGGTCTCTATGGGAACCGGAGCTGATTGATAACGAACTTGCTCCACCGCCTAGGCCGACCGCCAGCTGATAGTACATGCCCATAGTAAACAGAGACTTACCGGAGTTGCTCGCGCCAAGCATTGTAATCCTGAGCCGAGTCGCGTGATCGCTACCCGGCAATTGTTGCGCCGCGATTGGTGCTCGAGGTTTAGCAGGCGGCCGGATGTCGCGCCTCGGCGCTGATTTCTCAGGAGAGCTCTGCGGGGCGGGTTGTCTACGCGACCGCCGACTGGTGATTCGTGGTTCTAATCCCGTAGCAATAGGTAAACCACCACTACCCGCCGACATGACCTGCTCAATTGCTGAAGCAAATTCACCGGCATTTTGATAGCGGGCAGTCGGTGACGTCGCGAGCGCCTTCCCCACCACCGGATCCCATGAGCGAGGCACTTCGCCATTTATATCGGATGGTCGTGGGGGACTGTTCTTGTGTGCTTCTCGATAGAAACGCTGCAAATCTGACGCATCACCGCTGAGTGGGGAGAACGGAAGTGCACCGGTTATGCATTCAAATAGAACACAGCCCAGCGAGTACACGTCAGATTGTGTATCGAACTCCCCCTCAAATTGCTCTGGTGCCATATATTGGGGCGTCCCAGCCACTACGCCTCGATGAGTGAGACGAGCATCGCCAAGTGTGTGAGCAATTCCGAAGTCAATGAGATAGACACTAGGCCTATTCGAACTTGATTCGACCAAGATATTTGACGGCTTAATATCTCGATGAACAATATTTTTGCTATGAGCAGCTTGAAGACCTCGCGCCGCCTGGACTACAATCTCGCCAGCTTGAGCATGCGCAAGCTGGCCTTGGCCTTCAAGCATGTCCTTCAGGCTGTGGCCATCGACCAACTCCATCGACAAATACAGAGTTCCATCACCCATCTGTTCTTTAACTTCGCCGTACTGATATATTGAGACAATGTATGGTGACCTCAGGCTGGCAATTGCTTGAGCTTCGCGCATGAAGCGTTTCTTGAATGATGGATCGTTTTGTATATCCGCGGCGAGGACCTTCAGCGCAACCTGGCGATTGCCGTGAGCAGTGTCGATGGCCTCCCAGACCTGACCCATTCCGCCCTCGCCGATCAATCTGACCAGCTGATACTGGCCTAATACACCCTTAGGCAGTGCCACGCTCTCTCCTCACTACACCATGGGCGGCCCTGCCGACCCTGCAAGGCTTGCATCAATTTGAATCCTGCCGACCCGAGGTCGCTGAGGACAGCAGCCGTCGTGCTAGCGCGTCGACCTCTATCCTGACGGAGCTACTCATCCTTCGTGCCGGCAGATTGGATGGAGATGCCGCGCGGGTGGCCCAGGCCGCATCCAGCTGCAGTCCACGATCAAATTACCGAAGCGGCCGAACTCGCCGGTCCGGTCAGCTCGGGGCACCCGAGCCTCCACCGGCTCTCTCGCGTCCCTGCAAGGCGAAAGGTCAACCTGCCAGTGCCAGGCCTTGCCACCAACTCGCCGCAGTAGGTGGCACTTGTCGGGTTGGTTGTCGGGACCAACGCATTTAGCGCTGCACTGGGGACCATGAACGATTCCCCGGATCTTTGTCGGCCGGAAGGTGCTTGAGGACCTCGTGGCGCGCAGGGAGCAGCTGCATCGCGCTGCTGTCGTCGATCTGTTTGGCGTCGATCGCCCAGCGGGCGAGCGCTTGCGCGAAGTGCTGCGCATCGTGACCGACATCGCCGTCGGCATCGCTGCGCAGACCGGGGATGCCCTCGTTCGCCAGACGGTTGCGTAAACGATCAAGCCCGGTCCGGACGCTGTTGACGGTCGCAGCGTTTCCCAGCCTTTCGGCGACATGTCGATAGGACGCGGCACGGCCGCCCGCCTGGGTCAGCAGCGGCTCGCACAGCGCCGCGAGCAGGCGCAGCTCGCGTCCGGTCAGCTTGTAGTCGGGTCCGAACCGGGTAGGTAGTGATCGACGACTCACGCGCGATGCCGCACGTGAGACGTCGAGCCGCCGCTCGGCCGTCATACCCCGGGCGTCGACGTGTAGCGCATAGCACACGCCATGCCTACCGAGGACCTCCAGCCGTACATAGCTGAACGGCATCGTTCCGATTGCCATGCCGGGCCGGATCTCCACCTCCGGCCCAGGGAGCGGTCGGAATCGGATGGACTGAGTTCGTGAGGTGTTACGGATCAGCACGCCGTCGTGCAACCCGGTCAGCGAACCCGCCTCTCGCGAAACAAGATCGTCGGGTGGGTCGACGCCGATATGGACGTCGCAGTCGTGGCCGCGACCAAAGGTGAGCTCGTCGTCCAGTCGCAGCAGCCACGTGCGGTTCGTCCCCGATCTCACGATGGCGAAGCCCGGTACTAGTGCCACCGCTGGGACCTCGTCCATGGTCGCTCCGTCTCTCACCTGTTCACGAGATGGCTCGTTGGGGACGCTCCGGGTGTTACACCGTGCACCGGTCACCGTGCCAATCCGGGCTCGTGCGGAAGCCAACCGCTGCTGCACCTAAGGAGTAGTATCGGTGCTACGGCTGCGGCATTCTCGTGGTTTCTCACAAGACCTGGTGAGGCCTCGCGTCGGCGACTGTGGAGCCTGTCGCCCAGCGGCGGTTAACGCTTGGCGGCACCGCAAATCATGCCACCAACCTCGGAGTCAAACACCGTCTTGGGCGTGAAGGGGTCCACTGCGTTACTGCGGAGACCTCCGACGACACCGCTGATCGCGCATTCGCCGGCATCCTTATAAAAGTTCAGCGTGTCCCCGAGGGCGCGCTTTGCCCGACCTCCGTCGACTACGCTGCCCCCGCGGCAACCACTGCCCTTGCTCCCGTGCTTGCCGAGCAGACAGACGGCAGCCGTGAGCATGGATGGCTCGGCCACACTGCTCGAGGCGGCCGTGATCGGTGCGATGGCGCTCGCCGTCCACCCGTTGTTCACAGCGTGGACGAGGAAGCCGGTGACGCCGAGAACGAGTGCAACAATCACGCTGGCTGCAAAGGCGAGTCGGCCAATGCGAGGTTCAATCCGTGTCATGAGGACAACCCTTTCGAACGGTGCGGTGCCGTGGTGCGGCCCGCGAGGGCGGTTCCCCTGTATGCGACCGCCCGCCGAGGACTTCCCGGCCACAACTAGTAAGCCCTGGCACGGCCGACGAGGCTGGTTCAGGGGTGGGCAGCAGCGAATGGCCAGGAGCTGGCCGAGCGGTACGGCGTTGCCCGCAGCGCCGTGATCCAGTTTCTGCGGAGTCGGGGCGTGACTGTCGACCTGAGTTGTATCGCAACGGTGTAATCGTTGGGGTTGGCAGGCTGCTGACCTGAAGTTAGGTCGAGTGCCCAGGCACAACCGGCACGGACCACGTACAAGACCCGCCGCTGATCGACCGCGAGGATTGAATGTCAGCGGGGGCGTTGGTCGACGGTGATGTCGAACTCGACGTCGGTGTCCCGCACCCGGCTGACCGAGACGGTGACGCCGAAGACCCCGAAGTCGGAGACCAGGGTGCAGCGGCGGGTGGCGCCGAGCTGCGCCGGCAACGCCGGACAGGTGACCCGGTTGACCTGGGCACCACCAGCACGCAGCTCGTCGACCACCGTCCGCGCCACCACCGCACCGCCGACCACCGGCGGCGGCGGCGCAGGCCGCGTCGCGGTGGCCGGAGGACGCGTGGTGGCCGGCGTTCGGGCCGTCGGCCGAGGGGATGGCCTTGTGGTCCTACGCGGCGCTGAGCCGGTCGTAGGAGCGGCCCTGCTCGTTGTCGTTGTCGTCGTCGCGGGCGCCGGAACCGGGGCCGGTGAGGCCGTCGGGAGGAGGGCGGGCGTGGTGGTGCCGGCGGGCGGGACGGTCAACGCCACCGTTCCCTGCAGCTCGGTCGAGCCGGGCGAGGAGGACGGGGGCCCGGTGCGCGCGGCGTCCACCGCCAGCCAGCCTGCCGCGGCGAGAACTGCCACGACCGCGGCCACCGGACCCACCCGCCACCGGCGCGCCGCGACCCGGACTGTCGCGTCGCGGGCTGCGGGCGGCGGGTCGGGATCCTCCTCGACACGGCCGTCCGGGTGGACCAGCACGCGGTACTCCCACCCGTCGCGCTCGTCGACGATCAGCGCCCGCACCGGGCTCTCGTCGCGGCACACCGAGTCGAGGCAGCACCGGACCGGGTCGATCCCCGCAGGCACCTCCACCAGACGCCCGTCGACGCTGGCGCCCTCGTCGGTGATCCGGACGGTGGCGGTCATGACCGACACACGCACCTACCCGCGGGACGGTTCGATCCGCTCTTTCTCGCCCAACGGGGCTCTCAGGTAACCGCGGAGAAGGCGTTGAAAGACCGGCTCGACCAATGCGACGCGTCGGAACGTTTGGGGTCTGATCCGCGATTGGTTGTGGCGATCATTCACGCGAAGGGGGGGCGTACCTCGACGTGCACCGCGATCCGCTCTGTGACTTCGCCGTCCCGGAGCTACGGTCGGACCCAGCAGGAAAGGCACAGATTCAGATTGGCACCGCGGCCCGGGCGTCATCGACGAGAAGGGAGTGGTGGCGTGCCCATGGCCTACCACTGCGCCGAGTGCGGTATCGGGGCCCTGGCAGGTCACCCGCCGCGGCGACGGCGCCGTCTGCTGGGCCTGCCCGCAGCACCTGGCCGCGGTGTGCGACGAGATGCAACGCGACGACGAGGTCACCGAACTCGTCGTGGTCCTGATCGCGAAGCTCGTCGAATGGCTGCAGCTCGGCGCCCACCTCGAGGACATCACCCGAAAACACGCCGGCGACTCGTAGACGCGGGTCGGCGGCGTCGCCGAGACAGCAGCGCGCCCCGCCTACCAACCCGGGCTGCAGCGGGGCGTGCGGCAGGGGCGGGTCAGCCGCGGTAGCAGGTGATGGTGAGCGTGACGCTGTTCCACCCCTTGCGGCCGGTCGCGTTGACATAGGCGCCCCAGTAGAGGCGCCCGGTGTCCGAGTCGTAGCCGGTGCCGATGACGTTGAGGGTCAGCACCTCCCGCGACGTGGTGCCGTAGGTCGTCTTGCGGTTGATCGTCGCCGTGCCCTCGAGGATGTTGTCGCCGAACGGGTAGCGGTCGGTGCGGCACCCGATGGTGACGGCCTCGCCGTCCGGGACGCTGCCCGCTTCGCCGAGCTTCGCGTCACCACGGTACGGGCCGACAGTGCGGGTCACGGTGTAGGTGTTCGACGGGGCACCCGACGCGGCCGGGACGATTGCGAGTGTCAGGCCGAGCGCGGCGGCAAGGCCGAGCGACGCAGCGACGATGGCGCGAATCATGATCATCACATCGCGGACGCCAGCGATGTGTTACCGGACCAGCCGCCGGTGCACAGCCGGCGAGCACGTGGCGGAACGCGCCAGGGAAACACGCCAACGGTCAGTAGTTCTACCTCATCGTCCGTCGAACCGTTCCTGCCACCAACGTCGAGGTTCACCGTCGGAGCCGGTCGCCCACGCGCGGCGGCCGACGGGAGGGCCGGGCGATGCGGCTCCACTCGACACTGCGGCTGCTGGTAGCGGTGCTGCCGCGCCGTCGATCGAAGTCGCATCCGTGCGGGCAGGTCAGCGCGGACAACAACCCCGGCGATGGGAGTGCGACGTGGCGCTGCAGCAGCTCCTCCTGGATGGGCGGCCGGTGGCCGCGGGGGAAGAAAGGCGGCTGCTTCCGATGATCGACCTCTCGGCCTACGCCCAGCTGCACTTCCACATCTCCGACCGGATACAGCCGATCGGCGGAATCGCGGTTCGGGTCGTGTTCGGCACGCCGGCGCCCGGCACGATACTTCTCGCCGACAGCGTCGCACCGATCGCGCAGACGTCTACGCCACGCGCCCGGGAGTACGAGGTGCCGGCGGAGTGCGACAGCACCGGGATCATCATCAGCGTTCCTGTCGTGGCCCCGATGCTCTACGACGTCGTCCTTACGAACAGGTCACCCACCGCGAGATCGCAGCTGTACGTGGCCGTGTTCGCCCATACGGCGCCGCGGCACGACCCCGTCCCGGCTCCGGTCTAACCGCAGCGAGGCCGGGTGAGCGTGGCCGGTGCGCGGCGCGCCGCGCGACGATGCCGGGCGTGGCACCCGTGTACGCGAGCCTGATCGCCGTGGCCGGCACCCTCCTCGGGTCGCTGAGCACCTATCTGTTCCAACGACGCACAGCAGCTCGGTCTGAGGCCATCGCCCGCGAGGAGCGCTTCCGGCAGGACCGCCTGGCGGCGTGCGGAGAGTTCGCCGCCGCGGTCACCGAACTCAAGCGGGCGGTGGTCACCGCGTGGTTCCGCCGCAAGAACCAGGACGACGAGTGGCGCAAGGCGATGACCGACGCCGACATGAAAGGGTCCACCGCCGAGGGCGCCCTGATGACCATGCTGCTCCTCATCGACGACACCCCGCTCCGCACGCTCGCCGAAGACTTCTTCGCCCACATCGACACCCTCCGGACAGCGTCGAGCAAGACTGAGCTCGAAGCCCGTGAAGCGGAGTTCGCCGAGAAGAGACTGCGCTTCATCGCAGCAGCGAGAACCTTCGTTGGCTAGGACTCTCTACGCCAGCGGACTCAGGATCCGCCCCGGTCGACGCCCGATCCTCCGATGCCTCAACGCCGCACGGCCAGCTCGTCCGCGGGAAGCAGTAGGCACCCGGACCGGGGCGTGAACGGCCCGGCGTCAGCGGCTCTGGGTGCTCTATCTGCCTCGCCCATCGGCTGAACCCGGCCCGCTACTCGCGACTGTTCTCATGCCGACGGCTGCCAGGAGGCAACAGGCCGCTGCGGTGATCGACACGATTCGCTGTTGACACCTGCACCGTCCGTCACCGGCCGCACAGGCATCAAGGTCCGCACGGCGGGGCCGGGCAAGTCCGGAGGGGGTGCCTGCCGTCGATCCGTCCGGCGGCCCGGGCCACGTGTGGCCCAGGACCGGCGACGGCGTAGGGAAGGTTGTCGACGGACAGTGCGATCCTCAGCCGGCTCTGCGGAGGACGGCGGCGGCCACGGTTCGGGCCACGGCGCAGGGGTCGGTGCCGAACCGTCCGTCGGTGATCGTGACCGCGCCGGCTCCACGAGTGAGCTGGAAGCTGATCCCGCAGGAGGGGGCGTTGTCGGCGGCCTCGTTCGTCCCGGGGATCACCAGCGCATGGTGACCGCGGATCGTGGCGACTCGATTGGGGCGGGGTGCGTGGTCGGGGTCGAGGTTGATGTCTTCTCCCCACAGGACGTTGCCGATGAACAGGTCGCCGATGTCGTAGCGCGGGGCGTCGTCGGGGCACCCGGGCGGCCCGCAGATCACGAGCGTCGCCTCGGAGGAGTTGTTGAACCGGCAGCCGGTGGCGTAGGCGTCGTCGGCTTCCCGGGCCATCACCGTGGGCACGTTCCGCGGATCGGTCGAGCGGACCGAGGCCGGGAAATCCGCCCACCCCACGATGCGGCACGGGTCGAACGGCGCCCCGAGGCACCGGCGGCACCGGCGGCGCTAACGCCTCCGGGTGCCGCGGCACCGACCACTCCAGAACTTGCCGGACTGTCGGCGGCGCTGGACCGGGTCGTCCCGGCCAAGACGGCGACCAACCTGCTGGTGGCGACCTGGAACATCCGCGGGTTCGACCGCTACACCCCAAAATGGCGCTCTGGCCCGGGTGACTCCCCGATCCGAGATCGCAGCAACATCGCCCACATCGCCGAGATCGTGTCCCGCTTCGACGTCATCGCCATCCAGGAACTCCGCCGCTCCGCCACCGCGTTCCTGGCCATGCTCGAGGTCCTCGGGCCGGATTGGGCGTTCCTCACCAGCGACGTCACCGAAGGCGATCCGGGCAATAACGAACGTCTCGCCTTCGTCTACGACACTCGCCGCCTACGCCCGTCCGGGCTGGCCTGCGAACTCGTCACAGCACCCCACGCACCCCTCGCTGCCGGGGTGCCGGCCGAGGGTTTCGACCAGTTCGCCCGCACCCCCTACGCGGTCAGCTTTGCCCGCGGCACCACCCGGTTCACCCTCGCCACCGTGCACATCCGCTACGGCAACACCGCCGCCGACCGGGCCCCCGAACTCACCGCGCTGGCGCAGTGGCTGGCCCGCTGGTCCGCCGGCCCCGGCCCCTGGGGCACCAACCTGATGACTCTGGGCGACTTCAACATCGACCGCCGCGACGACCCGCTCTACCAGGCCTTCACCTCGACCGGGCTCCGCCCACCCGATGCCCTCAACTTCATTCCGCGCACGATCTTCGACGACCCCGACCGGACAGCCCCACCCGACCGGCGCCACTTCTACGACCAGATCGCCGGGAGCGGGGGCCTGCGGATGGGGGAGGTGCTGTGGTGGCGGGGGCTGGGCGCTGCCCGCGGCCCTGGCCGTCGGGATCGTGCTGGGCCTGATCGGGTGGGCCGGGGCCGCCGCTGTGCTTCCGCCGCCGCCCGATCCAAACCCTGGGGAGTTCATCCGGGCCGACGCGCCGGTGTACAGCAAGGTGCCCGACGGCTGGGCTTGTCACTACCTCGGGGGCAACGAGCGCCTGGTCGAGACACGCTGTCTCACCCCCGACGAGCATGTGGTCCGCGGGGCGGTGCCCGGTGTGGCGCAGCGAGCGCCCCGGCGAGCCCGTGGACGACGTGATCTGCGGGCGTGGACAGTTCGTCCTCATCCACACCGCGCGCGGACGCGGCTGGGCCGCACAACGCGACATCCATACGGACACACTCCGGCGCGACGGGCGCAGCCGCGTATCCGGCTGCGACACGTTCACCTGGTCCTGACCGCCGATCCGACCAGCCCGCACCGACACTCCTGCGGCGACCACGCCCCATCCACCCGACTGACACGGCGAGTCCAGCAACCACAGCGGGGTCGGCGACGCCTTGCCGGCGGCACCGAATGTGTTTCGCCACCTGTGCCGACGCCTGATGAACCAGCGACGATTTTCCCACAAAGAGTGCCGTCGTAGCCGAGCAATGACGTGCCCATTCTCCCCCGCGCTGCCGTGAGCGCCAGTGCAGCGTGCCCGTGATTGCGGCGGCAGGTGCGCGGGAGACACCTGCCGCCGCTCTCCCTACAACGTAAGCGGAGGGCTAGTGAGCGGCTTCGAAGGCCTGCATGACTGAGATGGAGATGCGGCCGCGGTCGCTGACCTGGTGGCCGTTCGCGCGGGCCCAGTCCCGGATCGCCGCGGTCTGGTCCCGGTTCGACCGGGCCGGCTTCTCCGCCACCGCGACCTGCCGGACCGCGCGCCCACGGCCACCGCCACCGGCCTTCCGGGCTGCGCCGACGTACGGGGCGAGAGCGTCACGCAGCTTGGCGACGTTCTCATCCGACAGGTCGATCTGGTAGGCGCGCCCGTCGATCGCGAAGTCGAACGTACCCGCGGCGTCGGTCCCGTCGAGGTCGTCGATGAACCTGACGGTCGTCTGCTGTGCCATTACACGCGTCCATCCATGTGAGAAAGTTCAGTGGAAGTCATCACCGATTCTGGAGGAATCCAGCGGTAAATGCAACTTCTTCGCTTAGAAACGCCTGTAAATGTTCGAGGCGTGGTCACAGAACGACGCACCACCGTTACTCGGCCACAGACAGCGTCGTTACACCCCGGCCAACGCCTGCAGCTCTGAAGGCGCAGCCGCTGAAGGCCCAACGACACCCTCGCCGCGCGGAAACCCGCACGTCCATCAGCCATCGGAAGGGCATGCGGACCCAACCGACCGGCGCCAGCGGGTACTCACCCCCGGGGATTGCAATCCACCACCAGAGAAACAAGCAGCACAACGGTGGCGGCCCTTCTCCGATCCTCGAC
>NZ_JAVREJ010000055.1:0-14136 GCF_031845345.1 Pseudonocardia charpentierae | reverse complement strand
TACTACAACCGCCGCCGGCGGCACTCCACTCTCGACTACTTGACACCAGTCGAATACGAGCTAGGATTCAGAAAACTCACCGACCTGGCAGCCTAAACCGATGTCAATAAAATCGGGAACATTCCACTCCTCGTGCTCTTCCACAGCGGCATCTGGGGCATGGGACGCTACACAGCGTCCTGCTGGGCGACGTTCGTGCCGCTCGGGGTATGGCTCTCCCGTCGGCCCCTACTCCAGACGCCGGTGGTGACGTCCTTCGCCCTCTTCCAGGGGATGATGTTCTACCTGGTGCAGCACCAGTTCAGCATCCTCTAACCCTCGATCCGCGGAACCCCTGAGCCAGTGATCTTGATTTCGGGATGATCATGTTTGGCGGTGTGGGAGGCGCCGGAGTCGCTGGTCTATCCAGCTCTTCCACGGATGGGGCACTCGGGCCGATGTGCCGGCGGGGTGGGGGTCAGGCGGCGGCTGGTGGGTCGTGCCCGATGTGGTTCCACAGTCGCAGCCATGCCGGTGCCCAGGGCCAGCGGCTGGGTAGCTGCAGGACGGGCACTCGGGCGGGTCGGGCGAGTCGGGCGATTCGGGCGGGCACGGTGATCAGCTGTCGGCGCAGGGTCGCGCCGCGGGCGCGGGCGTGGGGTCCTGCGGCGATGATGCCGGCGGTGTGGAGCAGGTTGTGGGCGATCGCGGCGCACAGGACCCAGGCGGAGTTGGCGCCGAAGTGCCCCGAGGGCTCCGGTAGTTCGATCACGACTGAGGACTTCCTCCGCTGGCCGGCATGGCTGTGACCTGCGAAAATTGTGCGCCGCGTAGTGCGCCGCGTAGGAATCGAACCTACAACCCACTGGCTTGGAGTCGCGTGATCAGCTCTGCGCTTCCATCCGCTTCGCTGCTGGCCAGCGGTGGTATGCGGATTCCTCGATCATGCCCTGTGATCGGTCAAAATGCGTCAAGCTCCAACATAAGTGTCGACCAAATCGGCAGATCGATCATGCGTACGAAAGAGATCCACGAGGGCATCCGGCGGCTGTCGGCGAGGGGCCGGTTCTCGACGTACCGTCCAGCGGAGTGTCGAACAGGCAGGGCTGCCGACAGCGGCGGGCGAGGAGACCGGTGAGCAGGACGACAGCAGATGGGCCTGGGTACCGAACACTTCCTCAGTCACGGTCCCGGCGCACCCGTCCCGGAGGTGAGTTTAGCGCTCATGTGGATCATCCGATTCGCGCGAGCCAGTCCTGAATGTCTCGTCGGCGCGTTTGAGCTCGGCCACCTCACGACAAAGACCGGCCAGCAGTTCCTCGTACGAATCGGAGTGCCCGTCGGGTCGACCACGGACCTCGGATTCACCTTCGAGTGTTGATTGCTGGCGGCCTTCGGTGCGACCGTCGGCAGCGTCTGTGGCTCGTTGTCGTTCCGGTCGGGTTGCCTCCGGCGAGTGCGACGAGAATTGCACTTTCCTGGATGCTCCACTCTCGCCTGTGAATTGCCTGTGGCGCGTCGCCCTGCCTAACAGTGCAAGCATGACGATTAGTGCGGCAATGACTACGAAAATTGCGGTGGCGGCAGGTTGCTGTAGCACCCCGCGGTCGGCTTGATTGACCGTGTGGCTAGAATCTTCATGAGTGCTGGTCTCCGCGGTCACCGCGCCTCCTTTCGCTGCTGTGGCTTCAGAAGCCGTAGCCGGAGGGCTGTCACATTGCAGGGCACTCCGAGCGCTCGCCACGCGCTCTGGCCTGAAATCTGCGCGGACTGCCGGGGTGGCTTTGAAGCGGTTGGCCAGCGCTTCGACGCCCTCGGCGGTGAGCAACGGGCAGGCATGTGCCCGGACGGTGTCAGGGTCGGGATCGTTGGTGGGTGGGCAGCCCATCAGGGCGCGGCCGCCACGATCAGGGTTGAGGTGGGGACTTCGTCTGACACCAGGGCTTGAGGGCACCGCTGGTTCGCAGCTGGTTGACGACGGCAGGCGTCAAGGCGACGCACTGATCAGCCGCAGGGGGCAGATCGGTCGGCGGCGCCGTCGCCGGCCAAGGCAGCCAGCGCGGCAAGTACCAGGGCGAGTAGCACCAGCGGTACTCCAAAAGCCTCGATGGCGTCTCAATCGGCTGGACAGCGCGACGTTACCGTAACGTCGTTACCGGGGCGTGACGAGACCTTCCGCACCTCCACGGCCCGTGTAGCGGCGTGGTCCATCACAGTCAGGGCGAACCGATCAACGACTCGCATCGGTCGCGTTCCCGGGTACGTCGCTCATCTGCGCCGGTTGCCCCCGCTTCGGGGTGATGCCGGGGTAACAGCGGCCGCGATCGACACGAGGCTTAGCTGTGGCTCGGCCCGGCGCGCGTGCGCCCCTGCGTAGTGGCTGTCGCCGATCGCAGAGCGATGGATCGTTCTGCTGACCCGGGCCGCCATAGCAGACGCCGAATACACCGAGGGTTAGTGATGTAGGTCACAGGGTATGCCCGACGACGTCCTGACAACCCGAGAGAAAGGTTGCGCGATGTCGAGCGGCGAGGGTGGGCAGGTCACTGGTACCCCGGACAAGGACTACAACCTGATTTGGTTCACCGAGCAGTGCCTGAGCAATGCGCTTCGCCTGGAGACCTACGTCCAGGACGCGGACCGGAACGGTGACTCGGAGCTCGCGGAATTCTTCCGTCGTGCCCAGGCGGAGAGTAAGAAGGGTGCCGACCAGGCCAAGTCGATATTGGGCAAGAGGCTGTCCGGCTGACCTTGCGCGGCATCGATAGAAGGTGACAGTCAGTCGCGAAGGTCAGGAATTCCTGGCCTCCGAACTTTGTGCTGCACGCGACGCGCTGGCCCGGTGGGGACGGCCTGTCGCTGTATCCCGTCAGCTGCTGGTCGCGCTGTCCCGCACGCAGGGCGCAGGACCGCCAGCGGTCGGTGGGATCTGGTCGAGGGCTTCGGGGAAGCTGCACGCACGGGCACGCAGGACGATGAGGCCGCCGGTGGTGTTGACCGTGGCGTTGGGTCGCGTCCACCGCTGGGTTTGACACCGAATATGCCGGTCGGTGCACGACTTCTCTCACCTGTTCGCTCGCGCCGAGCGCTAAGGGTGGCACCTGCTGTTGCTCGAGATCGGCATGGACACCTCGACGCCCATGGGTGAGCTGGTCGCGGCGACCATCGCCGGGACCGCGCCGTACGAGTGCCAGATCATCGGCCAGCGCACCCGCGAGAGCCTGGCTGCCAAGCGCTGCTACGAGCTCGGCCAGGACGACGACGTGCACGCGCAGCAGCTCGACGTAGGAGTACTCGGTGCATAGCAGGGGGCAGACCCTACGTGTTTCGGGAGTGCGCACCATCGCCACGCTCTCCTGAGGTGCCCAGACTCGGAGATCCGGTCGACCGAGGAACTCTGGGGGACACAATGGACGGACGAGGACGGCTTACGAGGGCCACAGCGGTACTGGTCGCCACCGTCGCACTCGCGTTCGGTACGGCCGGTGTAGCCGCAGCCGCGCCCGCCGTCGCCTCCGCGGCCGCGACGAGCTGCGCGTCCTTGCCCGTGAACCCCGACTGGCAGCGTTTCGTCACGCTGTGTCAACGGCCCCCAACAGCGTCCGGGCCCGGGCTCGTGGTGCTCACCAACATCTCGAACTGGGCGCTGCGCGTCCATTCGCCGAGCGGTGGGGTCAGGGTGCAACCACGGCGTGCCTCGGCGTCGCTGAGCGACGGCTTCACCGACGAGCTTATGTCGAGGGCCACGCCGGATCCGGTCGACTGCAGCGTGCCGGTGGGGCCGGGCGCAAGCGCGGTCTACCCCGCGAGCGTCGCCCTCTCCGTCGGGGTCGGCTTCGACCTGCGCTACACGGGCGGCCGGTACCTGACGGACGCCGCGGCGAAGTGGATCGAAGGAAAGGCGACGCCCCGTGGGCGAGCGGCTGCGGAGTCGGTGGCCGCCTGCGCAGAGTCGGGCGGTGGCCTGCTGAGCACGTCGCGGACCGGCACCACGCTCGAGGAGGTGCTCGGCCGCGCGATCGAGGCCGGCGGCTCCTGCCGATCCATGGTCAAGACGCTGCAGGAGCTCGCCGACGCCCCTCAGCCCACCACCGTCGCCGATGAGCTGAAGTCCGTCACGAAGGGCATCGGCACGTCGATCTGGGACGACGTGGCCAAGTACGGGCCGCGGGCGGCGGTGAACCTCGCGAAGGCCATCTGACGCACTTCGACATTCCCGGAGAAGAACGCGGCGTTCGGTGGGTTCAATACGCCCCACGCCGCGTTCGCTCGGCATCGGAGGGCCACACGGTGGGGTTCGCGAAGGGGCGGTATGGCCTCGTGCAACGATCACCGGCGGTCAGCAGCTCACTGGCATGGGCGGCAAGCCGCTTCGGGCGGTTAGTGCCCCAGCGGGCCAGCGGCGGGGGACCTACGCCGAGACCGCTGGAGGCATCCCGTGCCTGATGCGATGAAGGAGCGGGGCCTCCGCTCCTCGTGACTCCCGGCTCATGCTCGGGGTGCTCACGTCATCGATTCGAGGAGGCCCCTGTGAGCGGATCGTACGCAGGACCGCAGATTGTGGGGATGGATCTGCATCGGCGCCGGTCGGTGCTGGTGCGGATGACCGAGACCGGACAGCAGCTGGAGACGGTGCGGATCTCCAATGACCGGGACTACCTGCGCGAGGTGATGGCCCGCGCCGGCGAGGCGCCGGAGGTCGTGTTGGAGGCGACGTATGGCTGGTACTGGGCTGCGGACACTCTCGCCGAGCTCGGCGCGCACGTTCATCTGGCCTGAGTTGCACAGGTTTAGTGCCCTGGTGCGGTGATGGCGGGGAGCCGATGTAGCAGGGCGCGGGCCTCGGCGGTGATCTGCGGGGCTGCGGTGATTGGGTGACCGCCGACGTCGATGTGGACGGTTCGTAGCGGCCGGAGGGTGCGGACGAGCTTCTTGATCGAGGCGCCGGTTGCGTCCTGCAGATGCCGGCTGACGGCGAGCGCGGCGAAGACCACGGTGAGGTGGGCTTCGATGGCGTCGCGTTCGCGGTGGAAGATCGGCCGGGCCCGGAGGTCGGACTTGGCCATCCGGAAGGACTTCTCGACCTGCCATAGGTCGTGGTAGGCGCCGACGACTGCTGCTGCGTCCATGGTGGAGGTGGGCAGGTTGGTGACGTAGCCCTTGAGCCCGGCGAGCTGACGTGCTCGCTCGACGAGGTCCCAGTCCACGCCTTTACCGGCGGCGTCGATGCGCACGAACCGGTCCTTCTTCAGCGGCCGCTTCCCGGCGGCGACCTTCTCCGCCCGGTCGACCATCGCGTTGATCGCCCGGTCGTCACGCTTATGCCGGGCGAACAGGTAGTGGTAGACCACCCGCCGCGCTCGGGCGGTCTTCCCGGTGCCCATGACCCGGGTGGATTCGAGGAACTGCCCGTCGTCGAAGGCGTTGCCGTGGCGGTCGAAGTACGCGGCCAGGTCGTAGGGCGCCTTGCTGATCCGTGACCCGACGATGAAGGAGAACCCGGTGTCCTCCAAGGCGTTCACGTTAGCCGCGGACAGCATCCCGGCGTCGGCGACGACGACCATGTCTGACACCTGGTGGCGCTCGGCGAACCCGCGCAGGACAGGGAGCAGGGTGGTGGTCTCGGCCGTGTTGCCCTCGAAACAGGACACCTCGAGGGGGAACCCGGACGGGTCGACGAGGAGCCCGACCTGGATCTGCGGGTCCACCCGGCGTTCCTTGCTCATCCCGACTTTGCGCAGCGCGTCTTCGTTCTCGGCCTCGAAGTGCAGCGTGGTGACGTCGTAGAGCACCAACGACGCCGCACCGGTCCGGGCCGAATGAGCGGCGCAGGCGCCGGCGAGGGTGCCGCGGTAGTCGTTGGCCACGCAGCGGCGCAAGGCGGCGCTGAAGGTGTTGCGGTGCGGCGCCGGGACCCCGAGCTCCTCAAGAACCCCGACCGCTGCCAGCTTCGAGGTCGGCTCCACGATCCGCGCCAGCACCAACCCCCGGAACGCCTCATCGGCGACGGCGTCGAACCCCAGGCGCCGGTACGCGTCGAGCAGGACATCCCACAGGACTTCGCTGGCCGAGCCGGTCACCACCGCCCCACCCGAGCCCGTGCCGGCGGGAGACGACAGATCGAAGGCCTGCTGGCCTGCATGGATACGGTCACGAGCCGACTGCATCAACACCGCGAGCTCGGCGTCGTCGTGAGCCGATCCGACATGCGCGACGATCCGGCGCACCCCGTGGCGTTTCTCCACGACCTGCACGGCAGTGGCCCCGGAGGCCGTCTTCACCTTCCGGACGTACGCCACCGGGCGAGGCTACCGATTAGTGCCCCAGATCCTCACACCACAACCCGCTGACCAGCACGGACACTTACGAAGGTCCGACACCTGTGCAACTCAGGTCTGGCGCATCCGTTGGGGGTGAAGATGTTCTCGCTGCGGCGGGTCAAGAACGATCAGCGCGATGCCGCGGATCTGGCGGATCTACTACGGATGGGCCGGCTGCCCGAGGCGTGGATCGCTCCACCGGCGACGCGGGAGCTGCGCGGCTGGGTGCGCCACCGCGCCAAGCTGGTCGGCCTGCGCTCGAACCTCAAGTGCCAGGTCCACGCCGTGCTCGCCGCGGCCGGCGTGGCAGTGCCGATGAGCGATCTGTTCGGGCCGAGCGGGCAGAAGTTGCTTGCCGGCCCCGCGGTCTGCGCGGTGTTGGCGGTGGAGTCGCGGTCCCGGGTGGACTCGCTGCTGCGGCTGATCACCGGCCTGGACTTCGAGATCGACACCTTCGCCCGACTGGTCGCCGGCCGGTTGCGCACCGATCCGGGCTATCGGGCGATCCAGCAGATCCCTGGTGTCGGGCCGCTGCTCGGGGCGGTGTTCGTCGCTGAGATCGGCGACATCACCCGCTTCGGCCGACCCGCCGAGCTGGCCAGCTGGGCCGGGTTGACCCCGGCCCACCGCGAGTCCGACACCACGGTGCACCGCGGCCGGATCACCAAGCAGGGCTCCCGGCTGGTCCGGTGGGCCGCGGTCGAGGCCGTGCAACGGGTGCCTGCGCACACCCGCCTGGGGCAGGTCCGCGACCGGATCGCTGCACGGCGCGGTCGCAACATCGGTGTCGTCGCGGCCGCCCGCGAACTGCTCGGCCTGGTGTTCTACGGCCTGCGCGATCACCACATCCGCTGCCTGCCCGCCCGAACTCGCACTCAGGCCGTCGCCCGGGTCGGGGTGGCGTGAGCAGCCCGATCTCGCGGTGGGCGCGGACCGTTTGTTGTCATGATCCCCGAGCCGGCTCGGCGTGATCGCCCCGTCTGATTGATCTCGCCCATCGCGTGCTTGCCGCACTGCACCATGCCGCCCATCTGCGCGGCGAAGGGATGACCGACAGCCTCCACCGCGGGGCCTGTCCACACCGCCGGGAAACCCCGGCCTTGGAGCAGCACTCGACACCCTCCCAGACAGACGAGGGAGAGACCCGAACCCTCTGATCCTCCGCCTCGAACAGCGTGCGCCGACCGGCGTCGGCGTCAAGGACCTCCGGCCGCTACGCGGGCGCCCTCCGGGCGCTCCTTGACACCGCCGCCTACCTCGACGCGCTCAACAGCAGGCGGACGACCCCGAGAAGAAAGATCAAAAGCAAGAACCCGGGGTTGACCGACCCCGCTCCTTCAGGGATGACTTCTACCTCGCCCTCGCGATCCTTTTCGCTCCGATCGCGATTGGTGCGTTGACCTCGTTAGTGATCGACCGCGCGAGCGGCGAAAGGCTTGGCGTGAGGTTGCTGCGGAGCGTCGATGGAACCACAGTGGGCGGAGCGGCAGGTTCTTGAGTATGCGTCTTCGACTCGAGAGTTGATTCTATGAGCGCTCGCGCCTTGGCTGGCCCGACCGTGAAGGTGCACAATTACACCTGCGTTGTCCCACGGCCGGGCTGACCACGTCCGGACGCCGTCAGTAGCCCTTGCTGCGCCCGCACTTGATTCCGGGCTTGATCGTGCCCAGGGCGACAGTGGGAAGGGTCGGCTTCTTACGGTTGCGCCACACGCTCTTGCCGACGGCCTTGACCGCGCACTCGCCGGCGTCGCGGTACATGTCGGCGGTGTCGCTCGCCGCGCGATTCACCCGGGCGTTGTCGTTGATGCTGCCGCCGCGGCACCCGCCACCAGGACCGCCGTGCGTACCGAATGGGCACCGGGCCGCAAGCACGAGCGACGGGTTGTGGCTCGCCGGCATCTCGGCCGCCGACGCCGTGGCCGGCAGAGCGATGCCCCCGGCCAGCAGGGCCCCGGCGATTCCCGCGGTCGTGAGGACCCGGCGCAGACCGCCGAACGTCCGGGCGTGGACGGCGGAAGTGGGGACGGTGACGGTGTCGGTCGACATGACGGTCTCCTCCGGTTCGATCGCTGTCTCCGACCCGCTGTCGGCGACGACAGAAGATTGCGATCACCGGGCACCGCCAGTCAGGAGGACCGGTGCCTTGCCCGGACAGCGCCGCGGTGGTAACAGCCGCGAGGCCCGGGCAGGGGTGCCTTGTGGCGGTCGAGCCCGTTCGGTGTGCTGGGATGAGTGCCGCGTCGACGGGCGGCCACGGTGGACTGGAGGACACGTGCACAGATCGCCGAGTGATGGCCCGCACGCGGTGGTCAGCTGCGGCTCACTCCGATGGTCGCTCACCCCCGGCGAGACGTTGACCTTCGGTCGCGGCGCCGACCACGCGCTGCGGATCGGCCACAGCCCGCAGGACCTGCGCATCCCCCGCTTCGCCGGAAAACTCGAGTGCCGCGCCGACGGGGTGCTTGTGCACAACATGTCGGACAAGCGGACTCTGGTCGTGCAGACCTTCCCCGGCCCGGGCTACGACATCCTGCCGCTCATGATCGCCGGGACGCATCCGCACCCCCAGGTGAAGGTCGTCGTCACCGGGGACGCAGGGACCTACGCGATCACCGTCGACACCCGCCGGCTCGGGCCGCGGACCGCGGAGCCGGACGACCAGGCCCCAGAGCGGGACCGGGACCGGGAGACGGTCGGGTTCGACCGGATCGAATCGATGTCGCGCCGGCACCGCATTCTGCTCTCGGCCCTGTGCCTGCCGATGCTGACCCGGTCCGGGCAGCGGGCGAACGTCCCGACCTACGCCGAGCTGGAGGGGATCCTCGACGCGCACGGCCACCCGTTCAAGGCGAAGACCATCCGCAACGGCCTGGACGAGTTACGCAGCTGGCTGACCTACGAGCACGGCGTCGAGGGGCTGCTCGGTGAGAGCGCTGCCGATGCGGGTGGTCCGTCCGGTGGGTACGTCCAGGCCCTCGCGCGGTGGGCCGTTCTGTCCGGCAACGTCACCGACCTGGACCTCGATCACCTGGAGGCGAGCGGTCGCCCCGAGCCCTCCGCAGACGGCCCGGGGCGGTAGCCGGTGGCCGATGCCTACTCGATCTCACGTAGACGTTCGTTAAATGCGGCCGCCGAGAACGTAATCGAGCGGTCAATAGCGGAGCGTGTAACAGGACTTCTTCGTCTTCCATTTCCTTCCGGACACAGTGTAAACCTTTACGCGCTTCGATGTGCACTTCGTAGTAGGCGTACACGACGATCCCGCACGGGGCGGGGTCGTCGACGTCGGGAATTGGCTGGTGCAAAGAGCAGCCGACGCGGCCCGGTGTGCTGACACGGCTGTTGGTGCTGGTTGTGCGGCCGCCGGCGCGGCGACGCCAACGCCGACGCCGCTGACGAGCAGCAGGAGCGCTGCCATCCGAACGCAGTGGATCCGGATTTCGTTCACAGAGCGTGCCTCCTCGGTAACATTCGGTCCGCCAGGACTCGGTCGCGGCGGCGAGGGCGTTACCCTGCGCTGGACCCGAGGTGCGTTCGGTCTCGCTGTCACCTCGCGGCGCGTCGTATATCGAAGTGGCCGTAGCGGGCGGTGATGGTGGGTCCGTTCACCTCGGAGAAGCTCATCTCCTCGAGGCCGGCGTACCCCGGCCCCAACAAGGCTGTCATGGGCGGCTTGTAGGAGAGCGCTGTTCGCCCGTTCACGGCCAGCGTGAGCTCCACCGGGCCGTCGGCGACGTCGGCGCAGCGGGCCGACAGGGTGGTCGGCCCGGCGACGTCGAGCCCATCGATGTACACCCAACCGGTGCCGCCACCGTCGGGCCCGATGATTTGGACGGCGCCGGCGTGGCTGAGCAGGAAGGCGTAACGCTCGGAGCCCTCGTTGTCGCTGCCACGACACCAGACACCCCAACCGCCCTGACCGGACTGCACGCTCGCGGTCGCCGACACGACGTCGTCGGTACTCGATGCGGTGTCGGGACCCGGGATCGGTTGGTAAGCACCGTGATCGAGGATGTGGGCGTCGTATGCTCCGTCGCGGTAGCGGGTCTCGTAGCCGGTCTGCGCCACTTCGGGCCAGTCGGGCGAGGGAGCGGTGAGGGTCTGCTCGTAGAGCAGAGGCCCGCCTCCGGCCGTGAACGCGGGGAGGTCGGCGAACGCTTTCCTGGGCCACGACGTGCCCGGCGCTGTGCTGGACGTTGTCGTGCCGCCCGGTAGGAGCGACGGCGTCGAGCTGACGCCTGTCAGGTTGCCTGCCTGGCTCCCGGCAGCGTCCGAGGGGGGCATCGCCGACGGGCCGGCTATCAGCGTGCTCGCCACGGCCGCACCGGCGACGAGGGTCGTGACACCCCCTACCAGCGCAGCGATGCGACGAGAACGTCGCGAACGTGAGCCGATCACGAGGGATGGCGACGGGTGCTGGACCAACTCGATCAGCTCCCGCGCCCACTGCACCGCGCTCGTTTGCGATCGCTGCGCCGGGTCTGTGTCCAGCAGGCGCAGCAGATGGGCGGCGACCAGCGGTCGGCGCTCGCCGTCGATGTCCGCACAGCGCATCAGCTCGGCATGGGCCAGCACGAGATAGTCGTCGTACTCCGCGTTGGGGGGCGGGTTGGAGGTCAGGAGGAAGAACGCGACAGCCCCCAACGAGTAGAGGTCGGTCGCCGTACCGCGCCGCTGGCCGGGCCCGGCCAGCACCTCCGGGGCTGCGTACGGGGGCGAGCGCAGGCCGCGGAACTCGCCAATCCCGTCGGCCACCTGCAACGCGCCGGTGTCCACCAGCACGAGGCCACGGCCAGGGGTGATGAGGCAGTTGCCCGGCTTGATGTCTCCGTGGACCAACGGGAACCGCCCGGTGCGGCTGACCGAGTGCAACAGATCGACCGCCTCCGCGAGGTCCTGCACCCACCCGAGCCGTTGTGACAACGTCGCCCGGTCGGCTTGCAGGAGGACGTCGGGCCGTGCGCCCTCGATCCACTCCATGGCCACGAAGGGGGTATCGAATGCCTTGTGGGGGCT
This sequence comes from Pseudonocardia charpentierae, assembly GCF_031845345.1. Taxonomy (NCBI): domain Bacteria; kingdom Bacillati; phylum Actinomycetota; class Actinomycetes; order Pseudonocardiales; family Pseudonocardiaceae; genus Pseudonocardia; species Pseudonocardia charpentierae. The sequence goes on along the minus strand of NZ_JAVREJ010000055.1, from coordinate 2,819 downwards.
GCGCGGGTCGCCGCCGAGTCCTGGGCCGCTGGTCGCGCCGAGGAACTCGTCGCGGACCCGGACGAGGTGATCGGTGCGCGGCAGCCCGCGCAACAGCCACGCCTGGTGCTCTATCTGACGCCACGTCCCGTCCCGGGGCCACGCTGGCGACGCGCCCGGCGGCGGCCGATACTCCTTGAGGGCCACCAACTCGACTTCTCCGGCCGGCCCGATCCGACGGGCCCGGAAGATCAGTCCTTCCGCGCCACCACCGATGTGCTCGAGTCGCTCGTACCGGGCCGGGTCCTCCGCGGGTCCGACCCAGCGACCGACCGTCGGGACGTCCCGGCCGTACGCGACGGCACCAGGAGCCCCATTGGCCAGCGACGATGCCGTTGACGGGTCGCTCGGGTGCTCGTCAGGTACTTCAGCCGGGCGCACCCCTGGGTCGGCCAGAACTCTCGACCTCCAGACGATTCAGATCCTCGTCGGCCCCGTTGCCCGACCGGACCGCCCGCTGCCCGAGTTGGGCGATGAAATTGTCGCTTTGGCCGCCTGATTCGTTTCCCGCCAACCCGCTCACACCGTGCTGATCGGCCAGGCGAGTGCAGGGGTCGAGGAGGTCGTTGCGCACGGTCTTGGCCCGTAGGCGTACCCGTAGGTCCCGGAGGATCTCGCCCCTCATCGCTCCACTGTGTCTGTCATTCCACTGCCTCCTACGGCTTCCGTCACGGGCACCCCTGCCCGGGACTTCTCCTCTCCGATCGAGCACGTTCATAACCACGACCTCGACAACGGCAGGAGACATCATGAACGGCATCAAGCGGTCGCGGCGGCGGCAGCTCTCTCGGTCACGTTGTTCGGTCTCGGCACCGGCGTGGCGTCAGCTGACACGCCCGGTATCTGCACCGCCCACAAGGCGAACACCGCCACGTGGGGCAACTGCCACAGTAGCGATGGGAAGGCGCACTGGGTCCGCCTCTACACCGCGTGCAAGCAGATCGGAGGGAGCACGAGGCTCGATCTTGAGTCCTGCCCTCGGCCGTGTGTCGGGCGCCAGATTGGAAGGAACGCCGAGGTGACATGGAGATCGCCGCAGCCTCGGAGTTCCGCCGGTCCCTTCAGGCCGTGAAAGCGCGGATCGCACCGTGGCAGTACATCGGCCTGGGACTGCTACGCGGGGCGCTCATGGCGGGCCCGCGACCGCGCCGGCGCTCCTCCGGCGCAGCCATTCGGGTCTGCGCGCCGGTGAGCTCACGCATCAGCTCCTGTCGCGCACGCGCACCTCATTCAGCTCTGCGCTGAGTCCCAGGTGCGGGCTCGGGAGCAGCCAGTCCTTGACTCCACGTAACGGGATCACGACGCCCCGCGACCTGTGATCACCACTCCTGCTCTCCACCGGAGCCTCGATGACCCAGCAGTACCCGCCGCAGCCACCACCCAGGCAGCCGGATCCGCAGCAGTGGCAGGGCTACGGCCCGCCCACGCGGCGTCGCTAAGCCGTCCAGCTGCTCGACGACCTTGCGAGCCCGTTCGAGCCTCGAGAAGAAGGCGTCGAGGCGGGCGACGTCACATTCGACCAGGCGCAGCTCGCCGAGCTGGGGGAGAACCTGATTCTTTAGGAAGCTCGCGTACGTGTCCGCGGTGGAATCGGCGCGGCGCTCGCGGATCTTGCTCATCCACACGTCCGCTGCGACACGGAACCGCGACTCGGGACAGAGCACCTCGGTGTGCTCACCATGCTGACGACGCAGCTCGTCCTGGAGCGCCTGGCGGGCAGCGGTACGGTACGGTCGGCGCGCTCCATCTTGCGTGTGACGCCGTCGAAGCCGCGCAGGCGACAGCGGGCTACCCACTGGCCTCGCCTGGGCGCGATGCTGATCTCGCCGTGCTGGCCCAGGGGGAGGGGTGGACGTGCCATGGCAGCACCTCCGCGGAGAGTTTCCGCCGGGTTTCTAGTGGCATCGATCTCCGGAAACTCCAGCAGGTCACAGCGACAACGCTGTGACCTGCGGTGATGGTGCGCCGCGAGGGAATCGAACCCCCAACCCGCTGATTAAGAGGAGGATCACGTCGCGCGCTGTGCTGACCTGCGCTTATGCACGTCAGGTACGAGCGTCGGAGGCACAGTTAGTAGCTGTCGGTTGATCTCTTCTCGATCTTCCTCGGCGGTTGACTAGTGTGCCGCGCGCCTCGCCTATCGGCCAGTCGTCGTTTAGGAGTCGAAGCGCGTGTAGGCGTCCCGGGTGTGTCGGATGGCCGCCGCTGGCGGAATACATCCAGACGCCCGGCTTCCGTTGTGTCTGCGGTCGTCCTGCGCGTCACCGAAGGTCTTGATCGTCTTTCTGTCGCCGATTGGCGGTCGCCTGCTCTCCGGTGGCGAGCAAGACTGGGCCCGTGACGTCGACAGCTTCCCCGGCCATGCAGAAGGCCGACCTGGACACCGTGTCGCCCAACGTCCATGGCCTGATCAGCAAGCAGACGGCCGAATTCGACGGTGTCTCCGTCACTCGGGTGCGCTTCGACGTCGGAGCCCAGTGGTCGAATGACCTTAAAGACGACGCGGGAACGCCGAGCTGCGAGCTGCCGCACGTCGCGCTCGTGCTCAGTGGGCGCCTGCATGTCGTGATGGACGACGGTAGCGAGGAGGAGTTCGGCCCGAACCAGGTGATGCTGCTGCCGCCCGGTCACGATGCCTGGACCGTCGGCTGCGCAGGGGGTCGGCAAAGTCGTCAGGTGATGCCGAAGGTGGCGAGTGGTCGGGTCGGGTTGCGGCTGTGACGGCGGAGGGCGGCGGCGATATTGGTGACTCCCGCGAGTCGCAGGATGCTGATCACGAG
>NZ_JAVREJ010000054.1:0-14235 GCF_031845345.1 Pseudonocardia charpentierae | reverse complement strand
GTGCCCGGCCACCGACTCCACTTCCAGAATCTCGCGCTGCGGATCAGCCCGTCCCTGCACCACGACATCGTCCCAGCCCCTGACCGGCAGCTCGGCCCAACACACCGATTGTTCAGGGCTCTCCTAGAACCGCACCACGACGCCTACGATGCGCGGTCGGACTTGATCATCGGAGGTCGTCGCAGCACTGTACTAAACGCCTTAATTTGGGACGTCGGCGCGAGCGCGTGTGACTCGGCTGACGGAGGCGGGTCGCGGATCTGTTGGGGCGATAGGCGATGGAGCAGATGCTGGCTGGCCTGTCGGCTCGCCGCTACCACGTTGACCTGGAGCCGATCGGTGAACAGGTCGCGGAGAAGGCCACCTCGACCAGCAAGTTGACGATCTCGCGTCGGTTCGTGCGAGCCACCGAGCACGTCCTGGCCGAACTGATGAACGCGGACCTATCCGGGTTGGACCTGGTCGCGCGGTCAAGGACGTGTTCGACCACCCCGTTATCGCCCGCTGCCAGCTCCACAAGATCAGGAAGCGCGGGACCGGCTCCCGGAGAAGCTGCGCACCATGGTCCAGCGGCGGATGCGGGCCGCCTGCAAGGCCGACTCCGCCCTGGCGACACGAGCCCAGCTCGAGGCGGTGGCCGCGGAGCTGGACAAGACCCACCCTGGAGCGGCGGCCAGCCTGCGCGAGGGCCTGCCCGACACCCTCACCGTGGTGCGCCTGGGCGTCCCGCCCACCCTGGCCAGGACGCTGAGGTCGACGAACGCGATCGAATCCATGATCAAGATCTGTCGGGAGCACGCGAAGAACGTAAAGAACTGGCGTGACGGTCAGATGGCCCTGCACTGGGCCGCGGCGCGTGACCGCCGTGGAGCACCGGAACACCGTCGGCTGAAGGGCACCGCGGCCGCCGCGTGCCGCTTTCTTGGGGCCAGCGTGGGACCACACGTCGTGGTCGGTGGGCCGCGAACTGCGCGGATGTCACGTCGTTCATTGTGCTGACAGGGCGTTAACGTGCGTCATCCACCACCTTCGTGGACGTAGCCCCCCGGCCGAGCGAGATCGCCCGGCACCTCGACCTTGGCGTCGAGATCGTCCTGGAGGCGCTGGCTGCCCAGGATGCGGCCCACACGGCGTCCTTGGACGAACCGGGATGGCATGGCGATGGCGAGGGCTCGGGGGACCGGGGCCGGTTCGCCGCCGCGCTCGGGCAGACCGAGCCGGAGCTCGACCTGGTCGAGCGTCGCGAGGGTCTCGCGCCACTGCTCGCGGCGTTGCCGGACCTGACCCGGGCTCCGCGGCCAGCTCGCCGCAGACTGACCGCAGCATCGGGCGTTGTCGGCAGCGCGGGACGAGCGGCGCTCACCCGATCACCGAGACACAGTGTTCGGCGCCGGGCGTCCCTGCCCGGGGCGTGGGTACGTATCCCACCGGGTCGGTGACGTGCCCGGGAATCTCACCGATCAAGGCTGCGGTGGTCCAGAAGCCGGCCACCGCGGCCGGCCTGGCTAGACCGTCACCTGTGCGCTGCCGCTGCGTGTTTGGTCAGCTCGACCAGGCGCTCGTAGCCCAACCTCGAAGAAGACCGCCGCACACATCCCGTCCCAACGGATTCGATGGTGAGGAAGGTGTACGGGCGCTATCGATCAATACAGATATCCGCCCGGTCGCCCACGTTGTTTTCGGTCTTCGAACAGGCAGCGACAGATGCGCCCGAGCCGGGCAGGGGATGGGTAAGCAGGACATTTCGATGCCCCCGCTGGCAGGACTGACAGGGCGGGCTCTTGGCACCAGGATTTCAGCCGGTACGGCCCGATCCACCCGTCAGCGCTGGACGAGCGCGAAGGTCGCCAACGCGGTCACCAGCAGTTCGCCGTCCTGCTCGACGCTCGCCTCGCACACCAGCACCTGCTCGCCCTGCTGGCGGACCTCAGCGCTCGCCACCAGGCGGCCCTCGCTTCCCGGCTTCAGGTAGGCGATCGTCAGCTGGCTCGTCGCCGGTGTCTGCCCGTCGACCACGCTGCGAACTGCCTGGCCCATGGCCGTGTCGACGAGCGTCGCGAGCACGCCCCCATGCAGGGTGCCGGCCGGGTTGAGGTGGCGCTCTTCGGCCTCGAGCTCGAGCCGCGCACGACCCTGTCCCGACGTGGTGCCTGCGATGCCGATCCAGCCAGCGAAACCGTCCACGGCCAAGGCGTTACCCGTCCCTCGACCAGTGATGCCACCGATCGGCGCCAGCTAAGTCGGCTTCACGATGCCCCAGCTGGATGCAGGACCGCCAGGACAATGACAACGCCGGTCCGAACGGCCCGGTGCTCGATGGCGAGCGGTGTCCGCGCCCGGCGGCGCCTGGATCCGATGTGCGAGGACTCCGGGCCGGGCCATGGGCGGGAACAGGCCTGAACTCGCCACCCGGGCCGGGGTCTTTCTGACGGCTACTGCGGAAATGCTGTCAATGGATCTGTGCTCGGCGAGGATCTGTGCTCGGCGAGGATCAGTGCCGGAGCGACCGGGTGCACGACGTAGGGGTCACAACTGCGGCGGAACGCCCCGGTGCGCCTCATCTGCAAGCTTCAGCGCTCGCGACAGGAACTGATCGCGAGCTTCCGGGATTACGTCAATCCGTTGCGGCCGCTGAAGCAGTGGGTAACGCCGTCCGCTGATGCGCCCCGCCGCGACGAAGATGAGCCGCCGTTGTGCTCTGTCATGCGCCCACCCGAGGGAACGGCAGGGCACGACGGAGAACGCCCATTTGACAACAACGCTGCCAATAACGGTCACCGCCAACGACGCCGTCGACCTACCTGGACGACAAAGTATTTCCTGGTTATAGGCGTTGAGCTGCACCGCGGCCAGAGTTGACACGGAAGAGGCCACCGGTTCGATCCCGGTCCTACCCACCACTGGGGCCGCTGCGGGTCGGTCACGTTCCAAATCCAGAAGAGTCCGGCTTATATCAGCCCGGACGGCCACACCGTCGCAGCCGCGGTACTCGGTGAACGTGGAGTCAGCGGCGCGGGTGGGCGGGCCGTAGCGGGCTGCGACGTGTGGGGGAGACTCGATCGCCCCATCCTGCTGTCCGAGCGGAAGGATGTCGCTGTGGCGTCGACCGAGGTGCTGGGCACTTATCTCAACGATCATCTGGCAGGTGCGAACGCTGGGGTGGAGATGGCTCGCCGGCTGCACCAGCGTGCGGCGGGGGGACCGGATGCCGCCGCGTTGGGCCGGCTCGCCGAGGAGATCGACCAGGACCGCAACGAGCTGCGCGGGCTCATCGAGCGGCTCGGGGAGGCCGGTCACCCGGTCAAGAAGGCCGCGGGCTGGTTCGTGGGGAAGGCACATCGACTTGCCGTCACGAAGCTGCTGACGCGAGACAAGGACCTCAGCATGCTGCTGGAGACCGAGGCGTTGGCGCTGGGCATCACGGGCAAATTGGCGCTGTGGCAGGCGCTGCTCGCGGTGGCGCCCGTCTATCCGCAACTCGTCGAGGCCGACCTGGTCCGCCTCGCTACGCGGGCCCGTGAGCAGCACAGCCAGATCGAGACGATCCGCATTGCCGCCGCTTGTCGGTCCTTCACACCGCCTCCGTGATCGCGTCCCTATCGTCCGCGATGCTGCGACGGTCGCCTTGACTGGGGCAGGCCGGCGGCGACCGGCTGAAGAGACGAGAAGAGCACGTGTCCCCGGTGAGTGTGCGGTGAGCTGAATCCCTCGCAGCGGCGAAGGCCCGGTTCGCAGCCACCGACGCTTTGCGGGGCGCCCCGCCGCTTGTGTGGCGGCGGGCGGTCCGCATTCCCGGCCGGGATCAGGCCGGGCGGGCGTGTTCCGGTCGTCCGTTGCGTCGGGCCAAGTGCTGGTCGTCGGGCGTCTTGGTGTCGTCCGGCAGAACCGCGAGGCCCGCGCGGGTGGGGCGGACGAACTTGTAGCCGACGTTACGCACCGTGCCGATCATCTGCTCGTGCTCGGTGCAGAGCTTGCCCGCAGCCTCCGCACGTGGACGTCGACGGTGCGCGTGCCACCGAAGAAGTCGTACCCCAAGACCTCCTGCAGCCAGTTGCGCACGGGTGAACACCCGGGCGGCGTGCTGGGCGAGGTACTTGAGCAGCTCGAATTCCTTGTGATGCCGTGACCTCCTCGCCCCTCCAGGTTGTCGCCCGCGATCTCCTCGTCGGTTCACTCGGGTTCAAGCCTCGTCGCTTCGCGCAACCCTGGGACCAGGTCAACTACCACGGCGCTCAAACGCCGTTCATACTTCTGGAACCGAGTCCGTGCGGTCAGATCGACGGTCACGACCGGATCGCCGGTCTCGGGCTCACAGACTGCCGGGACGAGTGCGGCTCTCATTGACTGCGTGATCGAACGACTCGAGGCCTTAATTTTTAGAGGCGGCGCCGTGGGTCATCCGCCGAACTCGACGGGAACTCGAGCCTCGCGGCACCACCCACCCAGATCAATCGCGAAGTGGGTCGCTTCCGAACAGCGGAACAACCATCGCCCGATGCTTTTCTGTCGAGAAGCTCAGATGCTGGTGCGGCAACGCCCGTGATCAGAGCTCGACCTACCGAACGCCCCAATACGACGTGGCTGCTGTCCGTGTCGGACCGTGCATGATTGGATTCACGAAGTGCAGACCGGACGCAACGGCCAGCCTGCGTTATGAGCCGCATTCGGCGAGGATCGCCCTGGTCTTGGAGATCCCGATCCGGTCGGCGCCAGCGTTGATCACTGCGATGCAGTCGGCGAGCGTGCTCATTCCGCCGGCCGCCTTGACCCGGGTGTGCGGGGCCGCGCCCTTGCGCAGCAGCGCGACGTTCTCGGGCGTCGCACCCGTCGCCGCGAAGCCGGTCGAGGTCTTGACGAACGCGGCCCCCGCCTCGGACACGAGCGCCGAGCCCTTCAGGATCTGCTCGTCGGTGAGGTATGCCGTCTCGAGGATGACCTTGACCTCTGCGGGTGCGACCGCCCGGACGACCTCGGTGATGTCCGCGAGGACGACGTCGTACTCACCCCCGACCAGCGCGCCGATCGGGATCACCATGTCGACCTCCGTGGCACCGTCCTCGACCGCCTTCACCGATTCGAAGACCTTGACGTCCGTGCGCATCGCGCCATTCGGGAACCCGGCGACCGTCCCGAGGAGGACATCGGTGCCTGAGAGGATCTCCGCGGCCAGCTTGAGGTGGTTCGGGACGATGCAGATCGCCTTCGGGCGGACCTCCGCCGCGTACTCGAGCCCGGCCACGATCTCGTCGCGCGTGAGCTGAGGCTTGAGCAGGGAATGGTCGATCATCCCGAGGAGCTGCTCGCGGCTGATGTTGACGGACTCGCGAGTGGCGCTCATCGTGCTTCCTCGTGTTCGGGTGGAAGTGCGGTCAGACGTTCAGGCTAACCCGCAATTCTCCCGGTACGGTCACTTCCGGTCCGTGAACCGAGCGGCGAGGGCAGCGGTGACCCTCGCGGCGACCCGAGGAGGACAGCGACGATGAAGGCCCTGCGCATCCTCGGTGACCAGCGTGTCGAGCTGGTCACGGTACCGAAGCCGGCGGTCCGGGACGGCTGGGCCCTCGTCCGTCTCACGATGTCCGCGGTGTGCGGCACCGACCTGCACCACTACCGTGCGGACCCCGAGGAGGTTGGTGACCGCGCACAAAAGGCCGCAGGTCACGAAGCCGTCGGCGTCGTGGAGGAGGTCGGCCGCGGCGTCGAAGGCCTCGCCGCGGGGACGCGGGTCGTGGTGTACCAGCACTACGGGTGCGGCCGCTGCGAGTACTGCCGCATCGGCGAGCCGATGTTCTGCCCCCACCGTCAGACGCTCGGCAACCACGTCGACGGCGCGGACGCCGAGTACCTGGCCGTACCGGCGTACATCTGCCAGCCGCTGCCTGAGGGCATCAGCGACGAGATCGGCACGCTCATCTCGTGCAGCTTCGGCACGGCCGTCTCCGGCGTCCGCAAGCTGGGACCGAACGCTGGCGACACGGTCGTCGTGTTCGGCCTGGGCCCCGTCGGATGCTGCGCGGTGGTCGCCGCCGGCGACGGCGTGGACGTCGTCGCCGTGGACCCGGTGCCGAAGCGACGGCAGCTCGCGGAGCGCCTCGGGGCGGCGGCGACCATCGACCCGACCTCGTCCGACACGCAGGCGGTGGTGCGCGAGCTCACGGGCGGACGCGGCGCGGAGGCGTCCCTCGACAGCTCGGGCAACCCGCGCGCGCTCTCCGAGGCCCTCGGCGTCCTCAAGCCCCACGGCAGCATGGTGGTCCTCGCGGCAACGACCCCGTGGACCGTCGACCCCGGGAAGATCCGGCGCGGGGCCCACCAGCTCATCGGGTCGTGGGTCTACGGCCTGGGCGAGTTCGACGCGGTCACGCGCCTGGCCGCGGAGAAGGCCGACGTGCTCCAGCAGATCGTGACCCGCCGTTTCACCGGGGACAACGGCGGCGAGGCCTTCCGGGTCGCCGCCGGCGCCACCGAGGGCAAGGTCGTGATCGACTGGACGCGCTGAGCCGCGGGAGCCCGCTCGGTGACGTCTACGTCGCCGCCGCGGCCTCCTGCTGCGGGCCCACGGCACCCGCACCCGTCCACATGTGTGGCGCGAGGCCCTTGTCGGCGGCCTCCAGCATGTGGTCGTTGAGCGCCCGCCAACGCGGGTAGAGCTCGTCGTAGGCCGCCCGGGCGCCCGCCTCCGGCTCGATGACACGGGCCGTCTGCACCGTCGCCTTCACCGCCTCACCCAGGTCCGCGTACGCCCCGACGCCGACGAGTGCGCACAGCGCCGCGCCGAGGCAGGTGGCCTCAAGGACGTTCGGGATCCGCACCCGCGTGCCCAGGACGTCGGCGACGATCTGGCACCAGAGCGGGCTGCGCGACGGGCCGCCGACGAAGGAGACCTCCTCGATGCCGTGGCCGAAGACCTCCTCCAGGAGCTCCTTGTGCCCGCGCGCGTTGTACGCGCCCTCCTCCATCACCGCCCGGAAGACCGCGCCGAGCCCCGTCTCCGCGATCGTGAACGGGCTCAGGCCGACGATCGAGGGTGTCGGATGCTTCCACGACTTCGAGTTCATGACGTTCGACGCGAAGTAGTGGACACCGTTGGAACCGGGCGGTACCTGCGCGGCCAACTCACTGAGCCGCTCGTAGCCGTCGTCGAGCTCGATGCCCGGGTTCGCCGTGCGCAGGAGACCGTCACGTACCCAACGCGTCGAGAGACCGTGCGCGAAGCCGCAGCCCTCGATCATCCAGCGCTCCGGTACGACGTGGCAGAGCGTCCTCAGCCGCATCTCCGGGTCGAGCAGGGGCGTGTCGGCGACTCCGGCCGTCAGCCAGAACGTCCCGCCGACCACGCCGAACTGGTTGGCGTCCACGATGCCACCACCCAGCAGGCCGAGCTGCGTGTCCGCGCCACCCGTGATCACGGGGGTGCCCTCGAGCAAGCCGGTCGCCGCCGCGGCCTGCTTGCTCACGGTCCCGACGACGGTCCCCGACTCGACGACCCGCGGGAGCAGGTGCGAGATCCCGAGCCTCTCGGCGATCTCCGGGGACCACGTCCGCTGACTCAGGTCGAAGAGCGCCGAGGAGGAGCCGAGTGACGGGTCGCTGACGAACTCGCCCGAGAGCTTCTGGAGGACCCAGTCGCCGAGCATCGTCATGTGGTGCGCCCGGTCCCAGATCTCAGGGGCGTTGTGCTTGATCCATCGCAGCCGCGCCGACGCGGCGAGCGACGTCCAGTCGCCGCTCAGCTGGTAGAAGCGTTCCCCGAGGCCCTCGGCGAGGAGTTCCTGGGCCTCCTTCTGTGCGCGGGCGTCGACGTTCGGGATGGCCCAGATCGCCTCGCCGCCCTCGTCGTAGACGACGAAGCCCTCGCGCATGCTCGTGCTCGTGACCGCCCTGACCTCCTCGGGGCGGATGCTCTGCGTGCGGTCCGGTCCGGCCTGTTCGAGCGCACCCCTGATGCACTCGGTCACGATCCGCCAGCCGTCCTCGGTGTTGAAGTTGAGACCGCCGGGGTGGCCGGAGGGCTCGTAGGCCCACTCCTGCTGGGAGAGCCCGAGCATGCGGCCCCCCACGTCCCACGCGAGCGCTCGGCAGCTGCCCGACCCTGCGTCGACGGTGAGCACGACGGCCCTGCTGAGATCGTTCACCGTTCTGTCTCCTCTCGTTGCCCGCACGAGATCCGGATCGCCGTCACGAGACGATCATCTTCTTCATCCCGACACCGTCGAGAGTGAGTTCGAAGCCCTCGCCGAGGTCGTCGAGGGGCAAGCGGTGCGTGACGAGGGCCTCGACGTCGATGAGGCCCGTCGACATGAGCTTCACGGTGCGCACGAACTGCTCGGGGGTGCTGGCGAAGGCCCCGGTGATCACCTTCTGCGTGTAGTGGACGTCGTTGGGGTCGACCGCGATCGTGGTCGGGGGGTACGTCCCCGCGAAGAGGACCAGCACCCCGTTGTCGGCGAGCATGCTCACGGCCTGCTCCTCGGCGGCGGGGTCGCCCACCGCGACGATGACGGCGGCCGCCCCTTCGCCGTCCGTCAGCTCGCGCACCGCCTCGATTGGGTCCGTCTCGACCGGGTCGACGAGCTCGTGGGCGCCGAGTGCGCGCGCCATCTCCCGGCGTTCGGCGTGCTTGGCCGAGACGATGATCCGGGCGCCCTGCAGCTTCGCGAGCTGGACGTGCATCATGCCCAGCGGCCCCGCCCCGACGATCACCACGTCACCGCCGATGGGGATGCGGCAGAGCTCGATGCTGTTCAAGGCGCAGCTCAACGGGTCGACGAACGACGCCGCCTCGTAGCTGACCTCGGGACCGATCCGGAGGATCGCCCGCTCGGGCACGCGCACGTACTCACTGAAGGCGCCGTCCACCATCACGCTGCGCTCGACCGAGCCGCCGATGCTCGCGATGTCGGGGCACTGGATGAACCGCCCGAGCCGGCAGGTCGCGCACCGCCCGCACGGCCACCACGGGATGACGCCGACACGATCACCCTCGCCGACACCCCGGACGTCCGACCCGACCGCGACCACGTCGCCCGCCGCCTCGTGGCCGAGAACGAGCGGGAACCGGGCCCGGGTGCTCCTGCCCGTGTATTTGCGCAGATCAGTGGGGCAGACTCCGCACGCCCTGACGCGCACCACCACGCCGTCGGCACCGGCCTCGGGCACGGCGCGCTCCTCGAACCGAAGGTCCCGCGCGCCGTAGAGCACCGCGCTCTTCATTTCTCACCCACACTCTCCCGGCCTCGTCACCCGTCCGGCATGACGCAGGTCACACTCTGAGGGTTGTCGGAGAGTGCCTGAGGGTCAAGCGTCAAGGTGGATTCACCGCGAACCTGCCCGTCGTCACCGACTGCTGCCCGGCAACACGCAGCACCGCGACGAGCTCGTCGCCCCCGAGAGACATCGGACTGCCCGGGCTGACCCTGACGAGACCGGTTACGGGCCCGAACGGCGTGGAGGTCACCGAGTACGTTCTCGCCGTCCTCGCTGATCATGCGGCATCGGACAACGACAAACTGATCGCGCTGGCGATGCTTCACGCGGTCGTGGCTGCGGCCGCCCAGGCCGAGACCTCCACCGTGGACAGGATGCGAAGCGCCCGCTTCGTGGCCCACGTCGTCGGACAGGGCGGCTATCCCCGCCTTGCGGCACTGAACCCCGGTGCACCCGAAGGCGACCCCGTCCCGCTGGCCCTGCGGCGGATCCTCCGCGGCCTGCCGCCTGAAGCAGGCTAGCGCCGCCCGATCCGCGCTGCTCTCCGCAAGCGCCGGCCTGTGCTGTCCGGGCACACAACCCGGACCGGAGAGCGACGCAGTCGGAGTCCGCGGCAGAGCGGGGGCGGGTGCACTCGGCCGTCGACCCGGGTCCGACGTGGCCGGACACCGCTCCCAGGAGTACCTGTCCGGCCACAACGGGCAGCCGTCAACGACGCTCTCACCCGCTGGCTCGAGGCCCCCGCCGCCGGGTCCTTGGTCTGGGCCCTCGACGGCGTCGAGGCGGAGGTCCGTGTCCTCCTGCCGCAATGGCCAGTCGTGGGCGTGGGGCACAGGAAGGCCGATGTGGTAGGGCCGGCGGTCGCCGGGCTTGGCTCACGAGGACGCCGGCCAAGGGGGGAAACACTATTACGGCATCAACAAACGGTTTCATTGGATTACGTCGAGGGGGCTGCTCATGCTGTTCCTGCACCATCGACGTAGGGGCGAAGAGCGTCGGCGACGATCGCGAGATCGGGGTCTCCGGCGACAAACGTGGGGGTGAACGAACGGGCGGACAAAATTTCGCTCGGGCATGCGGTGCCACGGACGTCGAACTGTCCAAGTAGGCGTACGCTGTTCGCTTCAAAGATCAGATAAGTATACGTCGCTGGCCGGAGGTCGAGACTCTGCACCCGGGGTGGCAGAGATCCGCCGGCTACATACGACGCGTCGGTGAAAGGGCACGTCCCGCTGACTGCTTCGTCAGTTTCTCGATACTGGCAGATCACCAGCTGCGGCTGTGGGGGCTGCTGTGGGCCTGGGCCGCGTGGGCGGGCATCGGCGCCGGGGGGCAGAGGCAGGAGGGCCGACCATGACCACCGACCGGCGCTTCCGATCCGCGGCCGGGGCGGCCGTGGTCCGCCGCGCCTACCGGTTCCTCATCGACACTCACCTGCCCTTCGCCGAACAGCGGACGCTGACGACCGCCGCCGGTGAGACCTTCGTCCTGAGCGCAGGGTCGGCCGACTGCCCGCCCGTCCTGCTGATGCCCGGGTCGGGCGGAGTGGCCGCGTCGTGGGGGGTCGAGATGGCCGAGCTCGGCCAGACGCGCCGGGTCCACGCGATCGACCTGCCCGGCGAGAGCGGCCTCAGCACACCGGTCCGGCTCCCACTGCAGCGCGGGGCCCATGCTCACTGGCTCCACGAGGTCGCCTCGTCGCTGAGCGCCGAGCCCGCCGCAGTGGTCGGGGTCTCCCTCGGCGGGTGGGTGGCGCTCGACTACGCCATCGCTCACCCGGAAGCCGTGCGCGAACTGGTCCTGTTCTCCCCGAGCGGCATCGGTCCGCGCAAAGTCGCGCCCCTGCTCCTGGCCGCCCTCCTCGGCACCTTGGGGGCCCGGGGTCGCCGACGGGCGCTGAGCTACCTGCTGGGGCCCGGACGACCCGCCTGGACCGATGCCTTCCATCAGGACCTCGGTGCGCTGGCGCTTGCAACGTTCCGGCACTTCCGTCCGCGAACCGACCCGATCCCGACCTTCACCGACGACGAGCTCCGATCGCTTCCTCCGGCCCTGACCGTCGTGCTCGGCGATCGAGACCGCATGCTCCACGGCGGCCGGGCAGCCGCACGGCTACGGCGCCTCTCGGTGGCAGGACGCACGGAACTCCTGTCGGGCCAAGGCCACCTCGTCCCGCAGTCGTCCTACCTCCGCCACCTGGAGGCCCCCTACCCGTGATGCCCACTCCAGGGTTGCTTCGCGAAATGGAGCGTCGGCCGAGATGGAGTGGACAGTGAGGTCTCGGGTCACGAGAAGCAGACAGTTCCGGGGCCACTGCCACACCGAGCTTGCCGCAGCTGATCACGACGGTCAGGGCTTGTCGGTCTCCTCCGGGGTGTCGAAATCGACGTTGATCGTTTCGGCCTCGCGGTACTGTTGGGCGCTGGCGTAGGACTCGTAGCTGCGGCGATCGGCCGAGGTGAGGTCGACGTCCTCGGCGAACATGGTGAGCAGCGCGCGCGGCCACAACTGCCGGGCGAGTACGGCGTTGAGCTCGGCGGCCAGGACGATGACCACCGCCTCCACGTAGATCCAGGCGAGCAGCCCGAGGACGATGCCGAACAACCCGTACACCTGGCTGGTCCCGCGGAGCTGGTAGTCGACGTAGATTGCGCCCAGCGACTGCAGGATCTGCCACATGACGGCGGCCAGGACCGCTCCCGGCAGAACCTCCCGGATTGCGGCCCTACGCGTGGTGAGTGCACGAAAGGCGAGCACGAACAGTGCGGCGTTGATGATGACGGCCAGGACGACCGCACCCATCCGCAGGCCCGGGCCGAAGCGTTCGCCAACCGCGACCAGCGCGGACAGCGCGGTGGTGAGCAGCACCCCGAGGCCGAGCAAGCCGAGCAGCAGGAGGCTGCGCAGCCGGGCGCGTATCGGGTCGGGCCTCCGGTGCACCGGTACGCCCCAGACCTGGTTGAACGCGTTCTGGATTGCCACGGCGACCCCGAGGCCGCCGTAGAGCGCCACCACGATCCCGATCGTCAGCCCCCATCCCGACCCCCGCAACGGTTGGGCGGTGCTGCCCAACTGATCGCCGATGATCGGGAACTGTCCCAGTGCACCGTCGATCAGTTGCTGCTGCAACGCTGGGTTGCCCGGCAGCAGGAACCCGAGCACCGTCGAGAAGATGAGCAGCAGTGGGAACAGCGACAGGAAGCCGTAATAAGTGATCAACGCGGCGAGGTAGCCGCCTTGGTCGTCGACGAACTTGTACACCACCGCGATCGGCACCCCCAGCCACCGGTGCCGGCGCTGGTAGGCGTCAAACCTGCTCACCACACCCACGACGACGGGCTACCCCGAAGTTCCACGCACTCCGCCGCGGCGTTCACACACCACCTCTTCGGCCGCCCAGGTATCACCCCCGAGAATGCGTGCTCTTGTGGTCGACGCCGCTCGGTCGGCTTGAACCAGCCGAGGGTTTGTTGAGTCCGCCGGCCACCCGCAGCGCGGCCAGCCTGATGGGGAAGTCGTCAGGCCTGGCACCAGGGGTGCGGAACGGCCACATGTCCTCTACCTCGAAATCGGGCGCGATCTCGGGGATCCGCCAGACCGGCTGTGCTCGGCGTCGGGGAGCCTCATCTTGCCGGGAACCCGACCAGTGATCGCCGGCCGTCGATCCACGGCCGGCCGCGAATCGCACCCCACCTTCGGCGCCGCCATCGTCGCGCCGAGTTCCAGCACGCCTTCTGGTCGCCTTGGTCGAGGGCCTGTCGTCGGTCATCGGGGCTCATGCGGGATCGGGGTGAGAGGTCCTGCGGTGACTCCGGCGGCGACGAGGGTGCCGATGCGGGTGGCCAGGTCGGCTGGCGGCTCCCACCGCAGCATGCCGATCCAGGCGTACACCGTGCCGACGAGCATGGCGTGCAACAGGCGCGGGTCGTCCCCCGGACCGAGGCGGTGCACGTGTCGTCGGAGGCGCTCGCGGCGAAGGTACTCGGCGTAGTCGGCGAGGTTTGCCCCGATGTACACGTCCTGTGTTCGCTCGACCAGCGCCTGGTCGGCGGCCAGGTCGACCAGCAGGCCCGGCACGGCCGCCTGCGCGACCGGATCACCGAACAGGGAGAGCAGGTCGGCGGCCTCGGCGCGGAGGTCGCCGGCCAATGAACCGGTGTCCACCACGTCCGAGCGGTGCAGCAGCGCGGGGTCTGCGAACAGGGCGGCGTAGATCAGCTCGGTCCGGGAGGCGTAGTCGGCGCGGTCGAGGAGGGGCCGCGCTTCACGGACCCGGACGGCCGGGTGGGCCACGCTGCGATCCGGATCGGTGGCGCCGAGGTCATGCTGTCGGACGCCTACCCCGATTACGGAGCGGTGGCCCCCGCGGAGGGCGCGACCGCGACGACCTTCGCGTTGCAGCTCGAGGTTCCAGACGCCGACGCGACCGTGCCCGCTGCGGAACGGGCGGGGGCCGTCGTGCAGCGACCGGTGGCCGAGGAATTTCACGGCAGCCGGGCCGGGACAGTGCTCGATCCGTTCGGCGTGCGTTGGATGGTGTGTACCCGGGTCCGGAACGTCGGCACCGACGATCTCGCCGCCAGCGCCGAGGAGTTTGCCAGGAAGGGGGCGCAAGCCGGACCACTGAGCTGATCCGGACGAACTCCTCCGGCCACACCGACCGATGCAGTCAGCTGTTGTGCCGCAGACTGATCGCACCGCAGGGGATTCGAAGACACTCGGGGGAGCGACTGCAGGGGACGGATTGTCGGCGTCGTGCGGTGACGGTCGATACGGACGTCCCGCGCCCGGCTAACGGCCCCAGTGAGCAGTCGCAGCACGCCCGGAATCGCCATCTAGGGTCCGGCCTCGTGGCCGGAGCCTTCGACCATCAGGATCATGTGTCGGATGCCGGTCCGGGCGGGAGTGTCCGACGAACGGTGTAAGTGTCGTCCGGCATTTCAGTTGCTCGACGGGTTGATGCGTCCGTCGAAGGTGATGGCGAAGGCGTTGAGAGCGGCCTTCCATCGGATGACCCATCGTGCCCGA
>NZ_JAVREJ010000053.1:0-15113 GCF_031845345.1 Pseudonocardia charpentierae | reverse complement strand
CGTGGACGGCGTCCTCGACACGAGCTGCGCGATGCAGACTCGAGACGAGCACCTCGGGTACGTGGGCGTCGGCCTTCGACCCGTGCGTCACGTACGAACCCTGCCATACCGAGGCAGATCCCCGCGGAACGATTCCAGGCTCACCCGCTCGGATCGAGGTCCCGGGTGCCAACGTGGATAACGCGCTCCTCGGCCACCGGTCGAAGTCGTCGACCCCGCCGCCGACGGCTGACTGATCACCTGTCCCGGCGGTAGGGTCTACCGGGCAGGGTGGGGGGAACCTGCCCCGCCGCTCACCTGCATGATGGCCGAGCGGCTCGCCTCCGCCGACCCCGGCAACGCTAATGCCAGCGCAACCTCGCCTTCATCCGGCAACGCCTCGCCGCGCTCACGGAGACAAACGACCGGCCGTGACGAAGATCCGCGACGGAAGCAACAGCGGCGATCCGTCATGCCAGAAACCATCGACCGGGCGTGAGATCGGCTACCGGGGGGCGGTGACCAACGCATCCGGTGTGCGTCGCTCACGCTGGCTCGACCGCGGCCGGGCCGTCGCCGTCGCGGCCGTAGCGGCGAAGGTCGGTCTGCTGGGGCGAGATACTGGCGCGGCGGCCCGCTCGAGTTCGTTGGTGCCGCGCTGCCACGGGCTCGCCGGGTAGGCGAAGACCACGCCCTGGTCAAACAAAGGGCCAACTGGTCGTGCTGGGCCATTTCAGAGCCATGGCCCCACGTCAGGCGGTGCCTCGGCGACGACGTGGTGCACGGGCAGCCCGTGCTTCGCCCGGACCGTGCGGGGCAGATCCATCCGCAGCCACCGGGACTTCTCCGCCGGCAGGGTGGAGATGACGAACCCGGCGTAGCCGGGGTGCGCCGCGACCTCCTGGTCGATCGCTTCCGCCGGGTCGGCCGCACCGATGCGCACGTCGCTCAGCGGCACGCCCTTCTTCGAGAACAGCGGACGGGCTCGCTCGCCGCGCTTGCGGGCGGTGGCCTCCGCGTCGTGCTCGTCGCCCTTGCGGAACAGCAGGTGACGGACCGGGGTCGCCGGGACGAGCAGCACGAATTCCGCCTCGGCGTCCTGGTCCCGGACGCCGCGCACCACCTTCAGCAGCTCCGGGCTGGTGATGGTCTGGTGGGCGACGACGAGGTAGCGGGCCATGGCGGCCTCCCGTGGACATCGTTGGTCCGGGCCTGGCCGCATGGTCCCACGCGTCACCATGCGGGAAAAGCCAGTGAGTGAGCCGTGCGCGTGCGGCTCGAGGAACTCGCCGGGCAGGTGATCTCGGCCCGGCTGGCCTCACCAGCGTGCGCTCGCGCTCCGGCTCTGTCGACGGGCCCGAGCCGCTGCCGAGCTTCGATCGTGCGCGGGCTTCAGTTCGGGCGGCCAGCGGTGGCGGCCGGCGCCGTCCTGATGGCCGTGGTCCTGATTGCCGCTGCGCTGGTGGCCGCCGTGGCGAGGCTTGCGGCGGACCGCCCGGCTGATGGGTCCTTGCTGGACGTTCAGGCCCACCGCGGTGGTCTAGGCCTGCGACCGGAGAGCAGCCTGGCGGCGTTCACCAACGCGCTGCAGTTGGGCGTCACCACGCTGGATCCCCGTCCCGGGTGCCCGCATCGTCCAGCTCGACGAAGTGTTCGCGCTGGTTCACAAGGTGGGCGCCGGCGGTGACCACGGCGTGCGCTTGAACGTCGAGACCAAGGCCGAGGCCGGCGCCCCCGGCGAGACGGCTCCGCGGGAGCAGTTCGTTCAGCTGACGGTGGACGCGGTACGCCAGGCAGGGCTGATCGAGAACGTGAGCATCCAGAGCTTTGACTGGGGCACGCTCAAGCTGGTACGCGAGATCGAGCCTCGGCTGGTCATCATCGCGTTGGTCGACCCCGGACTGCCATTTCTCCGATGCACGGCGAGCCGCAGACCGGGTCGGTGCTCGACGCGGGGTACCGGCCGTACACGACCGTGGAGATGGTCGACGCCGCACATGCGGCCAAGATGAGTGTCATTCCGTGGACCGTGAACGACATCGCGACTATGCGCCACCTGATCGACCTGCACGTCGACGGGATTATCACCGACTACCCGGACCGGCTGCGGGACCTCCTCCGGGTGCGCGGGGCCGATCTTCCCAG
Source organism: Pseudonocardia charpentierae (assembly GCF_031845345.1). Lineage (NCBI taxonomy): Bacteria > Bacillati > Actinomycetota > Actinomycetes > Pseudonocardiales > Pseudonocardiaceae > Pseudonocardia > Pseudonocardia charpentierae. Next base: position 12,989 of record NZ_JAVREJ010000053.1, on the reverse strand, counting down.
GAGCTTCGCGGCACCGGACTGAATCGCCTCCGCGCCGAGCCGCCCTTGGCCTTCGCCCTGCCGATGACGGTCCTTCAGCATCCGAAGACCGCCCGACGGCCCGCACGCAGGAGTGCACATGCGCACCCTTGGAATCCACGCCCCGCTACCGCGACGACCATGACGGGGTGGCGGACCCGACAGCGGTCCGCATGGCCCCGGCGTGCGGAGGCCGGGTCGATGATCCGCACGATGCCGATCGGACGGCCCTGGGCGAAGGCCGCAAGCGCAACGTGCGTGCGGCCGTCGAGCGCGTTCAGGCTGCGGCGGGTGACAGTCCCATCGACCGTTCGCTGCGGTTGACACGGTCACAGCTGAACTCCCTGGTGGGCGGGTTTGCCGGAGGTGTCGAGCTCAGCGCACCCATATGGGTTTCACGCTCGGTTCGGCAACTCGCCTGCGGCATGCTGTGCGCCATGATGACACCGCCCCTGCTCGGGCGGGCCCGCGAGCGGGACGCGCTGCGCGATTGGCTGGAGGACGCCCGTGGCGGCCACGGGCGACTGGTGCTCTGCGTTGGTGAGGCCGGAATCGGCAAGACCCGCCTGTGCCAGGAGCTGGCAGGGCTCGCCGCCGACGTGCGCCTGGCGTGGGGGCGGTGCGCGGATACCGACGGGGCGCCGGCGTTCTGGCCGTGGCGGGAGGTGCTGCGGAGTGTAGGGGCAACCGATCCAGCTGTGGGTGACGTCGAGTCCCCGCAGGACCGTTTCCGGGCGGTCGACGCCGTCGCGGGCGCAGTTTTGACCGAGGTGGCTCGGCGGCCGCTCATCATTGTGCTGGATGACGTCCACTGGGCCGACGAGCCGTCGTTACTCGTGCTGCGCCACCTCGCCGACCGAGCCCCGAACGCGCCGCTGCTGCTCGTAGTGGCGCTGCGCGAGCCCGAGCCGGGCACCGCCACTGCCCGAGCGCTGGCTGGTTTGGAACGGGCGCCGGCGTGCGAGGAGCTTCACCTGAGCGGGCTCAGCTCGGTGGACGTCGGCCGACAGCTCGACGCCCTCGGCGCGGGAAGTATCGCCGCCGATCAGGTGCACGACGCCACAGGCGGCAACCCGTTCTTCGTCCGGGAGGTCGCCCGCGCTGTCGTCGACGGGACGTGGAAGCCGGGGTGGGCGTCGCGCTCGGTGCGCGACGCCGTCGCCGCCCGGGTGGAGCGACTCGGACCGGACGCGCGCCGGTTGGTCGAGGCCGGCGCCGTGGTCGGGCACCGTTTTCCGCTGGCGGTAGCGGCGCGAATGCTGAGAGTCGACGTGCGGGAGTGCCTCGGGGCGGCCGACGCGGCGGTCGCCTCGGGCCTGCTTGCGCAGGTGGGCGCCGGTGAGCTGCGCTTCGCCCACGCGTTGACCCGCGACGCCGTCCGGGCCGGTGTTCCGACGGAGTTGGCCGTCAGGCTGCACCGCGCCGCGGCCGAGGCACTCGAGGTGCATTGGGCGGGCGAGCTCGACGAGCATCTCGCAGAGCTGGCCTGGCATCGGATGGCGCTCGCGCCCTACGGCGAGGCGGCGCAGGCCCGCCGCTGGGCCGTGCGCGCGGCGGGAGAGTCGGTGCGCCGCCTAGCGTTCGAGGAGGGCGTGCGGCTGTACCGGGCGGCGCTGGAGGTGCCCGCTCCGTGGCCCGACGACGCTGCGGCGTGCCGAACCCATCTCGCGCTCGGCCGCGCCGGTTACCTCGCCGGAGACCTCGGTACCGCTCGGTCGGCCGCAGTCGCCGCCGCCGGGCTGGCCCGGACCGCCGCACTGCCCGACCTGCTCGCCGAGGCCGCGCTGGTGCTCGAACCCGTCCCCGACCCGACGACGAATGCCGTGGTCACCGCGCTGTGCGAGGAGGCGCTGGCCGCGGAGCCGGTGGACGCCGCGTTGCGGGCGCGCCTGATGGCGCAGCGCAGCCAGCTCGCGTTCTACGGGGGTGACCGCGAGCTGACCGACGACATGAGCGCCGCGGCGCTCAAGCTAGCCCGCACGGCCGGCGACGACCGTTCGCTGGTCGCGGCGCTACGCGCCCGCCACGACGCCGTCCCCGGATCGCAGCGGCGCCGGGAGCGGCTCGCGCTCGCCGCGGAGATGCTCGCCGCGGCCAACCGGACCGGCGACGCCCGCCCAGCGATGTGGGGCCGGCTGTGGCGGATCGACGCACTCGTGGAGGACGGACGGCTCGCCGACGCGGCCGACGAGCTGGGCCCGCTCGCCGCGGCGGTCGAGCGCGTCGGAGGCCCGGTGAGCGCGTGGCACCGCGACCGGGCGCGCGGGTGCGTCGCCCAGGCCCGGGGTCGCTTCGCCGAGGCGCGCGAGGCCGCGACCCGCGCATACGAGCGGATGCGACTGATCGAACCGTCGCCCGCAACCGGCGCACAACTCGGAGCGCAGTGGGCCCTGGCTCGCCACGTCGGGACGTCCGAGGAGGGCCTGCACCTGGCCCGTGCGTGGGTCGAGCCGCCGCCCCGCTTCCGCACCATGGGCCGGATCTCTCGCGCGTTCCTGCTGTTGCGCGCGGGCCACCCGGACGAGGCCGGCGTCCAGTTCCGCCAGGCCGGACCGCCCGAGGCGTGGTCGTGGCCGGTGTTCTTCACCGCACCCGGCTCGGTGCTGGCCACGCTCGTCGCGATCGACCTCGACCGGGCCGACGAGCTCCGCACCGCGCTGGCCACGCTGGAGGCGTTCCGCGGTGAACACGTCGTCGGCACCGGGGTGAGCTACTGCGGCCCGGCCGAGCTGACGCTCGGGCTCGGCGCCCTCGCCCAGGGCCGGCTCGACGACGCCGTTGCCGACCTGGAGAGCGCGGTCCGGCGCTGCGATGCCGCCGGAGCGCCGGCGTTCCTCGCCGAGGCCTCCCACCATCTGGCCGCCGCGCTGGCGGCCCGCGGCGCACCGGGGGACCAGGACCGCGCCCGCCGCCTCGCGGCCGAGGCCGACCGGCTGGTTCGCGCCCTCGGGATGACCGCCTACACCGCCGCCTCGACAGAGCTGCTGCACCGCCTCGGTCCGGGCGACGGGGGCCTGTCCGCCCGCGAGGCCGAGGTGGCGCGGCTCGTCGCCGACGGCCTGACCAACCGACAGATCGCCGCCCGGCTGGTGATCTCCGATCGGACGGCGGGCAACCACGTCGCGCACATCCTCACCAAACTTGGGTTCACCTCCCGCAGTCAGATCGCGGCCTGGTGCGCGGCCAGGATGAGTCGGCCGGTGAGCGATCCGACTCATGCCCGGCGGCCCGCGGCTCCTTAACGTCCTGGTCCGCGGCACACCGCCGCTGAGCTGAGGAGGCCACCATGACCTACGTGACCGTCGTCGACGACTCACCCGCCCGGACCGTCGAGAACCTCGACAAGCTGATGACCGACATCCTGCCGGAGCCGGACGGGCTCACCGCCCGCTACGCCGGAATGGTCGACGGCAAGCTGTGCATCGTCGCGATCTGGGACTCCCGGGAGTACGCCCAGGCGTTCATGAGCGAGCGGCTCGGCCCGGGGCTGCGCCAGCTGCTCGGCCAGGCCCCCGCCAATCCGCCGCGAAGCCTGGGCGTTGAGGTCGAGCACACCTACGTGCGGTAGTTCGACGCGCCCGGGCGGGTGGCGAAGGGGGGCGAGCCCCTCGAAGTCGCCGGCCTGGGTAACCGCACAACTCTTGTCGTCGTCCCCCTCTTCGCCAGGGCAATACGTAGTAAGAGCGACCGGCAATTGATTGCCAGCGGAGACGCGTCACCGCAGCTGGGCAATCGTCGATCACACGATCGAGCACATCGTCGTCGCCCAATGCCGCTCGAAGACCAGGACTGGGTCGTACAGCTCGTACTCGTCGTGGATCTCTCGGTCGCGGGCGGCCTCGATCTGCTCCGCCTGGTGGCTTCCAGCCATTCCTCGCGTCACAAACGGTGTCATGGGGGTAGCCCGCCCGGCAATGATCTGGCGCAGGTGCGGCGACGACTGGTCCGGCGCAACCGTGTTGTAGGCCGAGCTCGGTGACTCGATCTGCATCGGCGAGTACGCGCGCCGGGCGGGGCGGGCTGTTCTCCCACAACCGCTACGCGTCGGTTGACGCGGGGTTGTTCACGGCGGTCAACTCGACCGGCGTGTTCATAGCGCCCCGCGCACCGCCTCGTTGCGCGGAGTCAGGGGCCTCCAGCGGCTCGCGACGCAGGACGAACATCAACGGCGTCTGCAGGCCGCGCAGGTCCATGGCGCCGAGCACCGTGTTGTTGTCGACCTTGCGGAAGACGTCGTTGATCGGAAGGGCGTCGTAGCACATGGTGGCGGTGACCACCCCGCGATAGGCGGTCAGCCGGAGCCGAGCCGTCGGCTTTCCAGTGGCGAGCAGCGGGCGGAGCACGCAAAACAGGCGCGGAACGAACGGCGCACGCACCAGCCACGGGTAGCGGATCAGCACGCCGATCGGCACGAACGCCGGGTTGAGCGACATCATCCGTCCCGGACTCGCGATGAACACGAGGGGGTGGCCATGGTCGGGGCCGTCGAAGCGCTTCCCGTACCAGCCGAACCTCCCGAGCAGACCATCGAAGGGGTTGCCCGTCGGCAAGTCCTCCCCCTGCCACGACCCGATCATCTCCTCCAGGCCGACCGGTTCGAGGGCGTCGTAGAAGGCCAGCGCCGCCTCGATCGTCGTCCCACGTTGGAGCTCGCGCAGGCGGGCCTGGCCCGCCGGTAGCCGTTGTCCGGGTGTGAGGGTCACGTGTGCTCCCCCTTCTCGCGGAGCTGGTGCACAGGCGGCGTCGCCTCGACCGAGCTGGCGGCTCATCGTAGGAAGGCGATGGGCCACAGCATCGCCGAGCTGCTGGTTGCGCTCGTCGACATCTCCCTGGTACCCCGGCCCGAGCGAGTCAAGGACGAGACACCACGGCTGGATCCCGCAGATCGAGCGCTGCGGCAGCGGCCCGCAACGGCGGCGGCCAGGATCCGGGTACTCATTTTCGTGTCGCGGGAGAAACGAGGCCCCAGAAGTGGCAGGAGCACGAACACCGCCGCCCGATCGTCGCGAGCCCATCGGGCTGAGTGGTCGGGTGGCTGATGCGGCCATGGCCGCAGAACCGGTGTTCGTCCCGCGAGCCGGCCAGGTCGACTACACCCACATCCGCTATGCACCGGTACTAGACGCGGTCGTCGTGTGCCGAGGCAAGGTTCTCCTGCTGCAGCGCAGCGGCGGTATGCGCAGCTACCCGAACCACTGGTGCGGCATCTCCGGCTACCTCGACGATCACCGATCGGTGGAGGACAAGGCCCGCCAGGAGATGCTCGAGGAGGTCGGCATCACCGCCGACCGGATCCTCAGCATGCAGCGGGGAACGGTCCTGCTGCAGGAGGCGCCGGACTACGGCAAGAGCTGGCTGGTCGTGCCGATACTCGTGCGAGTGGATGACAGGCGCTACCAGCTGGACTGGGAATCGCAGGCGGCCGACTGGTTCACCATGGCCGAGGCGATGGAGTTGCCCTTGTTGCCCGGCTTCGACGCGGTCATTACCCAGTACCGTGACGTCGTCGATCGGGGCTGAGCGTCCGTCTCAGTCGACGCCACCTACTGGCACGCTCGAGCGAGCCGTGACCCCGTCGAAGTCGCGGAAGCGACATCGAGCCGCGTAAGCCGAGCCGCCTGCTCGCTTCGTGATCGAATACTGCCATGTGTCCCCATGGTCAACGGTGGTCGCGCCATCGTGATCCATAGTGCGATCCAGTTTCCGTGGGATTGGATCACAAAGAAGGCCGCGACAGGCAGACCACCGCATTCTACCTGCGGTTTTGTGCGGCGGGTGGGGCTCGAACCCACGACCTGACGGATCCCACGTCCGCTGCTCAGCTGAGTTCGGCGGAGGTCTGCAGTCCTATATTGCGGCCTGTCAAGCAGGTCGTGCGTGATCATGCGAACCGATTGTGGTTCCCGGTGATCGGGCGTAAGCGTGGGGCTTTTCGTGGGCTTGGCTGCTATCGATCTGGCAGCCCTGCGGCGGCGAGGCGATCAGCCTGAGTCGACCTTGATCTGGTCGCCGGGATGGACGGCATAGGTGGCGCGCAGGAGTGGCCTGGCGCCCCCTTCAGTGCCCCTTCCCCGTGCTCGGGCTCGAGCTCATTCAGCGACAGCGGCGATTAACGATCAAGCCAGCACCGCGCCCATCGCAGTCGAGGCCGGTTGTGCTCCGCGTCGGCGGACGCGCACCATCACCACATCCGCACCGAGCCAGAGAGGTATTGGCATTGTCCAGCGTCGGCTTCCCCCGACGCTGGACGCGACCGGGGGCGGGACACGGTGGACAACCGGGACGCGGGGCAGGACGACCGAGCGGTGGCGGTGCGGGAGGCGGTCATCGCCAACCGGGACACGATCAACGCCACCTTACGGGCGGGTGGCGAAGGATGTGGTGCTGCCTGGCCGCGCTGGCGGTGTACCCCGCACCGTGTCCCTTTGGGCATTCAGCAGGACGACGGCGGACCTGAACGACGAGCAACGCCGCCAGTTCGTGGCGGCTTGCGAGGGGGGCCGACCTGCAGTTCGGTACACCACGCGTCCTCCCGCCGCTGGGAGATCGGCCAGCCCGAGGTCGGCGCTCGGCGCGGCGCCCGGGGTGCGCGACACCGCGCTCTCGACGCTGACAGGGCGTAACGAGTCAGGTGCCGTCTCCGCTGCGAGACGAAGGTGCTGACCATCGATGCCGCGGTGGGCAGCCCCCTGTTCAGCTCGCCGCTGTTCCTCCCGCGATGTAGGAGCCCGCGGACACACGCTGGGAGTTCGCTGGAGGATGGGGCTGCGGCAGCGCCCCGGTGTGTGGCAGGGTGCTGCTCAGCTCCCCGTGAAGGTGCGATGCGAGGAGCGACCATGCCCACAGACCCCGAGCCGCAGCAGCCGGACCGCGACAACGCCGATCGGGCACTCATCCGTCGCGCCGCCACCTGGCTCCGCGACAACCCCGATCAGGCCGCGGGCATCGGCATCGCCAACCCCACCGACGCCCGTGCGCTCGCCGCCGTGCTCGACATCCTCGCCGTCGAGGTGCCGCACCTCGACGCAGACCTCCGCCGCCAGACCGTCCAGAACTGCCGAGACATGCTCGGCGAAACCCTGATCAGGTCGGCGGGCGCGGCAGGGCCCGACCCGACGACCGCTCGGATGTAAGGCGAGTGGTTCGTGGCGACTCCCGCCTCTATCAGCAACAAGAGCAGCGCGCCCAATGTCACCGTCCCCGCAGACGTGTTCGAGTTGGCTGCAGTTGGCCCCGCGAATGGCTCATGCCCAGCGGGCCTCCACCGCTGACCGAGACACTTCGCGCACACCTGCGAGGCCGCGTGTCAACGGATCCTGAAAATTGACCCCTTTGGGGTCTGCGGGTTCCAGGGGTCAGATTCAGGATCCGTCGACAGCCGCGCCTGTCCGGACTGGGATATGGACCACCCGAGGGACCCGGGGTGACGCTGGCACATGTTCGCCTGCGCCGTACCGGCCGGGCGCCTGAGCCACCCGCGGTTCTCACGACGCCGACCGCGAGCTGGCCCGACCGGCCTGCCCGCTGAGCCGCCTGGCTCGCGAGACAGGGCCAACGGCCGCCTCGGCTGACGGGGCGGAGCGACCCGCGCGCCGTCCATGACGGCCACTTCGGCCATTCCGAGCTGCGCGCGTTGATCGTGGGGAGCGATAGCTGCCGGCGGCCCCAACGAAGAACCGCAGTGACCTACCAGCAACGCCGCTATATCGGTGGTGGTCGAGACCCTCGCGGATCACGGTCACCGCTACAAGCAGGTTGCGGCGTGAGGCTACGACGTGCCGGCGTGCAGCGCCGCCACCGATATGGGTTTTCAGACCGGCTGAGCGCCGCTAACCTCCAGCCGTGCTGCTCGACGGGCTCAATCATGCCGCGCTCCTCACACAGGACACAGACCGGCTACACGCCTTCTACACCGAGGTCTTCGAGGCCACCGTCGCGCACGACCAGCGGCAGGAGCAGCTCCGGTTCTCGATCGTCGACGTCGGACCGCACACCGAGCTCAACGTCTTCGAACTCCACGGCGGCCATCTTGTACCACCACAGGTGCCGATGTTCGGCCGCGGCCGACTGGACCACATCGGGTTTCAAGCGGCCTCCCTGGAGGCGTTCGAGGAGATCCGCCAGCGGCTGCTCGCACGAGGGGCGTGCGACGAGTTCGTCACCGACTTTGGTCCCGTCCTCAGCCTCTTCTTCCGCGACCCCGACGGACTGGAAGCGGAGGTCTGCGTCCCCAATCCGGACGCCACGCCCGGAGTGTTCAACCCGCCAGGCACTCCGGCCGCTCGATACATGCAGGGCTGACGCGGCTTCCTGGCAGAGCAAGCTCCAGCCTGCGACTCGCGCCGTCGAACTCACGACAGCGAGCTACCGCCCATAAGGCGGTCCGTCGTCGTTGACACCGATTACACCAGTGTCTTTCGCTCGCACCTCCGACCACACGAGCATCGCCGCCCACACTGGTAGAGGGTTCTTCGCGTCATGACCCGTGTCATGAACGATCTTCCTGCTGGTGCCGACCTTTTCCGCGGGCAGGCCGGGGCCGCGTCCGGGGAACCTGATCCCAGGCCATCCTGATCATCTGGCTGGTCCGACGCCTGTCGCGAACCCCCACTCCGCCACCAGCGGCCGGCCTGACCGCTACGCATATCGGGCCGATCACCGCTACCGTCGCGCCATGCCCACCGGATTGGTTGGCGATGTCATCTGGCCCGCCGACGACAGATACGACTCATCCCGCGTCGTGTTCAACGCGATGATCGACCGCCGACCGCTGGCCGTCTTGCGCTGCCACGACCCGTCCGACGTCCAGCGCGGGATCGCCTACGCCCGCCACCACGACCTGCCCCTGTCGGTCAAGGGCGGCGGACACAACGTCGCCGGCAACGCGGTATGCGACGACGGCCTGGTCCTGGACCTGTCCCCGATGAAGACCGCGCTGGTCGACGCCGCCAAGCGCACCGCCCGCGCGGGAGCAGGCCTGCTGCTCGGCGAGCTTGACCGGAGCACGCAGGAGCACGGGCTCGCCACCCCGCTCGGCGTCGTCTCCCTCACCGGAATCGCCGGGCTCACCCTCGGCGGTGGACTCGGCTGGCTCAATCGTAAGCACGGTCTGGCCTGTGACAACCTCGTCGGCGCTGAAGTGGTCACCGCCGACGGCGCCGTCCTGCACGCCAACACAGACACCCACCCAGACCTGTTTTGGGCGCTCCGCGGGGGCGGCGGCAACTTCGGGGTGGTCACCGAGTTCGAGTACCGGCTCCACTCAGTAGGTCCGGTACTGGCCGGCGCGGTGAGCCACCCACTGCAGGCAGCCCCCGAATTCCTCAAGCTCCACGACGAGCTGGTCGCCTCCGCCCCCGACGAACTCTCCACCGCCGTCTCGCTCGCCCTCGACCCGGCGGGCGAACCGGTGATCACCGTCGCACTGTGCTGGTGCGGGCCACACGACGACGGGAACAAGGTCCTGGAACCACTCATGTCGCACGGCCGACCGATTTTCAGCCAGATCGGGCCCGTGCCGTACACCGACTGGCAGCGTGGCCCGGACTCGGGCTTCCCACCGGGCCGACTGCACTACTGGAAGGCCGGCTGGCTGCGCGACCTCACCGACGCCGCGATCACGACACTGCTGGACTGTCTACAGACGATGCCGTCCTCGTTCAGCGGTATCGGGCTGCAACACATGGGTGGTGCCGCAGCCAGGATCGCTTCGGCAGCCACCGCATTCGCTCACCGGGCCGAGCAGTACGACATGTTGATCCTGTCGCAGTGGGCTGGTCCCGCCGACTCCGAGCGAAACATCGCCTGGACCCGGGACACGTTCGCGGCGATGGAGCCCCACCTGGCCGACGCGGTGTACGTCAACAACCTGGGCGACGAAGGCCAAACCCGTGTCCAGGCCGCCTACGGGGCGAACTACGAGCGGCTCGCCGAGGTAAAACGCAGGTACGACCCCGACAACCTTCTCCGCATCAACCAGAACGTGGCTCCCGCACCTGCTTGACCACCACTCGCAGAAGGCCCCGATCGAAACATCACTACTTCAGAACCAGCGGATTAAAAGATCGCTGCTCGGACCCAGCTGGTGCGTCTAGCCCCGGCCTACCTGCCGTCACCGCTGCCTGGGCTGCACTCGTTGCACCACGGAGACAGGTCTTCAATGACAGATCCATTGACAACCGGTCCACAGTAGATGATCCCCGGCACCCGTGGGTCCCGCCCCACACTGGAGCTCCTGGACGGCGGATGGCCCGCGACTTCATTAGACCGTCGGCGACGCCTCCCCTCGGGGCTACGACGCTTGGCGGATGTAGTGTTCCCGATCGGCCAGCGCGCGGCCTGCGGCGGTGATAGCGAGGTCGAGCGCGATGCGGGCGTCGCGCAGCTGGTCCGCGGACTTTCGCGCACCGGTGTCGTTGACGCCCTGGGCGGCCGCAGTGGCCACGGCGTCTTCGAGCGCGCGAAGCAGCGGTGCCGTTGCCCGATGGACCAGTCCGGCCGTGCTCGTCGCGAAGTCGCGTGGCTCGGCCCAACCGGGCACCCGGGTGTAGGGCTCGGAGTCGGTGCCGATCCGGGTGGCGCGCGGCAGCGGTATGACGGTCATGGTCCTCACCTAGCATGCGGATCGCAGGGTCGCGGGATCATCCGGTTCAGTCGGACAACCAAGATGATCCGGTTCCCCGCGCGACGCACACAGCCTGCTGTCCCTACACGGACGCTGGTGTTAACCCCCCGGCGGTTGCGCCCCGGGTACCAGCCAGGCCAAGTCAACAGGAGGCGTCCACCATGTCGAACCGAGATTCGGCGTGTTCGTCGACGTAACATCGCGGACAGGTCACGCGACGGTAACAATCGACCGGGTGCGCGAAGCGTCCCCTCCCGCTTCAACCCTCGGTCCGGCCCGAAGCGTGTCGGATGAAGGGCCCGCCCCGCCTCGGGATCATCGAGGCGGGGCGGGTGTGGCGTCAGCCCCGGTGTCCGAGACCTCCGAAACCCCCTCGTGGCGACGTCCCCTTCATCGTCAGGTTAGGTTGACCGTTCCAGCACCGTTCCGTAGCTCGTCAAGATTGATGGCCGGTAGGCCAAGACCGACGGAGCGCACGCTCCCTGGCCAGCACGTTCCACTCGCCCATGCCACCGTCCACCTCGCGGCGCTGTGAGACAGCAGATTCACCGGGGCGCCGTCGGCAAAACCTTGAGGTCCGCGCGCGCTCGACCACGTCGCCCGCAGCTCGCGGGGCTGTCTGACGAGTTCGACGTCGTCGCCTGGGACGCACCGGCATACGCCGAGGCCAGCACCAGCGATCGGAGAGCTGGAGTTGACCGACCGACCGCCGGTCACCGACCCGACGACACGGCGGCCGGGCTCTGCGACCCGATCAGGTCACCGCGGCGCGCTGCAGGTCGGCAAGGTCGATCCACTCCAGGCTTCTCGCGTGGGTAGCTGCCAGCAACACTGGCGGCGCCACCCCCGCCCGGTGCGCCTGCGCCCACCGGCTCGCGCACAAACACCAGCGATCACCCGGGCGCAACCCCGGGAAGCCGAACTCCGGACGCGGCGTCACCAAGTCATTACCGACCCCCACACTGAACCGCAGGAACTCCTCGGTCACCACCGCGCAGACGGTGTGCACCCCGGCGTCATCGGTATCGGTGTCGCAGCAGCCGTCGCGACGGAACCCCGTCATCGGGTCGGTACCGCAGCTCTCCAGCTCGCCACCCAGCACATTTCTTGCCACGTACCGATGGTGACATCACGACGGCACCACCGGCGCGCCGACGAGCAGCCAGCTGCATAGGCACAGCCTCGGAGGTGCGGGATCTGCAGGCCGAGGGGTTGACGGCGTAGTCACCTTTTGGGCGATCGTTCGCCACCCCCTCCGCGTAGGTCCACCGCGGGCCAGACGGGCTGGGCGAGGTCGGTGATGATCCGGTCGATCTCGGTGCGGGTGAACCCGGCGAGCTGCTGCTGATCGGCGTGCGCGGCGGGGTCGGTCTCCTCGAGGTCGCCGATCAAAACGATGTTCTCGTCGTTCAGAGTGGTCGAAGGTCCGGTGTAGTTGAAGCTGCCCACGATGATCAGCTGGTCGTCGACGGCCATCAGCTTATGGTGGATCTTTCGCACCCCTGGCCGGGGTGATGGCCAACGCCCGCACCCAGTTGGTGTGGGCGGTGAGGGTGTGCAAGGGCTGCCCGGTGCGGGCGTTCCAGATCCGGACCGTCCCGTCATCGAGAGCGCCTGCGGAGGCCGTGCGTTCGAGGCCTTGACCACTTCGCTGCCAGGAAAGCAGCAGCCGTTGTCTTTAAGCAGCGCGGCGCACCGGCGCGACGATCAGGTGACCGTGTCGCGGAGGAACGTCCGAACAGCACCGTTGAACTCGTCCGAAGCCTCGAGGTTGCACAGGTGCCCCACCCTCGGGAGGACTACGAGCCGGGCACCGTCGATCGCTGCCTCCAGGTCCCGAGCCACGGAAAGCGGCGCGCGCACGTCCTGCTCGCCGTAGACGAGCAGCGTCGGAACGCAGACCCGGGGCAGCACGTAGCGGAGGTGCTCAGCCGCCGCGCGGGCAAGCGCACGGAAGCCGACCGGATGAAACTCGAGCATGCTCAGGCGGAACGCCGCGACCGTATCTACTGACGTTGCCGGAGAGAACATCGTCGGAAGCAGCGCATCGACGAACTCATCAGGAGACAGATCGGCAAGCACGAGTGCTTGGCGCAACCGCGCCTCGGCGACGTCGGCCGATAAAGAGCCGCCCCAACCGGCGTAGGCAGACGCCAGCACCAGCGCCCGTGCAACGGCGACATGCCGGTCCTGAAACGCGAGCGCGAGGCTGCCCCCGAATGGAATGTTCCCGATTTTATTGACATCGGTTTAGGCTGCCAGGTCGGTGAGTTTTCTGAATCCTAGCTCGTATTCGACTGGTGTCAAGTAGTCGAGAGTGGAGTGCCGCCGGCGGCGGTTGTAGTAG
>NZ_JAVREJ010000052.1:0-15204 GCF_031845345.1 Pseudonocardia charpentierae | reverse complement strand
GCCACCATGGCCCTGCTCGCCACCCCGACACCACCGGAAGGGGTGGCCACCGCCGAACTCATGACGGCATGATCTGAACCGCAGAGCCTCCCGCGGAGCGAGTTACACCACGCAGCGGGACGCGACCACGCGATCGGCTAGGAGTACGTATCAGCAGCTCCTCTCGTTGCTCTTCGTTGTGCGCGACCTTTAGGGGGAACAGTGGACTTCCAGCATCTCGTCGCCGACGGAGAGCTCCTGGAGGAGATGCTCCAGCGGCGGAGCGAACTCGTGCGTCCAGCGGTCGATGGGCTGGAGGCCCTCGAGGGGATGGGCGACGGCGGGAGGCTCGCCGAGGGCCTCGTACGGATGAATGAGGGCGTCTACCCGCCCGGCGAGGACAGCGGGCTGGAGGCCATCGTCCTGCGGTTCACCCGCCCGGTGTTCTTCGTGCGGGGCTCGGACGTCACACCACCCGCCGACTCGGACACCTTCGCCGAGGGGGAATCCGCGGTGATCACCGCCCGGATGGCGGCGGGTCAGGCGGCGCTGAAGGCCGCGGTCCCCAGCGTCGGCCGGGTCGACCTGCGCAACCACCGGTTCGACTGGGTCGGCACCGGCTGGGTCGTCGCGCCCGGTGTGGCCGTCACCAACCGCCACGTTGCGGAGCTGTTCGCCGCGTCCGACGCAGGAAGCTTTCCCTTCCGCCTTACAGGCGACGACCGGCGTGTGAAGGCCAGCCTCGACTGGAGGCGGGAGTATCGCAGCCCCGAGGAGTCCGTCGTCGCGGTGCGTAAGGTGCTGTGGATCAATCCGGACGACGAGGCGGACGTCGCCCTCCTGCAGATCGCCGACGCCGACGAGGACGGCCGTCCCGCGCCCCCGCCCGTCCCCTTGATGACTCAGGCCGAGGTCAACGCCAGCCTCGGATCGTGGGTCGCCGTCGTCGGCTATCCGGCGCAGTCCGCGTACAACGACGCGAGCGACCAGCAGCGGATCTTCGACGGGGTCTACAACGTTAAGCGGGTCGCGCCCGGCACGGTGGCTTCGGTGTCACCGGATGGCCAGTTCACCCACAACGCGACGACGCTCGGTGGCAACTCCGGGTCCGTTGTGATGGACCTGGTCGGCGGGAAGGCCGTCGGCCTGCACTTCGGGGGCTTCGAGGGGGACCGGAACCTGGCGGTGCAAGCGCCCGTCCTTGCTGCGCTGGTCGCCGCGCATAGCTGAGCGGCTGATCATGACCATCTGGGACGAGGGTCCGATCGACTGGACCACTGGGGACGGCCTAAGCGCCGTGCAGCTGTTCGAGCACGCCTACCCCGACCGGGCCTCGGCGAAGGTCGTCGCCGCAGCGGTGGGCCTCGCCTGGCCGGCGACAGCGGACGGCCTCGGCCTCTCCCTCCTCTGGGCGACCCTGCTCGCCGATGCCGCGCGGGACCGTCTACTGCTGCCCCTCGCGGCGGAGTTGCTCACCGACCCGCAGCGGTCCCGCTTCGTGACCCCGATGAAGGGGTTGCTCGGCGCCCGCCTAGGGCTCGCCAACGCGCACTGGGTGGCGCGGCACGGGCTGCCCGAGTCCACCGAGGCCCGGGACGCGCTGCTCGAGACCCTCGACATCGCCGAAGTCGCGGACGTCATCCTCCCTGGTTCCGAAGGCGGGCTGCAGACGATCAACGTGCCGCTCGTGGCGACGCAGGGGATCGACGAGCCGATCCGGGTGCTGCTGGATGCCCGCCGCCGGGTAGCCGCGATCCGGCGGGGTCGCGCGGTCGTCGGCACCGGCTTCCTGGTCGCGCCGGACTGCCTGATGACCGCGGCGCACGTCCTGCACAGCCGAGGGGAGCCCGGACAGTCTGACCTCGGAGGCGTCGACGTCGTGTTCGACTACCACCCCCGGGGAACGACCAGGGCGCAGACCGGCGTGGCGGTCAAGGTGCTGGAAGTGCTCCGATCGAGCCCGCCGAGCCCGCACGAGCTGCCGCCGGTCCAACCGGACTGGGACGCGGCCGATGACCGGCTGGACTACGCGCTACTGCGGCTCGAACGCCGTGTCGGGGACGAGCCGACTCCCGACACCGGCACCCGGGGGTATTACCTGCTGGACGGCGGCGAGCCTGACCTGACCCGGGTGAGCTGGGTGAGCGTTTTCCACTTCCCGCGGGCGGCGCTCATGAGTTGGTCGGTACTCGTCGACGCCATCGCGTTCAACCCGGCGGGGACGAAGACCCGCATGCGGTACCGGACGAATACCGAGCCCGGGTCCTCTGGCGGGCCGATCGTCGACCAGCTCGGTCGCCTGATCGGGATGCACCACTACGGCAACTCGCAACGCAACCAGGCCGTGCCGATCTGGCGCATCGCGAAGGCAGTCGATGACCTCCTCACCGCCCCGACCCTGCCGCTCGCGGCGGTCCCGGCCGTGACCGCCGCGCCGCTGCCGCACCGCACGCTCCAGGTCGGTCCGAGACCCCTGGTGAACCGGGAATCGTTGCGGGACAAGGTCTGGACGGCGATGACCGACGCTCAGGCCGCCCGGTCAATGGTGATCGTCGGAAACACCGACAGCGGCGTCTCGTG
Organism: Pseudonocardia charpentierae; assembly: GCF_031845345.1. Classification (NCBI taxonomy): domain Bacteria; kingdom Bacillati; phylum Actinomycetota; class Actinomycetes; order Pseudonocardiales; family Pseudonocardiaceae; genus Pseudonocardia; species Pseudonocardia charpentierae. Next base: position 12,645 of record NZ_JAVREJ010000052.1, on the reverse strand, counting down.
GTCGTGCTGGCTGCTGAAGCACATGGCGGCCGAGGCCCACCGTGTTCCTGAATTGCAGACATCGGCCCCCGCGGGCGTCGAGATCATCGAGATCGACCTGCGCAAGAGCAGGACCATGGCACCGTCGAAACGTCGGGCCGCGCTGGTCGACCCCATCATGGCGCGCCTGGCGTCCGCAGACGGGGCCACGGCGCCGATCGGGCAGGTCGCTCGCCAGGTCGTCCACTTCCGAGAGTGGTGCTACCAACGTCTGCTCGCCAGCAAGCGCCAATGGTGGGTGTTCGTCGACAGCATCGACCAGATCACCGAGATCGAGCGGCACGGCGTCGACGAGATCCTCTATGCGCTGGTCGAGCTGGCCGACGACCCGCAGACGACTCTGCGGCTCGTGCTCGCCGGGCAGGAAGCCGACCGGCTGGGACACGAGTCGTTGCGGTGGGCGGTGGTCGACCGCCCGGACGGCCTCTCCCGCGACGAGGTCGGGCGCTGGCTCGACGCGAAGGCCGCGGAGCGGGGCGTCGCGCTCCCACCGCGTTGCCGGACGGCGTTCCTCGCCAAGTGGTTCCCGACGATGACGACCGCTCAGCAGCCGATCGAGCTTTCGCTGGCGCTGCCCGATGCCGTCAGGAACATCTGCGCGTCGGTGGGGCTGGGGGCGGGGACATGAGCCACGCACCGGAGCGTTCCGCACCCGCAGGTCCACCGGCCGAGCCGTCGACCGTGGAGCTGGCCGAGCTGGGCCGACGGGTCGCCGACGTCCGCGAGTCACCCGCCGTCGAGCGCCTCGCGGTGGTGGCCACGTTCGATCCGCTCGAGGCCGTCCCGGCCGACGTCCGACCCGCGGTCGAGCTGCTCAGCGACCAGCTCGCGGACCGTGACGAGCGTCCGGAGTGGATGCTCAAGGAGCGCATCCGGATCGACGTGCTGGTACGGCTCCTGCGCCGGGGCGGCCGGGCCGAGCTGGTCCGGCGGCGGACGGAGACGGAACCGCTGCACAGCGCGCTGCAACGCATGCTGGACGAGGCCGTATACGGCCGTGCGGTGAACCCGGACATACTCGACGAGGATGAGCTGATCGCGGTGCTGCACGTCGGGCGCTGGTGCGCCGTGGCGGGCTCACTCGGCGGGGTACCCGACCTCGCGCCACCGGGTTTCGACCACGAACGGGCCGAGGGACGCCTGGCGCTCATCGAAACGCTGCGCCCCGTTCAGGAGAGCACCGCGGACGGGTGTGTCGGACGGGAGGCGGAGCGGGAACGCCTGCGCAAGCACATCGACGACCCGGGCGGATCCGCGCTCGCCGATCGGCCCGCACTGCTCGTCTACGGCATCGGCGGGGTCGGCAAGTCGACGCTCGTGGCCCAGTTCGTCCTCGACCTCACGGCGCGCGCCGATCCCAGCGCCTGGGCCTACCTCGACCTCGACCGGCCTACCCTGTCGTCGTTCGATCCGCTGGCCCTCGTCGTGGACGTCGCCCGGCAGGTCAGCGCGCAGTTCCCGGCTGCGAAGCGCTATCTCGACCTCACTGGCGCCGAGGGGGCGGAGGCGGCGGGCGGTGGCGGGCTGGAGTCGGAGTACACCGAGAGCTGGCGCGGCGTGATCCCCCCGCTGGCCACGGCCCTCCATACGGTCTGCGAAGGACGGCTCGTGGTGATCGTCGACACCTACGAGGAGCTGCAACGCGAGGAGGAACGCCGCGGGGAGGGGCGGATCGGCGAGCAGGTCTACCGCATGTTCTCCGCACTGTCCGCGGAGATTTCCGAGTTCCGCCTCGTCGTCAGCGGCCGGGCGCCTGCGCTGACCTTCGTCGCCCCTACGCCCGACGACCAGCACCTGCACGTCGAGGCGTTCCATGGTGACGCGGCCGTGAGACTCCTGCGACACCTGTTCGCGTTGGAGCTCTCCCGCCTGCCCGGCCGGCCGTGGGAGCCGATCGCAGAATCGCTGGCGGAGAAGGTAGTGGAGAGCGTGGGCGGCAGCCCCCTGACGCTCAAGCTGGCCGCACGTGTGCTCGCCCTCGACGGCCTGCCCGCCGTGGACGATGCCGCCGCACAGGCCCGGGCGCTGGGAAGGGTCGCGACGGAGTTCGTCAACGGCTTCCTCTACCACCGAATTCTCGGACATCTCGAAGGCGTGCGGCCGCAGGACACCGCGGCCGTCCAGGCGGTGGCAAGGGCGACGCTCGCCCTACGTCGGGTCACGCCCGACCTCCTGCGTGAGGTGATCTTCCCGGTGCTCGGCCGCGGCGACTTGGACGCCGCCGCGATGATGGCCGGGCTGGGTGCGGAGACGGCGCTCGCGGATCGGGAGTCAAACGTTCTGAAGCTGCGCGAAGAGCTGCGCGGGCCCGCTCTGCTCGCCCTTCGCTACATCGATCCCGACCTGATCACGGCGGTGCATCGGCGCGCGGTCCACTACTACGGACGTAGGCCGACCGTGCCCAGCGCCGAGGCCGAGATCGCCTACCACCGCCTGGCGCTCGGCGACGCGGTCGCGCCCGGCGAGCTGGACGTGGCCGCGGTGCGCGCGGCGCAGCCCTCGGTCAACACACTCCCGCCCGAGAGCAGGCAGCTGGTCAACCGGACCGTCGCGGACCACGGCTCGCTCGACGAGGACCTCCGCCGTCAGGCCGCGGAACGCGAGGTGGCGGCGCAGGCGAGACGAGCGCTCGATCGCGGCGACGTCGATGGGGCGGACCGGCTCCTGGCCGGGTTCGGCCCATTCGGACCGACGACGACGCTGCACGTCCTCGTTGCACAGGTCGAGGAGGCGCGCGGGAACCGGGTGGCCGCCGCCGACGCGGCGGGTCGGGACGTCGCGGCGGCGGCCGCGGCCCGAGAGCCTGAGCGGTATGCCGCGGCCGCCGTCCGGCGTGCACTGCTCCTGGAACGGTCGGTCGGCGGTGCGGAGGCCGCCGCGGTGTTGAGCGCCGCGGACGAGGAGACCTGGCTCGCGGGCCATCCGCTCCTCCGCCTGGAGCTGCAGCTCAACCGGCTGGCCACGCTGGAGCGCGCAAGCCTCGATCACGACCGTTGGCTACTCGACCTCGACGCACGGGCCTTGCTCCAGAAAGTCGACCCGGCGGCGGTGCGGTCGCGGACCGGGCTCATCCGGCTGCTCGCGGCCACGCTCGGCCGCGAGGAGCCTTTCATGGTGCTTGACGCGGTCCAGGTGGTCGGCCTCGGCACCGTCACCTACTCGACGCACCTGGTCGGGCTCGCCAGCGCGTTGGCCGCGTGGGACGCCGGCGGGGACCTTCAGGGCCGGATCGCCCAGAGCGTCGGACTGGAGAGCTCGACCCCCACCGAATGGATGCAGGTGATCGGCGGGCCTGCTGCCGAGGTCGCGTCGGTTCTCGGCCAGGCCTTCAGTCTCCGGCCGCCACCGCAGCCTGTGCTGGAGGCGCTGCGCCAGATCTACCTTTGGTGGCGTATCGACCCGCAGGAACGGAGCGACCTACGCGGCGGGCCGTCTGCGCTCCTGGATGGCCCTCTGGATGCGGACAATCCCGCGACTCAGCGCTTCTTGCGCACCCTCGCGGGCGCATACCCGCAATCGCGCAACGTCCTACGGCTCGCCGCGCAGGCCGGGCTGGACGCTGGCTCCTTCGAGGTGAAGCAGAGCCCGGTCCGGCTCGTCCGTAGCGTGCTCACCGAAGCCGATCGGGTCGGCAAGCTGGGCAACCTCGTGAAGCAGGTGCTGGCCGACCCGGAAACGGCGTCCTTCCACGACGAGATCACGGACCTCGTCGGCACCGACTGGTTGAACCGGCACGGCATCTATCCCACGCTCTGACCAGAAGGATGGAACCATGTCGCGGGTGATCGTGGACTGCCACTGCCACAGCCACATCTTCAACGCCGAGGACCTGCCGACCGACGGCTTCATCAAGCGCCAGTCGCCGCTTCCCGCCCTGCTCACCGGCGTGCTGTCGCTCCCGTTGGACCGGCTCAGCGCCTGGGCGGCACCGGGCTCGAAGGAGGCCAGCTCCTCGTCACCATGATCGCGCACGCCGACGGCCTGGAGAGCGTGCCCGGGGACGCGGGGTCGGCGCCCACCGCCACCGGTGAGGAGCTCATCTCCGACACCGAACTCGACCGGCGGCTCGTCGAGATGTGGCCGCTGGGCCGCCGCCCGCCGACGGTGTGCTGGAGTCCGTCGGCCTCGGCGTCGACGAACACATCGCCGAGCGGATTGCCACCAGCACCCCTGAGCAGCGGGCCGAGCTCGACTTGTGGCCACGAGATTGGGGCGGTCCCGCACAACCCGAGCCGAAGCCGGGTTGGGGGACCATGCCTGGAGTGATCGACACCTGGGGGACCATCGCAGAGATACAGCGCCGCGCCTCCGCCCAGACCGGACCTGGCAGAGGGGAAGGGGAATCGATCCTGGCCGAATGGCAGGTCCGTGTCGCCGCACAGACCATCCTTGCGTCGCATATACGACGGCCTAGACAGCCCCAAGGAGGTAGCAGAGCGCAACAGGGCGAAGAGTCCTTCTGGCCACACATGGACATCGACTTGAGCGGGCGGTGCTGTTCGACTTCGACTTCCGTCATTGCACGGCGAGGGACGCCATGTTCCGAGCCTGCCGGTTCTTCGGCGTCGCACGTTTCCTGCACGCCGAGTTCGTCCGCCAGGCGCAGTTCGACGGAGCGGAGTTCTTCGGTGCCGCCTGGTTCGAGGCGGCGAAGTTCGGGAACGATGCCTGGTTCGGGGGCGCCCGCTTTTCGACTATCGCCGACTTCCGCCGGGCCACATTCGAGCGACGGGCCGCTTTCGGGCGCAACAGCTGGTTGGGGGCGGCCGAATTCAGCGGTCGTGTCAACTTCAGCGAGACATCGTTCGACCGGCGGCCCGAGCTGTCCGGAGTGAGGGCAGCGGAGGCAGCTGCTGCGTCGGGGATTCAGCAGTGGCCCGTCGGATGGACCACTGTGACAAACACCGAGGACGCGCAGTGGCTGATCGTCGAGGCCGGAGATAGAAACTGACATCACCTGCAGGGCCGGGGGCGAGGAGAAGGAGTGAGGCGCCGAGATGTCGAGACCGGCATCGTTGGCCGGCTCACCAGTGGAATCTGAGCGACGCCAGCGATCGGCGCAACCGTTGCGGTTCCACCCGGCCCTCGCACAGCGCGTGATACATCGCGCCGTGTCCACGTCGGTGCTCCGCGACCAGGGTCAGATCGACCAGCGACCGCACCGGCCCGTCAGCGCACAGCACCGCGTCGGTCAGCTCGAACAGCGCATCCGCCCGCGTGGTCAACGACGTGTAGAACTCCCGCCGGAACCGGGACAGCTCCCCGAGCGCCGATGCACAGGCTTGATCATGCAGACTCTCCACCGCAGCCCTTGGCTGCACCCATAATCAGTCAGGGGTTGCCGAGCGGCGCGTCTGCAGCACCGAGAGGTTAAAGATCAAGTTAGGACCCGAGTACTGAGAGACCGGTCTATTCGGGAGCCTCCTCGTCGTCTCCCCGAATCGGGCCGAACGCCTCTATCCGAGGATTGGAGAACGGGCCTTTATAGGTGGTGGGCCGCTCCTGTTCGGGCAGTCGATCGGCCGGAATTTTGACCGCGTAGAGCCCGCGATCCGGGTTGATCGGTCGCACGCCAAAATCTGAATCCAGATCCCGCTCCGCGACGGAGAGCTGGGCTGCAGCCTCGGCCAGCGTCGGGGGCGTGGTACCACCATGCACTGTGAGGAGAACGTTCTCGTTGTCAGCCATGGTTCACATCTCGGTGTAGCGGACGAGGTCACACGCCCAAACTCTGGGCTGCGCTGTCGGTGTCGATGATACCGTGACCGTAGTCGCGGTTCCAGCCGGCCTGCCCGGCTGCAGGTCGTGCGGTGGCTTGCAGTTGCGCGAAGAGGCCGGCGGGCGGCACCGCTGTCGGCGAGACCTTGGTGCGGATGGCTGCAACACATCCCGCCGCAACGGGGCAGGCCGCGGATGTCCCGCTGTCTGGCTCGGTGGGGCCGAATGCTTTCGAGCCAAGGAAATGAGTGTACGCGGTGATGTCGGGCTTGTTCTGGAACATGCCGGCGATGGACGGGCCGCGAGAGGAATAGCCGACGCGAACGTCGTTCGTGTCGCACCCGGCCAGGGTCAGTACATCGGGGCTCGCGTTCGCGCCACAGATCGTCCCCGTCGTCCGGCCCTGGCACCGCCCGTCGGCGCACTGGGTGCCGCAGTTGCCGGCGGCGAAGAGGATGTCAGCACCCGAGCGGGCCAGAACGGAGGTCAGCGCCGTGAAGGGGTGGGTCGGATTGTCGATGTAGCGACCGGGATGGCCAGGAGGGAAGTCCCAACTCGGGTGGAAGATCCCCCAGCTGTTGTTGATCACCAGAGCCTTGTAGCGCGGGCCGCCGCCCGGTGCGAACGCAACCGCCCAGAAGCCGAGCAGATGAGCGAAGGCCTGCAGTGCAACGCTGAGGAATCCGCCGGTGACGGCACCCCCCGGAGCGGTGGCACGCAGCACCGGGACGTCCAGGAGCGTCGCCCGGGGCGCCGTGATCAACACGTCGTAGGCGCACATGGTGCCGTGATCCACTGGATTGGCACCCGGCGCAGGACTGCCCGGCGGCCGCCAGGAGTTTCCGGCATCCAGCAACGGCATCTGGCCAATCTGAGTTCTCAGATGGTTGAGGTTGATCCCGGTGTCGACGATCGCGACCGCCACACCGCTTCCGTCCAGGCCTCGACCGTCCAGTGCTGCCGTGTTCAGTTTCCGGGCCACGTCGGTGGCCGTTCCCACCGGTGATGTCCCACCACACGTCAGGAAGGGTGCGATGGCCGGGTCGCCGAACAGCGGTCGCCCGTCGACTTCTTCCGGAATTTCTGCTGGATCGTTCACCTCGACGAACGCCCGAACGGCGAAACGCTCGGACCGATTGGGTTCCAACGATTCTAGTGAGGCTTCTTGGCCCGTGCCGGAACCGATCGGGACGGCGGCGAATGACATGTCCAGGTCCAGGCCGGAGGGCACTTCGGCGTTCGCGAGCGAACTCGGCGGCCGGTCTGGATTCAGGGCGGTGATAGCAGATTCCTGGAGCGGTTCCTGCGAAGGCAGGATCGCGAGGACGGGTACACGCATTGGTTGAAAACCTTTCAGGGGTCGGATTGCGTGACGGACGAGAGACCTGGCCCGACCCGGCAGACGACAGTCGTCTTCCCGAGCCGTGTCGGGCTAGATGTGCGAGATGTGCTGACTGCGGGTAATGGAGCGTTTCACGCCGCACTCGACGTCGAGTCACGATTGGGCCTTGGCGAAGTCGTACCGGATGAACGCAGCACGTCCCCCTCGCCAGGCCGGCCGTCGTTGCGACGTTGTTGACCAGAACCTGCCCGCTGGTCGCCCTATGGACGCACGGTGCGCGGTCCAAGTCCTAGAGTCCGGGCTGCCAGGCCTGTTCGACGTTCACGCCGGAGATGAGCGGGCCGTCGCGGTGCCCGCTGCCGTCCCGCTCATCTCCGTAGCATCGAGCAACACAGTGCCGGCGGATGTTTGCAAGGGCGACCGAGCCGGACTCTGTGGTATCGATCATGTGCTCCCGAGGCCGCAGGGCAGCGGCCCTCAGAGGATCAGGGGAAACACTTGCGCACGATTTGCTCTCCGCCTACGGAGAGGGTCACGCACACCCCCGTCGGAATCCCGAACGGTCCGGTGCGGATGCTGAGGCAGGCCCGAACGGCTGTGCCGTCCGGAAGATCGAAGGGAAGCGGAAGACATGCCCTTCCCAGTCCCAGGGGCAGGTTCACGCACACTCTGTGGTTGCCGGACGTGACGGTGATGCACTGGGCACGGAGTTCCAAACCGGCGCTGCTTGCCGGAGAGATCTCCGTGACAGTCCTCAGGTCTGTCCCTTCGTACGGCTGCCGTGCAGCCTCCAGGGTCTTCGAAACCGCCTCGTCGTCGAAGGAAGCGTACTCAGGCTGAGTCATGGATCGTCCTCTGCTGCTGAAGGTGTGAATGATGGCGCAACTACGGAGTCGCTTTTCGGGCCCCGATCTGCGCAGTCGGTCGAAGTGCCGGCGCACCGGTCAGGCGACGGCGGCTCGATGTGGAGTTCGAACTCCGGGCGTTATTGACCGACCTCAACAGCGTGCAGTCGACCCGTGGCATTTCCCATACGTAGTTCTGCGTACGCGGGCCGGGCGGGACGCAGCCGTGTCGACAATTAGACCTCCGGACTGCGAACTCGAAGATAGTGTGAAGTTCACCGTCTCGCTTGTCGAGAGGTAAGAAGTTCGTCGACGACGCCTGAAAACGCTGGCCCTGAACGCTCCGGCCGACCGTGAACATCCAGGTGCTGCTCACCGGACCGCCCTTCGGCATCTGGGACCGCCCGGTCCGGCAGCCGTGCGGCGTCGGCCGAGACACGGGCTGCACGGGCCACTCGACCAAGACCACCGCACGGGCCCGGAAGTCCGGTCTGCGGACGGTGAGGGTGGCCGCCGAGGAGCACATTGTGGGCCCGACCGGCGAACCGCTCGAGATCGATCCTCTGCGCGGTCCGTGGAGGCCACCGTGACTGCTGCCGCGCCTGACGACAGCGTCACCGCGGCCGCAGCCCGAGCAGCCGGGAAGACCGGACCCCACCGGATGTTGCCCGGCCCGGCGCAGGCTGGCGGTAGCGCGAGCACGACCGCGCGGCACCCGAGCCCGACGGCCGGCGGCACCGTCGATGGTCAGGTGTAGCCCGCCAGAGATGACGTCGATGCCGACGCCGCGTGGTCGCAGCGCCACATCGAGACCGGCGGCGAGTACGGCGGCGGCCAGCGCGTCGAGCGCCTCGGCGCGGGACTCGGAGCGCGCCGGCTTGGTCGATCTTCTGTCGTTCCTTCCGACGCTCGGGCTGTCGATCGACGCCCTGGCACCGAGCCGTGCCGTGCTAGCGCGGCACGGCTTCCCGGCTCGGCTCAACATGGTGGCGGGTTGGCGGCGCGCCGCGGCCGACCGTGAGTTACTACTTCGCCGTGCGCAGGCGTACGTAGTTGTGCGTATCGCCTTCCCATACCGGGAGCGACGAGAATGGTGCCGGTCGTGCTCCTCACCGGGAGCACCGCCGCGACCAGCAAATTGGAGGTGGCGATGGCGCCGTCCTCGACCCTCGCCCTGTCCGCCCTTCCCACGCGTGCTCCGAACGATGCGGAGCCGCCCGCGCGCTTCGCGCTCGTCCTGCGGCCGGAGCAATCCGCACGCGAGGTGGCCGCCGCGGTGCAGACCGAGCTGGCCGAGTTCGACCCGCAGATCGCGCCGATTTCGCCGGCCGATCACGGTGTGCTCGTGCTGGAGTTGCCCACGCGAACGCTCCACCACACCGAGCCGGCGCGGGCGTACGCCGCCGGGTACGCGCTGGCCGAGGACTTCGGGCTGCGCACGGCCGAACCCGACCTGCCGACGCCGTTCTTCCCCGAGGAGGAGGTACCGCAGCCCGGGGAGGCGGTGCCGGAGGAGATCCGGTTCCCGCCGGGGTGCTGGGTGGACGCAGAAAACCTGCCGCCGCGCTGGGCGCTCGACCGGTTGAACGTCCCGGCCGCCTGGGAGTTCTCCATCGCGGAGGGGCGGCCTGCGCGTGGCGCGGGGATCGTGATCGCGCAGCCGGACACCGGCGTCGTCGCGCACACCGAGCTCGACGGCGTGGTGCGGTTCGGCGGCTGGGACGTGCTCGACCGTGACCCGGACCCGACGGACCCGCTCGACGGGCGCAACCCCGGCCACGGCACGGGCACCGCGAGCGTCGTCGTGTCGCCGGAGGCCCGCACGGTGGCGGGTTCCGCGCCGGCGGCGAGTCACATGCCGATCCGGGCGGTCACCAGCGTCATTCAGGTGACCCAGGTGTCGGTGGCCGAGGCGATCGGCCACGCCGTCGACAACGGGGCGCACGTGATCACGATGAGCCTCGGCGGGGTGCCGGCGGACGTCCTGGAACGGGCGGTGCGTCGCGCGGTCGCGGCGGACGTCATCGTCCTCGCCGCGGCGGGCAACTGCGTGCGGACGGTGGTCTGGCCCGCCCGCTACGAGGAGTGCATCGCCGTCGCGGGCACCAACAACGCCGACGGGATGTGGCGCGGCACATGCCGGGGATCCGCGGTGGACATCGCCGCTCCCGCACAGAACGTGCTGAAGGCCGTGGCCTCCAACGGGACCGAGGTCGGACAGGGGCAGGGCACGAGCTTCGCCGTGGCCCTCACCGCCGGCGTGGCCGCGCTGTGGCTCGCGCACCACGGCCGAGCCGATCTCATCGCCGCCGCCCGCGCGCGCGGGGAGACGCTGCAGGACATGTTCCGGCGGCTGCTGCGGGCGACGGCGCGCCGGCCCGCGGGCTGGAACGGCTTCGAGATGGGCGCCGGGATCGCCGACGCCCGGTCGCTGCTCGCCGCCGACCTCGACGCGGGCCGCGACCGCGAGACGGTCCTGCCGCCCGACCCGTTCGAGGAGCCCGGATTCAGCGTGGCCTCCCTGGTCGCCGAGACCGTGAGCCCCGAGGCCGCCGACGACCCCGAGCTGGACTGGGTCCGGTTCGGGCCGGAGCTGGCCACCGCGCTGCTCGAGCGGCAACTGCTGACACGCGGCGACGAAGGCGCGACGACGGAGACGACCGTGGCGGTCGAGGTGAGCGGCGACCTCGCCGGAGCCGTCCGCAACCACCACCTGCGTGATCACCTGCAACTCGACGACGACCTCGACGCCGAGGTGGGGGAGGCCGGGCCGTGACCGACGAGATCGTCCCCGACGCGTACAACCGGCGGTTGCGCGCGCTCGTGGCCGCGCGGACGATCAGCGACCGCGAGGGTGTCGACCTCGAGTCCGTCGACTCCGACGAGGCGCTGAGCCGCGGACCCGGTGCCGGCGACGTCGCCGAGCGGCTGAGGTCGGCGTTGGTGGCCGACGCGCTGCCCGACGACGAGACCGGCGACCCGGGGCAGTACGAGCGAGCCCGCGAGGCGTTGCTGCGGGTGACACGGCGGGCGGCACGCAAGCTCGACGCCGACCCGGACGCCCCGCTGAGCCCGACGGAGACCATGGCCTTCGAGGCCGTGGTGCGGACCGACGGCACGCGCCCGTCCCTGCTCGTCCGCAACGACGAGGTCGACGCTTCGCACCCGACGGCCGGCGACTGGTCGTCGACGCTCAGCTCGACCGCCGACGCCCTCAAGCCGGTGATCGCCGCGGTCGGCCGGGTCGAGCCGGCCAACCCGAGCGGGCGCAACTACTTCGGCACCTGCTGGGTGGTCGACAAGGACGCCGGTCTCGCGCTGACCAACCTGCACGTCGCCGAGGCCGTCTGGCGCCGCCTCGCCTGGAAGGTGAAGCCGACCGCGCACGGGTTCGAGGTGCTCGATGGCGCGTTCGTCGACTTCGTCGCCGAGTCCGGGGCGACCCGGCGGAACCGCTGCAAGATCGTCGAGGTGGTGACCACCGGCGTCGACGGGCCGGGCTACCAGCGGCTCGATGCCGCGGTGCTGCGGCTCGAACCGGTCGACGGCGGCACGATCCCCGACGCCGTGCCGGTGCTGGCCGACACCGACGGCCCGGCCGGGCAGCTCGGCTCGTTCTGCGTGGTGGGCTACCCGGGACCGCCGCGCTGGTCGGGCGGGGTGCACGAGGGCGTCGACTGGACCTGGGTGACCACCACGCTGTTCGGCAACCGCTACGGGGTGAAACGCCTCGCCCCGGGCACCGTGCACCGGCCCGTCGGGTCCTTCGGCGATGCCGACCCGCGCCGGTGGATCGTCGGCCACGACCCCACCACGCTCGGCGGCAACTCCGGCTCGCCCCTGTTGAACTGGCTCGACGGGGCGCCCTACGGCTTCGGTCTGCACTTCGCGGGTGCCTCGGTGGACACCAACATGGCGCACGCCGTCGCCGCGTGCAGGCAGCAGTTGACCGATGTAGGTGTGCCGGTCCAGGACTCCCGCCCTTGACAGCCCTGCAGATCCACCCGTTCCGGGGCGGCATCCCGTTCCCGGTCGACCGGCCGGAGGCGGCGGCACTGCGCGCCGCCCTCGAACGGGACGTCACCGATCCCCACCGGATCGACCTCCTCGCGCGGCAGGCGTACGGGAACCTGCCTGCGTTGAACATGTTCTGGACACCCGCGCAGCTGTGGGGGCAGGCGCTGGGCGACCTCTCCCGCGCCGACAAGCTCATCGAGTTCTGCGAGATCCTCGTGGCGCAGCAGGGTCTGGTGGCCGTGGCGCGGGCGGCGCGGGCGATGCTCGACGCTCGGTCCACCGTGGAGCGCAGGATGGCGGGTGAGCGGCTCGTGGTCGACCGGGAGGCGTTCGTCGCCGGGACGAGCTGGGCGTCGCGCCACTCGCCGGGGGGCCTTGCGATCGCGGGTCGAACCATGGAAGCGGTGTAGCTCCACCGCGTCGGCTCGTCGCCGAGACGGGCCGGATCCTCGCCATGCACTACGGCGCCCGCCGACCTCGCTCCGGCCGAGGTGATGGCCCGGCTCACCCGCGAGCTGGCGCCGCCCGCCAGCGGTCAGCATCCCACGACACGCCGAAACCGCCGTTGCAGTACTAGTACTCCAGCCGCAGTTCGTGATCGACAGTGGTCTATCCTCTCGATCTTGTGTTCGTGGAGGAGGATCTTGCTGCGTGGTCGGCCGGGTTGGACGGGTTGTTCGCGCA
>NZ_JAVREJ010000051.1:0-17031 GCF_031845345.1 Pseudonocardia charpentierae | reverse complement strand
CCATCGCGTGGCACCTCTCTACGAGATCCTTGGTCGGTTCACGCAGAGACTCACGCGGTGGCCCCTCCCACGTGCTCAGGCACGCCGGGACAGGCCCCGGACTTACACCACCAGCCGGGACGCGACCAGGACACGACGACGTCGGCAGTACGTCGCAGCCAGTCGGCGGCGTCACGCTCGACGACCGGCGTCGCTTCGGGACCGTGCTGCTCAGGCACATCCACACTCACGGGCATGTTTATAGTGGAGGCGATCAACACTTACCAACGGGGTATCCCGAAATGACACGGTAGGGTTATCCCCCGAACCTTCCAATTTCTTCACCCTTCAACGGCCCGAACCGGGCCGGGACGGGCCGTGCCGCCACAGCGTGAACGTGATGTCCCACCTCTCGGCGTCGAACTCAGCGCACGGCACGACTGTCCACGTGGTTGCTGCCCATCAAGTATTCACCGGTCTACCGCGAAATATTGGATGCTTGTTGGCAAGGCCATCGTGAACTTGGGTCGACAATGGCATGAACACAAGACCTGTTCACCTGCGCTGCGTATCAGGCCACGCAGATCGTGCGAGCACGAAGGTGCGCAGGACGGGGCCAGCGAGCCCAGCCAGTTGCCGAGGGCCAGGTTGAGGACCGTGAGGGTCGGGAAGACCGCCACCCAGGTTATGAAGGCCAACTGGCGGCGGGTTGGTGGTCCGGCTGTCGCGGGACCGTGCATTCGGCCTCGGTCAAGTGTGCTCACGCGTCCTGGAGGACACGTGGAACGAGCGGACGATCCGGATCTCGCCGGGCTGCGGGACCGGGCGCTGCTGCGTCGGATCCTGGGCCGCGCTCCGCCGCTCCGGGCTCACCGGGCTCACCGGGCTCGCCGGGCTCACCGTCGACCAAGTCACCGACCACCCCAACGGCCTGGTGCTCGCACTCCCCCGGTCGAAGCCCAACCAGTACGGCCTCGAAGCCGAACTGGTGGTACTCCCCCGCGCCGGCCACCGCGGACGCTGCCCGGTAACCGCCTTACACGCCTGGCCCGAAGCCGCAGGAGTGACCGAGGGCCCGGTGCTGCGCCCGGTCAGCAAGGGCAACCGTGCCCTGTCCCGCCCGTTGCACCCCGAGTCGGTCAACGACCTCGTACAGGCCGCCGTCGCCCGAACCGGGTTCGACCCCACTCCGTACAGCGCGCACTCGCTGCGCGCCGGCTTCATCACCTACGCCCACCTCCGCGGAGCGTCCGACCGCGCCATCGCCCACCAAACCCGCCATCGATCTCTGACGACGGCGGGCACCTACGTCCAGATCCACGAGGCCTGGGCCGACAACGCGGCCACCCAACTGGGCTCCTAGATGCAGACGGCTGCCGAGGTGCAGCCGGTCCCGCTCGAATACGGGGTCCGGTTCGGCGGGTTGCCGACGTGGACCGCTCTGCGGTCAGAGGCCGGTCGGTGGGTATTTCTCTTCCCCCTGTCCGCTACCCGACACCGTAGGAATCCCATGTCATGGATCGAGGACCTCGTCGAGGTCATCACCAACAACCTCTTCAGCCAGGTGGCCGTGCTCATCGGCATCATCGCCATCATCGGCCTCGCCCTGCAACGGAAACCCTTCGAGCAGGTCATCGCGGGCGGCCTGCGCGCGACGATCGGCGTCGTCGTCCTGAACATCGGCGTGGAGATCTTCGTCGGGGGACTGACGGCCTTCCAGACCATCGTCGCGAGCGCCCTGGGGCTCGACCCTCCTGCGGCCAGCGCGACCCTCACGGAGTTCTCCGCCGGACAGGGCTCGGTGGTTCCGCTCATCATCGCCGGCGGCTTCGTCGTGCACCTCGTGTTCGTCCGCGTGTTCCGAGCGGCCCGATTCGTGTACCTCACCGGCCACCTCATGTACTGGATGAGCGTCGTCATCACCGCCAGCCTGGTCGAGGCATTCGGGGACGTGAACCGCTGGGTCCTCGCCGGGGTGGGATCCCTGCTCATCGGTTGCTACTGGGTTCTGCAGCCCCTGTGGGCCGGGCCGCTCATGCGACGGGTCATGGGGAACGACGACGTGGGGCTTGCCCACACCGACTCCACGATCGCGATCGCGGCCGGCTACGGCGCGAAGGCGCTTCGTCTCGGCGACCCGGAGAAGCACGACTCGGAGCACCTCAAGCTGCCGCGTGCCCTCTCGTTCTTCAAGGACATCAATGTCTCGACGGCGTTCGTCATCGGCGTGATCATGCTCGTCGCGGTCCTGTTCGCGGACGCCGGAGTCGTCACCGAGCAGATGGCCGACGCCACCGTGCTGCCGTGGGTGTGGGCGATCCTGCAGGCGCTGCGCTTCGCAGCCGGCATCGCCATCCTGCTCTTCGGCGTACGTATGTTCCTCGCCGAGATCGTTCCCGCGTTCAAGGGCCTCTCCGAACGCGTGCTGCCGGGCGCGAAGCCGGCCCTCGACCTGCCCGTCACGTTCACCCGGGCACCTACCGCGGTGATGATCGGCTTCCTCGCGTCGACCCTCACCTTCCTCGTCTTCATGGGCGTGTTCGCGGCCGCCGGGTGGTTCGTGCTCGTCCCACCGATGATCATGCTTTTCTTCGGCGGTGGTGCCGGCGGCGTCTTCGGCAATGCCGTCGCCGGGTGGCGCGGCGCCGTGTTCGGCGGCGTCCTCAACGGCGTCATCCTCGCGTTCGGGCAGTGGATCGGCTGGGGAGTCTGGAGCAATACCGCACCGGAATTGGCCACCCTGGCCGACTCCGACTGGTTCGTCGTCGGCTGGTCGCTCCGCGGCCTGGGCGGGCTGCTCTCTCCGCTCGGCGAGGGCGGCATGTGGGTGCTTGCGGCGGTGTTCATCGCGGCGACCGTCGTCGTGCTCGTCCTCCTCGGCCGCCGCATGCAGAGCGCCCCGGAAGCGGCAATCGCGGGCGAAGCCGGTTCCAGCGCTCCCGTTACGCGCGACCACGTAGCCGTTCCCGCGGCCCGAGAGCAGGTCAGCGTCGCGGCTTCGGCTGAAGGAGCGGCCGCCCCGGCGACGCGTCCGGCGTCGGCCGCGGGCGACCGGCCGGAGGTCATGTCGGTTCTCGCCGTGTGCGGCGCCGGCATGGGGACGAGCCTCATCCTGCGCACGACGGCGCAGCGCGCGCTCGAGCAGCTGGGCGTGCCCGCGTCCCTCGAACACACCGACATCGGCTCGGCCCGAGGTCAGCGCGCTGACGTCGTCATCGGACAGTCGACGTACCTTTCGGAGGTCGGCGACATCGCACCGGTCAGCGTGCCGATCACCAGCTTCGTCGACGTCAACCACGTGCGCGAGCAGCTCGAGAAAGCTCTGACCGAGAAGGGATGGCTCTGATGGACAGTCTCGCCGAATACGTCGACCTCGTCGGCTCGCGTAATGAGGCCGAGATCGTGATGGCTGCCCGGGCCATTGCCGCCACCTCGGCGGCCGGCGGGCTCGTCCGCCCCACCGGAGCCGGTCACTCACTTGCGGCCGTGCTCGAGACGTTCTTCCGTGCGGGCGGCCTCGCATTCGTCCGTCCCATCTGGCATCCGCGCGTGCTGCCGTTCTACGGTGCCCGCACCGCCACGGCGGCCGAACGCGAGGAGGGTGTCGGCGCGTCGGCGGCCGCCGACGCAGGCATCGGTGCGCAGGACACGGTCATCGTGTTCTCCAACTCGGGTACCAATCCGTTCCCCGTCGAGGTGGCGGAGTCCGCCGCCCAGGCGGGCGCCACCGTTGTGGCGGTCACGTCGCGCGCAGCCGGCGAGGCGGCACCACGGCGCGCGGCACATCGTCTCGTCGACCTCGCGAACATCGTCATCGACACCCACGTGCCGCCCGGGGACGCCACCTGGCCGCCCGAGAACCCCGTGACCGCCCCCGTGTCGAGCCTTGCGACGAACACGATCTGGACCCTCATCCTGCGCGAGGTCTACGAGCTCGCCCCCGATGCCGCTCGATGGAGGAGCGCCAACATGGCAGGCAACGACGAGTTCAATCGCGCACTCGTAGAGCGCTTCTCGGCACAGATCCCTGAACTGTGACGGGAGCGATCTGAGTCGAGAGCTCGAAGCGCGAGGCGGGGTACGTCGACGTCGTCCACTCCACGACGGTGTCGCGCGAGACGGACGTGCACACCAGCTCCAGGACCGGATCGCCGTGCGGGATGCTCAGCGTCTCGGCGTCGGCGTCCCGCACGATGCCGGCCCGGATCACCTGCTCCCCGGCCTCGGACCGCACCCAGTACTCCTCGACCAGGACCCGGTAGAGCGACTCCACCCCGAAGTCGTAGCGGTCGAGTCCGGGGAACAGATCGCCACGCAGGTGGCTCCGCTCGATCGCCATCGGCATTCCGTCGGCCAGTCGCAGGCGCGACAGGAGCACCACCTCGGATCCGACGGCGATGTGCATCACTGCGGCCACGTGCTCGGTTGCAGGGATGCGGCCGAGAGAAAGCAGCCGGCTGGACGGGACGTACCCAAGGGCGCGCATGTCCTCGGTGAAACTCGCCAACTGCAACGGCACGCTCACCGTGGGACGCGCGACGAAGGTTCCCCGCCCGACCTCCCGGGTCAGGAGCCCTTCCCGCACGAGCTCGTCAAGGGAACTGGTTGGTTCGGGCCGCTTCGGGGGCGCAATTGCGACGAGTGATGCGGCCCTGGTGTCGACCGGATCCGGACGCCGAGTTGAATGGACTGCTGCGGCGAGCGGTCGAGACCGGGTTACTGGGTGACAAGGCGACGGCCATTTTGGGGTGCACCCGGCGATGCCGTGGTTCTTCACCGGCTTGTTCGCTCACTACATCGCCGCGCTCGACAGCCCCGCGGCAACCGGGTGCAGCGGGCGTACGTCCGTCCCCCGTCGCCGGACTCGGCCGCAACTTGTTTGATCGGGTCCGAGGAGGCGGGCGAGACACTCGCACCGGAGCACTCCACATAAGCACGGTGCCGCTGCGGTCCGGCACGATGATACGCCGGGTGCTGTTCATGCTGCTGGCCCCGAGCGGCAGCAACGGCCTCGCCGTGCGTACTCCGTGCTGCGCGACGCCGTGCTGAACAAGGCAGCGCTCGCGCTGCCCGCTGAGATAGCCCCGCGACTCACACTGCTCGGGAACCCAGCGATTGCGGGTGCACCCGGCCGTCGCGGGACCAGGACCAGCGCATCGGGATCGTCAGCAACCGATGCGAACGGTCGTCCAACCCACGATGGAGACCTGGATAGCGATGACCCATTGCAGTGCTCTGCAGTGACAACCCGGCGGCTCAGATGAACTCTTCTTCATGTGCTTCTGCGGTCGATCACACCCTTCTACTTGATCGAGCAAGACGCGAGACTTCACGTAGTGCACGGACTGCCGCTCAAGCCGCTGGCGTCAGCGGTCGCCGCCTTCCTGACGGCCGCTGTTCTGATGGTCGGCCTCTCGGTCGTCGCGATGGACCACCAAGGAGGTCCATCGCCGTTCGACGTCGAGGCTCATCGCGGTGGCCTCGGCCTGCGACCGGCGAGCAGCCTTGCGGCGTTCGCCCACGCCCTGCAGTTGGGTGTGACCACACTGGAACTGGACGTGCAGATCACCGAGGAGGGTCAAGCCGTCGGCCCAGCTGTCCATGCCTGGACTGCGGAACCCGACGGCCAGACGATCCCCGGACCGACCCGATCGTCAACACCCAGATGCCGGTCCCGGACTCGCGCACGGTCCGGCTCGACGAGGTATTCGCTCTGGTCATAGGGCGGGTGCCGGCGGCGACGACGGCGTGCGGTTGAACGTCGAGACGAAGGTCGAGGCCGGCGCGCCCGAGGAGACGGCACCGCAAGAGCAGTTCGTTCACGTGACAGTGGACGCGGCACGCCGGGCCGTCGACCGGCGGGAAGACTCGAGGGTTGAACCACAGCCAGACGACGACGGGAATCAGCACGACGAGCGACCACCAGCCGATCCAGCTGCGGCTCCAGATCGCGAGAACGCCTGGCGGTATCGCCGCAACCACGTGTACACGGGGACGACTCCATCAGCCTCATCGGGCGCGCATGGGCGGTGCGCGGCGCGGCGGCGTAGCCCGTGGAGTACGTGCAGCGCAAGCGCGCGGCTGCCAGCGCTGGCCAACAGTGCTGAGCACGATCCAGCTGCCCGGTCGGTCCCCACGGCCGCGCTGGGCGGAGAAAGCACACGCCACACCGATGAGTTGCGACGGCGGCGCCGGTCGGCACAGCAGGACCCCAAGGATCAGCCGGAACTTGAGGAAGGTGGACGTCTTGGGTTGCAACCGTTCAACAGATGCCCTGAGCGCAGCACGGCCGGATGTCACGCAGTGCTGATCATCGCTGGTCACGTCAACCTCCAGCCCGACCAGCGGGACGACTACCTCGCCGCCTTCGCCGACTTGGTGCGACGGGCACGCCGAGCACCCGGCTGCCTCGACGTCGCTGTCACGGCCGACGTCCTCGATCCCGGCCGGGTCTACATGTACGAACGCTGGGAGTCGTGGACGCACCTCAGTGCCTGGCGCGAAGTGGCGTCTGCGCCGGACGTCGACATCGAGGTGACGGACGCCGACATCGCGATGTGGGACGCCGAAGGTCAGCGGTCGCCGTTCGACCAGGCGCCCCCGGAGCCGGACGCTCGATGACCACCCGGCACCCGATCCGACCCACCACTCGCCCGTCGGAAGGAGCACCATGACGAACGACCATCCGGCCAGCGCGCCGCCCGTAGTCGACGTGGCGGCCTGGCAGGCGGCGCGCGACCCCCTGATGGCCCGCGAGAAGGCCCACATGCGGGAGGGCGACGCGATCGCCGCGGCCCGCCGTCGGCTACCGATGGTGGAGGTCGACGGCACGACGAAGGTGGTTGGAGTCGGCGGCCCAGTGGCGTTCATCGACCTGTTCCAGGGTCGCGACGTGCTCCTGGTCCACAAGCACATGTGGCACGACGGCATCCCGATCGAAGGGCAGTGCATGGGCTGCACCATCAACACCTGGCACATCCAGCGGGCTGGTGTCTACCTCAGAGCTCGGGGCGTCTCGCTGGCTGTGTTGACCTCGGGTTCATGGGACGAGGTCGCCCCGTTCGTCGAGTTCATGGGGTACACCGAGCCCTGGTACTCGGTGCGCGGCCTGGACGGGCCGGTGGGCGACGACATGGGGCCGGTCGCCTGCTTCCTGCGCGACGGTGACAAGGTCTTCTTCACCTATGCGACCGTCAGTCGCGGCACGGAGGTTGCCGCAGGCGTATTCGCTCTGCTCGACATGACGCCGTACGGCCGGGGCGAAGCATGGGAAGAGACACCGGCGGGGTGGCCCGAGGGCCACGACTCGTGCTGGTTCTGGCGCACCGACGCCGACGGAGTGGCAACGTGGGGGCCTACCGGACGGCCGGTCGCGCAATGGACCCGGCCCGGGGCAACACCGGTCGTCGATGGGCCCGGGAACTACCACTGATTCGGCTCTTCGCCCAGCGCGCGGCCGAACCCTCGGTCGTCACGCCGTCGTGCATGCCTCGCGCACCGCGAGGCGGAACAGCCTGCGCCCGACACCGGTGCCACGGAGCTCCCGCGACACGTGCAGGGATGGCATCTCGACGTACTGGCGCGCGCTGCCGAACCGTGTCGAGGTCACGTTCGCGAATCCCAGCACGGAGCGATCACGCACAGCGCCGACGACGCCGCCCTTATCCCGGCACGCGCGTAGGGTCCGGTCAGTAGTCGAGTCGAGGAACGCCGTGCCCGGTTTCGCTTAGTCCTTCACCGGAGTCGGCTTGCGCTGAATCCGCCGCTTCACCGCGGGGATCAGTAAGGCCACAGTGATCATCGTCAGGCTCACTGCCGATGCGTACCTGTCGATCGTCAGGACGACGTCGACGGCCCGTTGGCCGAGGCTGTAGCCGAGGCCGGCGATCACGCCGGTCATCAGCACTGCGCCGACGAGGTCGAGGAGAAGGAAGGTGGCCAGCCGCATCCTGGCCCAACCCGCTGCGGCGTAGACCACCGCAGTGGGGATACCGGGCAGGACGGCGATGATGACGGCAAGCCGCACGATCCACGGGTTCTGCTCGGTGGCACGGGCGGCGTATCGCTGAGCGCGCTCGCTGGTGGTGAAGATTCTGATGATGCCCGGGCCCCACTGTCGTCCAGCCCACCAGGCCAGCCAGTCGAACTTCACCATCCCGACGGCCCCAGCGACGACGACCAGCCAGAGTGGAGCCTCGCCGATGCGAGCGAACGCCGCGCCGGCCCCGATCGCCACCAGGTCGCCGCTGAGGAACCCCAGCAGCACCGGGTGCTCGGCGATGAGGAACGGCTTGAAGGGCCTAATCGCCAGCCCGAACCCGACGACGCCGAGGATCGCACCCATCAGGGCCAAGTCAACGCGGGTGGCGGGTCCCTGCCAGGGCACGTACCGCCGGAACCGCGCGGAGGTCTGAGTGTGCTCTGCGGACGTCATCGACGGCTCCCGGAATCTTGTCTATACCCTCGGGGGGTACTGCTCCTTCCACATGTAACCTTCCGGGGGTATGGCGTCAAGCGTCGCGGTAGCCGCACGGTGCGCCGGGCTACAGGTACAGGTGGGACGCGGGGAGCGTCACCATCTCAATCGGAGTCCTCGTCGCGTGTCGCCACCTTCCGCTCACAGCACAGGGGCATGCGTCGGGCCGTTCACGCTCAAGATCGCCGACCGCGAAGACGGACGTCCGCGACCCCCGGCCGCGGCGCCCGCCCGCCTGCGTGGACGGCCTCAAGTCCTCGTTAGGCAAGTGCCTTCTGAACGAAGGATGCCACCTTTCCTACCGTCGCGAGCCGCTCGTCGACTGCGGCAAAATTCTTCCGCAGAGCATTTGCGGCTCGGGCCATCTAGCAGGCGAGCGTCGAACGACTCGAGCACTGCCGAGAACGCAGCGGCACCCTAAGTGCAGCGCGTGTGCCGATCCCAGCCGGACTCGACACTCACTTGCCGAAGGCGCCGACGTGGCGGACGCGCTGTCCCACGAGTGCGGTGCCACCGATCGGCCGAACTCGCCGCTGACTGCGTGCCGGTCAAGGCCGAGACCCTCATCGACGCGGGACACGGAAGCGCTCGACCCTTCACCCGCCAGGTGCGGCTCACCGGCTCGACAGCCTCACAGCCCCGGGGTCACGTCGTCGAAGCCGGTACTGACGCCCACGCCCTCACCGAATGGAAGCGGCGCAGGGTGCAGGCCGCCTGTCGGGTCCTGAGGCGCGGGGCCCAGGCTGCCGGCCTGCTGCTCGAAGTGGTCGGTGAGGCCGTCGCGGTCGGTGTCGATGCTGTTCGAGTTGCTGCCCAGACCCTGCTCGACGCCGTCGGACAGTCCGTCGGAATCCGAATCGGCCGCGTCCACCCGAGTCCCGATCGTGCGTTCGTAGTGGTCGGACAGGCCGTCCTGGTCGGTGTCCAGCGTCTGCATCCCGCCGAACCGGGCGTCTACTGCCTCTTGCGACAGCGGCGCCCGGCCGGGGTCGCCGCCTGCGGCCACCGCCATGGAGTCCGCGACGCCGTCGGCGTTCGTATCCGCCCGGAGCGGGTCGGTGTGGTAGGTCGCGGACTCTGCGGTGTCGCTGAGCCCGTCACCGTCGGAGTCGGCCCGGTTCGGATCGGTGTGCAGCAGTGCCTCGAAGCGGTCGGTGAGGCCGTCGCCGTCGGAGTCGGTCTGCCCCGGGCCGCCGAGCACGGCGCTGGGCAGCGCGGCGCCGGGCATGTCGAACGGATCCGCTCCGATCCCGCCCGGGGCCACGCCCAACCCCGCGCCGAACCCTCCGGACGGGACGGTGGACAGACCGGGGATCGCCGCGGCGTAGTTGAACCGCGCGCTGCTCGCGGTGAACACGCCCACGCCGTCGCGGCTGTTGCGTGCCTCGATCGTCCGGCCGTCACCCAGGCTGATCGCCACGTGGGCGGTCGACGGCCGTCCCGACCCGTCCGGCGAGCTGGAGAACGAGAACAGCAGCGCGCCACGGGTGTGCAGCGCCTGCTCGACGCTCATCGCCCCGCCCTGGCGCTGCAACTGCTGGTACTGCAACCACGACCCGTCGGGCACATCGACCCCGGCCTGATGGGCCGCCCACTGCACCAGCTCCGAGCAGTCGAACGCCGTCGGGTTCAGGTCGTCGAGACGTGCCTCCTGGCCGAAGACGTACCGATCGCCGGCCTGCGCGAGCGCCTCCTGGACGAACCGCTCGGCTCCGCCGCGCGGGGCTGTCACCGGAATCCCCGCCACGCAGTACTGACACCGACGATCTGCTCCCGCCGGCGGTGTCGGGTGCCCTGCCCCTCGCCGACTCCGCGACACGAGATGTCTGTGGAGCGCGGATTGCGGCGGGGCATGGGTGCTCCAGAGCGCACGAAGGGTACCGGCACGGGCCAGGGTTGCTGCCCTGCGCAGCCCGGTCAAGGCAATCACCGGTCCGGACGCCTCGTCGACACGAGCCGAGTGCGGCCCGGTAGCTGTCAGCGCGTCCGAGAGTGCCACCTCGCGGCGGCCTTGAGGTAGCGGGCGTCTTCGGCGTGGCCGTACCGGTCGATGTGGATCC
This sequence comes from Pseudonocardia charpentierae, assembly GCF_031845345.1. NCBI lineage: Bacteria > Bacillati > Actinomycetota > Actinomycetes > Pseudonocardiales > Pseudonocardiaceae > Pseudonocardia > Pseudonocardia charpentierae. Next base: position 6,516 of record NZ_JAVREJ010000051.1, on the reverse strand, counting down.
TGAAGGGCCAGGCGGTAGCGGATGAGCCGGGAGCTGTTGCCGACGACCACGACGGACGAGGCGTTGTGCAGGATCGCCGCGACCACCGGGCTCAGCGCGCCCGACGGTGCGGCGGCCGAAGTCGCGTAGTTCGAGCAGGCGGTGCAGGTCGTCGCCGGCCAGGCGACGTCGGCGGTCTCGCCCACGACGTCGGTGGTCGTGATTGTGGCCATGACCGGAGGCGCCGGGCGGGGTCCGCTGATCACAATCCGCTCGCGTGACCTCCCTGACGATGTCGGCGGTGGCCAGCCGGGCCCGTTCCGCCCCGGTCTCGGCGGCGCGGGCGTCGCGCAGGCTCGTTCAGTTCCGGACGGCGGCATGCGCCGCCCGGTGCGTCGTCCGCAGGTGTCCGGGCAGCAGCGCAAGGTCATACCGGCCGCCGCGCAGCCATGCCTCCACCGCCGCGACGTCGGGCTCGCTACGCAGCGGCCCGACGAGCACGGCGCAGCCGATGGGCTGTCGGTGCTGGTCACAGGGCTGCACCATGAGCAGCGGACCGTGCTCTCGGGTGTGGCAGGCGAGCGGGCCGAGCCGGCACCCGGTCGTGACGAGCATCCCGTGGGTGCTGCTGCGTACGGCGGCGCGCAGGGCCGACATCAGCGGCGCGTGCAGCTCGCTGCGGCACGCCGATGCCGTGCAGAGCACGACGGTGCAGCCCTCGGCCCGCCGCTCGACGCGGCCGTGCGCGGTCACCGACTCGCCTTCCGCGCACCGGGCAGGTAGCCGTGGTGGGCGAGCTCGCGCAGCCGCACCCGGGAGACGCCGAAGGCCCGCAGATGGCCGCGGGGCGACCATCGACGGCGTCGCGGTCGTGCGGCCGAGTCGCGCTCGTCTTGGCCATCAGACCTTCTCCCCCTGGGCGCGCAGCCGGGCGACCGCGGCTTCGACGCCGATGCGGTCGACCGTCCGCATGCCCTTCACCGACAGGGCCAGGCGCACCCACCGGCGCTGGCTCGCCAGCCAGTAGCGGCGGGTCTGGACGTTGGCGGCCCAGCGCCGCGGGGTCTTGCGTTGCGAGTGCGACACGTTGTTGCCGAAGCCGGGCTTCCGCCCGGTCAGCTGGCATCGAGAGCCCATCAGCGCTCCTCCCGGAAGTCGACGTGCCGGCGGACGCCCGGGTCGTACTTGCGCAGCACCAGCCGGTCGGGGTCGTTGCGGCGGTTCTTTCGCGTCACATACGTGTAGCCGGTGCCGGCCGTCGACCGCAGCTTGACGAGGGGCCGGATCTCCGAGCGCGCCATACTCATCCTTCTCTGGAAACGACAATCGTTGTCATCTAGGGTGACCGTAACACGATCGGAAGGCATCGCAGATGGCATCCACGCAACGTCCCGCCCTGCTGGTGGTCGCCGGGGGCACCGCGCCCGCCGCGGCCGCCGGGACCGAACGCGTCATCGGGCATCTGCGCACGCAGCGACCGGGCACTGCCGTGGTCCACCACGGCCTGCGGGAGGTCGCCCAGGGCGTGGTGCACCGGCGGATACGGTTCGGCTCGCCCGGATCCGAGGAGACCGACGACGCCGAGGTGCTGGAGCTGGCGCACGGGTGCGTGTCGTGCACGCTGCGCGAGGACGTGCTGCCGCTGCTGGCCGGTCTCGCGCGCACATCCGGTGTCACCCAGATCGTGCTGCAGCTCGACCCTGTCCTCGAGCCCGAGCAGGTGTGCTGGGCCGTGCTGCACGTGCTGGTCGACGGGGTGGTCGTCGCGGACCTCGTCGACCTGCGCGGGGTGATCTCGGTTGTCGACGTCGAAACGTGGCTCGACGACGCCACGTGCGACGACGACGTGGCCGAGCGTGGGCTCGCGCTGCTGCCCGGCGACGAGCGCACCCTGGCCCAGCTCGTGGTGGGACAGGCGGAGTTTGCCGATCTGCTCGTCTACGCCGGTGAGAGCGAGCCCTGGCGCCAGGCCCGTACTGACGCTGTGCTCGACCGCCTGGTGCCGCTGGCCGTCCGGCTCCGCCTCGACCAGCTCGACCGGACCCTGCTGCTCGACGACCTGCCCGACGGTGCTCGACGCGGGCGGCCGGACAACCCGCACGCCCCGCTGCTGCACGGCCAGCCCGCGCTCGCCGCCGACCTCGGTGTGCGGCTCGTCGTGTTCAGCGCGCGGCGACCGTTCCATCCCGAGCGGCTGCACCGCGCGCTCGACGCACTGCTCGTCGGCGTCGTGCGCGCCCGGGGCCGGATCTGGCTCGCGACCCGCCCGGATTCGGTGCTGTGGATCGAGTCCGCGGGAGGTGGCCTACGGATCGGTCACGTCGGCGACTGGCTCGCAGCCGGCGGTGCCGACGACTGGGACAGGGCCCATCCCGAACAGCGCGCGGCCGCCGCACTGCGGTGGCACTCCCGCTGGGGCGACCGGGCGCAGGAGATCGCCGTCCTCGTCCACGACGCCGACCCCACCGACATCGAGGCCGCCCTGCACGGCGCACTGCTCGACGACGACGAGCTTGCTGCGAGCGAGGCGGCTTGGCACACCTACCCCGACCCGTTCGGTTGGTGGCACACCGAGCCGTGCGACGACATCGGCACCGAGCCGGCCGGGAACGGGCCGACCCACGACCGCTCCGCACCCGACCAGGAGGAAAAGAAGTGAAAGCCGGAATCCATCCCGACAACCACCCGGTGGTCTTCCAGGACCGCACAACCGGCGATGCGTTCCTCAGCCGCTCGACCGCCCGCTCGGAGGGGCCGGCCCAACGCGACCGGGCCGGGAGCCGGTTTCACCCACGGCAGTGGTCGTCCCGCTCCCACCCTTACCGAGCACGCGATTCGCATTTCCGCCTTTCCGAGGCAACCCACCGTGTGCGGACCATCTCGGCCGCGTGATCCCGTCCAATTGACAGCCTCGACGGGAAGCATTCACGAATGCGAATGCGTGAATGCATGCACACATGCGAATGTGCCGATATCGGACCGACCAGAGAGCGGCCTTGATCACGCTTCGGGAGAAGGACTCCGAGACTCGTTAGAGTGATTCGAGAATGACAGGTCATCAATTATGCAGGAACGTTGATGTAAGGAGTTCTCTCGATGTCTCTCGATCGGATGCGGCTCGGCGGTTCGCTCGCCGCCGCGGTAACGTTTTCGGTGGTGCTTGCCGGCTGCGGCTCGGCACCGGCACCGTCGGGCGCACCTGCCGCCGCCCCCGCCGCGGACGGCGCGGCAGTGCGGGTGGTCGCCTCCACCAATGTCTACGGCAGCATCGTCTCGGCGATCGGCGGCGACCGTGTCGCCGTCACCTCGATCATCGACAGCCCGGACGCCGACCCGCACGAGTACGAGTCGACCCCTGCCGACGCCGCGGCGGTCAATGAGGCGCAGCTGGTGGTCGTCAACGGCGGTGGATACGACGGCTTCGCCACCAAGCTCGTCGACGCCGCGGCCGCGAAACCCACCGTCATCGACGTCGTCGAGCTGTCGGGGCTCGAGCCTGCCCCAGCCGCGGCCCCGGAGCCCGCGGAGGCCGGTACCGACGAGCACGGACACGAGCACGGCGAGTTCAACGAGCACGTCTGGTACAGCCTGCCGACCGTCGAGAAGCTCGCCGACCGCCTCGCCGCCGACCTCGCCGCCACTGACCCGGCCGGCGCGGCGACCTACACCGGCAACGCGACCAGCTTCAAGGGCCAGGTCGACGGCCTGATCGCCAAGCTCGACGCCATCAAGACCGCGCACGGCGGGGACAAAGTGGCGATCACCGAGCCTGTGCCGCTCTACACCGTGCAGGACGCCGGCCTGGAGAACCTCACCCCCGAGGAGTTCTCCGAGGCCGTCGAGGAGGGCAACGACCCACCCGTGGCCGTACTCAACGAGACTCTGCAGCTGTTCACCGCCAAGACGGTCAAGGCGCTGCTGGCCAACGCCCAGACCGAGAGCCCGTCCACCACGCAGGTCGAGCAGGCCGCAACCGCCGCCGGTATCCCGGTCGTTCCTGTGACCGAGACGCTGCCCGCCGGGGTCGACGACTACATCGCCTGGCAGACCGGGCAGATCGACCAGCTGTCCAGCGCGCTCGGCACGCCGGCCTCGTGAGCAGCACCGTGCGCAACCTGCCGAGGAGCTGGAGTGGTGGGTCGGCGGACGCCCGGCGAAGTACTCACCGACGACGCGGTGCGCACCGCCTGGGGCCTGCCCGAATCGCCCTGATCGTGCCGGCCGTCGAAGCCGCGAAGCGTGACCCGGCAGGATCGGCACGTGGAACTCCACGACGCTCCGGCTCAACAGACGCGCGCGAGGCACCGCCGGGACAGCGACTCCGGGTACCGGCGCACCGGTAACGACAACACCGATCACGACCACGCCGGACACGGACCCGGTCCGGCGGCACCTGTCGACCGTCGGGTCCGCCTGGCCATCATGGCTCTGCTCGCCCCCTGCGCTCTCGCGACCGTGATCGGGCTTCTGGTGCTGTTCCCGTCGCACACGTCGGCATCGGAAGCAGCGGCCTCGGTTCGGCTCGCCGGGCACGTCACCACTGCCGTCGAGACCCCCTGCAACGACGACTCGACCAGCGGCACCTGCCTGGCACTCACCGTGCGCATGACAGAGGGCCCGCTCGCCGGCCAGGACGTGGCCACGCTGGAGTCCGTCGTCCGCGGGAAGGCCGACTTCGGCACCGGCGACGACGTCATGCTCGTGGCCGGTCAGGACCCCGCCGATGCGACCGACTACCAGATCGTCGACTTCCAACGCGGCACCCCGATGCTCGGCCTTGCGCTCGTGTTCGCCGCGGCAGTGGTGGCGCTGGGCCGCTGGCGGGGTGCCGCGGCACTCACCGCGCTCGGCGTCACCGCTGTCGTGCTGGCCCTGTTCGTGCTTCCGGCGATTCTCGCTGGTCGCGACCCGCTCGCGGTCGCTGTCGTCGGCTCGTGCGCGATCATGTTCGCGGCCCTCTACCTGACCCACGGAGTCACTGCGCGGACCTCGGCCGCGCTGCTCGGCACCCTGGCGAGCCTGCTGATCATCGGGCTGTTGGGCGCGGCCTTCGCCGCCGCCACCCGGTTGACCGGAGCCGACGAGGACACCGCCAACCTTGCCGCCACTCTCGGTACGCCGATCGACGGCCGCGGGCTGGTGCTCGCCGGCCTCGTCATCGGCGCGCTCGGCGCGCTCGACGACGTCACGGTCACGCAGGCGAGTGCGGTGTGGGAACTGCGTGCTGCCGACCCGCAGCGATCCTCCGGTCAACTGTTCCGTGCGGCCATGCGGATCGGTCGCGACCACGTCGCCGCCGCGGTCAACACCCTCGTGCTCGCCTACGCCGGCAGCGCCCTGCCTCTGCTGCTGCTGTTCTCCGTCGCACAACGGGGCCTGGCCGACACCCTGACCACGCAGGTCATCGCCACCGAGATCGTCCGCACCCTCGTCGGCAGTATCGGTCTCGTCGCGGCGGTCCCTGTCACCACGGCGCTGGCCGTCGCGGTGACCGCCAGTCGGAAGCCCGCTCGTGCCTGACCGGATGCGGTTCGGCGCGCTGCTGCTTTCCGGGCAGTTCCCCGGCCAGACCCACACGCAGGTGCTCGACGCCACGATCGCTGCCGCGGTCGCCGCCGAGAATGCCGGCTTCGACGACGTATGGATCGCCGAGCACCACTTCATGACCTACGGCGTCTGCCCGTCCGCGATCACCCTGGCCCGGCACCTGCTCGGGGCCACTCGGCGCATCACGGTGGGCACCGCCGCCAGCGTCCTCACCACCCAACACCCCATCGCCCTCGCCGAACAGACGCTCCTGCTCGACCAGGTCTCCGGCGGCCGCTTCCGGCTCCGTGTCGGCCGGGGTGGTCCCTGGATCGACCTCGACGTGTCGGGCACCGGCTACCACCGCTACGACACCGGCCTGCCCGAGGCACTCGACCTGCTGCTCGCCGTACTCAGTGGTGCAATGGTCCGCGGAACCGGCCCGTTGTTCCGGTTCCCCGCCGTCACCGTGGTGCCCGGCCCACGCACCCTGCCCCGACCCGGCGTCGTCGCCGCCGCGACGAGCACCGGCACCCTTCACCTGGCCGCCCGCCGCGGGCTGCCGCTGCTGCTCGGCATGCACGCCGACGACGCCGGGAAGACCACCATGCTCGACCACTACGCAGACACGGCTGCCGAACGCGCCGACCCGCCACACATCAGCGCCGGCCTGGCCTTCGTCGCCGACACCGACGACGAAGCGACCGCGGTCATCCGAAGCCGGCTACCCGACTGGCTCGGCCTCGGTCTCTCCGGATCCCACGCCGACGGGCAGCCGCACCGCACCCGTGACCCCCACGAGTACACCGGCGTGCTGTGCCGGATACACCCCGTCGGCTCACCCGAGCGATGCCGCCGCCGACTGGCCCGCAGCGCCGCCCGGACGGGACTGTCCGATCTTCGGTGTAAGTGCTGATCCGGCCTGACACGCCGAGCCGTTGGGCTTGGCGGGAAGCAGGCAGCATGACCGACACGATCGGGCCCGTGGACGGGCTCAATGAGGACGACAAG
>NZ_JAVREJ010000050.1:0-18010 GCF_031845345.1 Pseudonocardia charpentierae | reverse complement strand
AGGCCGGAAGAACCTGCCCGCGACCTGCGCGAACAACCCGTCCAACCCGGCCGACCACGCAGCAAGATCCTCCTCCACGAACACAAGATCGAGAGGATAGACCACTGTCGATCACGAACTGCGGCTGAAGTACTAGGGGCGCGGCAGGCGAAGGTGCCGCGGGTCTGCCGTGTAGCGGGTGCGGCGGCGCGACGCGGGCAAGCGGTCAACCACGCCGGGCGCCTCCGCGGTGCGAGCACTCGCATCGATCGCGCCCGTCACCGCAGGGTCGAGCGACCGCAGCGCCGGTGCACCGAAAAGACGACGACCAGGCGCGCCGCAACCCGGGCACGGCGCCGGAGCACCCGCCTCCGCCATCGGCCGCACCAGGTCGAAGGCACCGCAGTCGGCGCAGTCATAGCCGTAGGTCGGCACGCGGCATCTCCGGAGGTCGGGGGGCGTCGCCACGACGGTAGGCAAGCGCCCCGCGGCCGTCAACGCCGTCCTGGGATGCCCGGTCGCAGTGAATCATGACGCGCAGACGGTCTTCCCCTTACCCTTCCGGCATGCGGGCCGACAACGCGTCGGATTCCGCCGGTCCACGGAACGATCCGGCCGGCGGGGATGCCGCAACTGCTGACAACGGCCCGGTGTCGGAACCGGCCGCCGGCCTGCTCACCACCCCGCAGTCCCCCGACGAGCTCATCGCCGAGTACGACGAGGAACGTCCGGCCCGGCGGCTCTCCCCTCGGCTCGACCGCGTCGTCGTCGCGCTGTGCTTCCTGACCTCGGTGTTCGTGCTGTGGCAGGTCTTCGCACCGCTCCAGCGCGGCAACCAGTTCTACCTGATCCTGTTCCTCGCTGCGGTTCTGCCGCTTGTGTTCGTCTGCTACCGCGCCGGCGGCAGGCGCGCGGGCGAGCGCGGCGGACGCGACGACCCCGGTGTCCTCGACTGGCTGCTCGCCGCGGTGGCCCTGCTCGTGGCGCTCTACCCGGTGCTGCCGTTCGGGATCGGCGATGCGGGCGGCGGGTTCGACGCGTTCCTCGACCGGCAGGGCTCGTTGAGCACGGTGGACATCGTGATGGGTGCCCTGCTGACCGTGTTGGTGCTGGAGGCGTGCCGCCGGACCACCGGGACGGTCCTGCCCGTCATCTGCGTGGCGTTCTTCCTCTACGCGTACTACGGCGGCTTCCTGCCGATCTCCTGGCCGATCAGTCACGCCGGGTTCGACTTCAGCCAGATCATCAACGGCTTCTACAACGACCAGTCCGGCTTCTACGGCATCCCGCTCGACGTCTGCGCGACCTACATCGTGCTGTTCACGATCTACGGTGCGGTGCTCGACGCCACCGGCGCCGGTCGGTTCTTCATCGACATCAGCTTCGCGGCCTTCCGGAAGTCACGGTCGGCACCGGGGCGCACGGTTACGCTCTCCGGCTTCTTACTGGGCACGGTGTCGGGCTCGGGCACGGCGACCGCGGTGAGCCTGGGGTCGGTGGCCTGGCCGATCCTCCGGCGGGCCGGCTACCCGCGCGAGCAGGCGGGCGGGATGCTCGCAGCGGCCGGCATCGGGGCGATCCTGTCGCCCCCCACCCTCGGCGCGGCGGCCTTCATCATCGCCGAGTACGTCGGTGTGCCCTACTTGCAAGTTTTGCTCTGGGCCACGATCCCGACGGTCCTGTACTACGTCGGCATCCTCCTGGCCGTGGAGATCGACGCCCGCCGGTTCGGGGCCAAGGCGGTGACCGTCTCGACCGTGCCGGTCGGCCGCCAGCTGCTCCGCCACGGCTACCACTTCATCTCGCTCGCCGTGATCGTCGTCTTCCTGGCGCTGGGCATCGCGCCGTTCCGCGCGGTGGTCTACGCGACGCTCGTGGCCGCCCTGTTCGGCCTGGTCGAGCGGGCCGTGTCGCGGCGAGACCCGTCGGATCCCGACGCCGCGCCGATGCCGCTGCCCGCCGCGCTGCGCGCCTACGGCGCCGACATCTATCGGGCTCTCGCCGTGGGCATCCGGTCGGTCCTGCCCGTCGCATCCGTCTGCGCGGCGGCAGGGATCATCACCTCGGTCATCGTCAAGACCGGGCTGGGCCAGAGCCTGGCCGACCTGCTGGTCGCCGCCGCACGTGCACTCGTCACGAACCCGACGGCGGTGCTGATCCTGACCGCGGTGTTCGCGGCGGTCGCGATCGCCGTCCTCGGCCTCGCGGTCCCGGTCACCGCGTCGTTCATCATCGCCTGGGTGGTCATCGGACCGGCCCTGCAGACGCTCGGGGCTTCTGCGGCCGAGACCGCGATGTTCATCTTCTACTACGCGGTGCTGTCCGAGGTGACGCCGCCGACGGCCCTGGCCGCGGTGGCCGCCGCCGCGATCACGGGTGGCAACACGATCGGGACCATGTGGCAGGCCTGGAAGTACACCCTGCCGGCGTTCCTCGCCCCGATCGCCTTCGTGATCACCGACAACGGGTCGCACCTGCTGATGCAGGGCGGTGGCTGGGCCGTCGTCTGGACCACCGCGGTGTCGATCGTCGCCGTCGCCGCGCTGGCCGCCGTCACCGGCGGGTGGATCGCCGGGCCGGCCACGCGGCTGCAGCGGCTGCTCTGCCTGCCGGCGGCGGTCCTGCTGCTCTACCTGCAGCCGATCCCGATCGGCATCGGCCTCGCTTTCCTCGCCGCCGCCGTCGCTGCGAACCTGATCACCCGAAACCGGAGCGCCCGACCCGTGGGGGAACAATGATGATCCGCCGATTCCGAGTGTTCGCCGCCGTCGCAGCACTCGCGCTTCTCCTGGGCGCGTGCGGCGGCCGTCAGCAGGCCGCCGCGCCTCCACAGACGGCGGGGGCCTCGTCGTGCGAGGCCGGCAGCGGGCAGATCACCATCGCGACCGGGAACTCCACGGGCGTCTACTACGTGCTCGGCGGCGGGCTCGCCAGCCTGATCTCCGCGAACACCCCGCTCAAGGCGACGGCGGCCGAGACCGGCGCGTCCGTCCAGAACATCCAGCAGCTGGTGGCCGGCGAGTACGACGTCGCGTTCTCTCTGGCAGACACGGCCGCCGACGCGGTGCGCGGCCAGGGCGCGTTCACGGCTCCGCAGGACGTCCAGGCGCTGGCGCGGATCTACTCCAACTACACCCACGTCGTGGTGCAGAAGTCGTCGGGCATCACGACCATGGCCGACTTCCGGGGCAAGCGGATCTCGACGGGCTCCCCCAAGTCGGGCACCGAGGTCATCGCCACCCGGTTGCTGCAGGCGGCCGGGCTGAATCCCGAGACCGACGTCCAGCCGCAGCGTCTCGAGCTGGGCAAGACCATCGACGCGATGAAGGACGGGTCGATCGACGGGTTCGTCTGGTCCGGCGGCCTCCCGACGGGCGGTGTGACCGACCTGTTCACCTCGGCGGGCGACCGGGTCGAGTTCCTCGACATCAGCGGTCTCCTGCCGAAGCTGCAGGAGATCAACCCCGTGTACGCCGAGGGCACCGTGCCGGCGTCGGCCTACGGCACGCCCGCCGACGTGAAGACGATCGTGGTGCCGAACCTCCTGCTGGTGCGCAACGACTTCCCGGCCGGGAACGCGTGCGCGATCACGAAGCTGATGTTCGACAAGAAGGCCGATCTGGAGAAGGTGCACCCGGCGGCGAAGGAACTCGACCCGAAGGTCGCCGTCGACACCGCGCCGGTCGTGCTGGCCCCGGGTTCCCAGACTGCTCTGCAGCAGCTCGGAGCCACCTGACGACCGGTCAGCGGCCGTCGAGGAACGACACCGCCGCGTCCATCGCGAGGCCGGAGAGCGCCGGGTCGTGCCGGGCACCCACGTCGCGCATGAACGCGTGCTCGCCGCCGGCGAAGACGTGCAGTTCCAGGTCCGTCAGTCCCGCCTCGTAGAGGGCGGTGACGATCCGGGCACGTGCGTCGGCCGGGACATGCGGGTCCCGGGAGCCGAAGACGATCATCAGCCGGCCGCCGACGTCCGCGGCCCTGGCCAGCGATCCGGCGTCGTCGGCGCCGAGCTTCCCGTCCTGCAGCCCGGTCGGGTAGAAGCACACGGTCGATTCGACGCGTGGGTCGAAGGCCGCCCGGAACGCCAGGTGGCCGCCGATGCAGAACCCGGTCGCGCTCAGGCGGTCGAGGCCGGGCTGTTGCGCCAGGAAGTCGACTACGGCGACCCGGTCGGTGTCGAACCGGGCCGTGGCCGTCGCGGCCGCACCCGCCATCCCGGCCTGCTTGCCGGCGTCGTCGAACTCCAGCGCGACACCGGCCAGCTCGCCGTGGGGGTAGATCTCCGGCACGCACACGACGAACCCGTACGACGCCAGCCACCGTGCCGTGCGCAGCGTCGACTCCGTCAGCTGGAAGATGTCGGTGTAGAGCACGACACCGTGCCGACGGCCGCCGTCGACCGGGCTGATCAGGATCCCGCGGATCGTGCCGTCGGGTGCCGGTATCCGTACCTCGTCCTCGCGCAGCTTCACGGTCGCAGACCCTACGGGTCAGGAAAGCTGCGGCAGTCGGGCCAGTGAGGCCTGCAGTGCCGCCTGGGTGTCGGAGTCGCCCCACTCGTGATCGGTCACCGAGCCCGCCAGGTACGAGGCGTACGCCGGCAGGTCGAGGTGGCCGTGGCCGCACAGGGCCGTCAGGATGACCTTCTCCTCCCCCGTCTCGGCACACCGCCGCGCCTCCTCGATCGCTGCGGCCAGCGCGTGCGTCGGCTCCGGCGCCGGGAGGATGCCCTCGGTCCGCGCGAACAGCACACCGGCCGCGAAGCACTCCGACTGCGGCTTGGCGATCGCCTCCATCTCGCCGGTCTCGTACAGGTGGCTGACGAGCGGGCTCATCCCGTGGTAGCGCAAACCGCCGGCGTGGATGGGGTCGGGCACGAAGTCGTGGCCGAGCGTGTGCATCTTCATCAGCGGCGTGGTGCCGGCGGTGTCGCCGAAGTCGTAGGCGTAGGTGCCCTGCGTCAGCGAGGGGCAGGCCGTCGGTTCGACGGCGCGGATCGTCGGGCTCATCCGCCCGGCCCAGCGTTCGCGCAGGAACGGGAACATCAGGCCGCCGAAGTTCGAGCCGCCGCCGGTGCAGCCGACGAGCAGGTCCGGGGTCTCCCCCACCCGCGCGAGCTGCAGCAGCGCCTCCTCGCCGATCACGGTCTGGTGCAGCAGCACGTGGTTGAGCACGCTGCCCAGCGCGTAGTTGGTGTCTGCGTGCTGCGCGGCGACCTCGACCGCCTCGCTGATCGCGATGCCGAGCGAGCCGGAGGAGTCGGGGTGCTCGGCCAGGATCGCCCGCCCGGCCGCCGTGAGCGTTGACGGGCTCGGGTGCACCGTGCCGCCGAAGGTCTCGATCATCATCCTGCGGTAGGGCTTCTGGTCGTACGAGGCGCGCACCTGCCAGACCTCGCACTCGAGCCCGAACTGGGCGCACGCGAAGGCCAGCGCCGTGCCCCACTGCCCGGCACCGGTCTCCGTGGTCAGCCGCCGGATGCCCGCCCGAGCGTTGTAGAACGCCTGGGGCACCGAGGTGTTCGGCTTGTGCGAGCCGGCGGGCGAGACGCCCTCGTACTTGTAGTAGATCCGCGCCGGGGTACCGAGCGCCTTCTCCAGCTGGTACGCCCGGTAGAGCGGGCTCGGGCGCCAGAGCCGGTAGACGTCGAGGACCTCGCCGGGGATCTCGACGTACTGCGCGTTGGTGACCTCCTGCTCGATCAGCGCCATGGGGAACAGCGGCGCCAGATCGTCCGGCCCGACCGGCTGTCCGGTGCCGGGATGCAGCACCGGTGGGGGCGGGGTCGGCAGGTCGTGAAGAACGTTGTACCAGCGGGTGGGCATCTCGCTCTCGGCGAGCTGGATCCTGTGCTGGCGCATGCGGAACTTCCTACCAGACCGCCGGCCCCGAGCAGATCCGCGACACCTCCGACTTGCTGATGCCGGTGTCCGCGCCCAACGCTTTGACCAGGTCATCAACCTTCCGTGTCGAGACGCCGTGCAGGTAGGCCTCCATCACCACCGCGAACAGGGCCTGATCCACCCGGCGGCGGCGCTCCAACAGGCTGGGGAAGAACGAGCCGGTGCGCAGCTTGGGGATCCGCAGCTCCAGATCCCCGGCGGTGGTCGACAGGATCCGGGTCCGGTGACCGTTGCGTTGGGCGGTCCGCTCCTCGGTGCGCTGATGCGGGCCGGCGCCGATGGTGTCGGTGAGCTCGGCCTCGATCAACGCCTGATAGACGGTTTCGGCGGCCTGGCGGACACGATCACCGACATCGGCGACCTTCAATGAGTCGAGGACTTCGAGCAGGGCAGACTGATCCAGGGCCATCGCGTGGCACCTCTCTACGAGATCCTTGGTCGGTTCACGCAGAGACTCACGCGGTGGCCCCTCCCACGTGCTCAGGCACGCCGGACAGGCCCCGGACTTACACCACCAGCCGGGACGCGACCAACCGAGGACCGCCCCGGAGGCTACCTGGGTGGTCGACAGTGCGAACCCCAGGTGCGCGGCGCTCAGGATCACCGCGGCGCCGGCGGTCTCGGCCGCGAAGCCCTGTGGGCTCTCGACGTCGCTGATCCGCCGGCGGTGGGATTCGATCACGAAAGTGGACCGCGACAGGCAGAAAATCACGTTCTACCTGCGATTTTGTGGGGCGGGTGGGGCTCGAACCCACGACCTGACGGATTATGAGAGAACTCGGGAACTCCCCACCGGGCGCCTACCAGCAACAACAGTCGTAGCCGGAGGAACTGCAGTAGCCAGAAACCACTCCAGCCGACACGAGTTCGTGTCATGAAGCGTGTCACGGGAGGGTGATCATCTCGCCCGAGATCACGCACTTCCCGCTTCGGACGGGCGCCTGTCGAGGAGCAGCGACAGCCAGCTACAGGCCGCGTGAGGGGCCGCTGTTGCTGCTGATCGCGCAACTATGATCTCGGCGGCCGTGGCCGTGAATTCTATGCGGGGCCTCCGCCCCCGCGGTGGGGCCGGCGCATCGGCCCCACCGTGACCGCCTCAGCGCGGCTGCTTCGCCTCGGCGGCGTTGCTCGGGCCGTGCCCCTGGTCGACTGCGGCGGCGGGAACGGGCGCCACGGCGGCGAGCAGCCGCCGGCCCTCCTCCTCGAGGTCCAGGGGGGAGTTGGCGAAGCGCAGGACCACGGCGGAGGCCGCGCCGGTCATCTCGTCCAGCGTCCGGTGGTCGATGTTACTGAGGTCGTCGCACGACGCGTGGTAGCAGAAGTCGTAGGCGATGCCGGCCCGGCCGCCGAACAGCGCCGCCTGTTCCACGGTCTTGATCCCCTCGGCGCCGGTGAAGAGCCCGCCGGAGGCAATGCCCTCGGCGATGAACGGCCCGTAGTCGCTGCGGCCGCTGAACTCGGTCTCACCCGAGGCCAGGCCCAGGGAGCCGAAGTGCTCGTGGAAGGCCGCCTCGATCGCGGCCGAGCCCGCCGGGGCGGGCACCGAGCCGTCCTCCGGGCCGAACGCCGAGGCGTCGCCGTCGTAGACGAAGCGGCCATGGTTCGGGGAGCCGATCATGTCGAAGTTCAGGTACAGCGCGACGTTCCCGAGCGTCGCGGGATCGTTGGTCTTGAGGTCCGCGACGTAGTGGCCGGACCCGAGCAGGCCGAACTCCTCCGCGCCCCACCAGGCGAACCGCAAGGCGTTGGCGGTCTCCGTGCCCGCGAGCACCTCGGCGATGGCCAGGATCCCCGCGGAGCCGGAGGCGTTGTCGTTGATCCCGGGGCCCTCCGGGACGCTGTCCAGGTGCGCGCCGACCATGACCGTGCGCTCCCGGTCACCCGAGCGGGTCTCGGCGAGGACGTTGAAGGTCTCCCGGCTCTCCGAGACGGTCTGCGTGCTGACCGTCACCTCGCCCCCACCCAGCAGGGCGACCCCGGCGGCGTAGCTCAGTCCGACCACGGGGACGGTCGTCACCCCCGGTTCGCCCAGGGTGCCGGCGACCGCCCCCTCCGACCCGGGCAGTCCCGTGTTGAAGATCAGCACCGCGGACGCCCCGGCGGCCGCGGCGTTGGCGGCCTTCACCCCGAAGGCGCACGTGCCCCGCTGGAGCAGTGCGATGTTCCCCGGCACGAAGTCGGCGAAGTCCCCGGCCTCGCACCCGCTGGTGCTCACACCCTTCTCGCCGGTCGTTCCCACGGCCTGCACCGGTGCGGTCACGGTCCCGGAGCCGGAATAGGTCATGACCGCGACGTCCTCGGCGGCAAGCTGCCTGCCGCCCGCGCTGACCGTGGCCGGGCTGACCTCCTGGAAGAAGGGGAAGGAGAAGTTCTGGACCCGCGGGGCGTAGCCGGCGGCCCTCAGCCTGCCGACCACGTAGTCGACGCTGCCCCGATAGCCCGACGTGCCCGAGGCCCGGTTGCCGTTATTGGCGTTGGCGATGGCCTGGAACACCTCGAGGTGCTCCAGCACCTTGCCGGGAAGCACGTCCGCCGCGGTCACAGCGACCACTCCGGCGCGGTCGGCTGCAAAGCGGCGGGCACGTCTTCGGCGCTACCGGCGCCGGTGCCCAACAGCACGCGGGCGGTGCCGGCCACGATCCGGTGGTGATGGGTGCGGTGGCGCATGGGATCTCCCGAGGCAAGGGGCCGATCGGGGGCTCGACCGGCACGGATCACGCTCGGGAAATCTAGCCGCGGGGATGACCCGGGTCAGTACGTAGATGTGCGTAAATGTCCCCGGCGACCACCCAGAAATCGGGGTCGTCGCCCGAGTTCGCATACACACCCACGTCGGGGGCCACACGAGGACCAGGGAATCCTTGGTCAGACGGTGGGGCGGGTGGGGCTCGAACCCACGACCTGACGGATCTGACGTCCGCTACTCAGCCGGGTTCACCCGCACTCACTGATGCTGTGTTGGAGCAGGTGAACAGCGCTCTCGGTGTTCAGGAGCCATCACTGTGCTCAGCGGTGATCTGCCATAAGCGTGGGGCAATTCGTGGGCAGCACCAGTTGTCGATCATGACGACGACCGAAGCGTGGCTGCACACTCCTGCCCCAGGATCGAGTTGCCTCCCGTCGCGTCCCGACCGGCCAGCTGACGACTCTGCTCGTGGTCCTGGTCCTGGGGTGTGGTGCGGACGGTCATCCGTTCACCGGGCCGTCCGAAGATGCTGAGGATTTCCGCAGCTCCGTCGCCCGTGCTGCCGAACCAGTGGGGCACCCGGGTGTCAAACTCGGCGACGTCCCCGGGGCCGAGTACCCAGTCCCGGTCATCGAGGACGAGACGCAGGTGGCCGGACAGGACGTAGATCCATTCATGGCCGTCGTGCACCCGCGGCTTCGGCTCGACCTCGCTCGCGGGAACGACGATCTTCCACGCCTGGACGGCGCCGGGCTGGCGGGTCAGCGGTATGACCGTCCTGCCCTTCACGCGGCCCGGTTTGAGCCGGATCCGCGGGTCGCCCACGTCGGGCGCGCCGACGAGGTCGTCCAGCGGCACTCCGTAGGCCTGCGACAGCGCCAGGAGCAACTCCAGGGTCGGTCGTCGCTGCCCGGTCTCGAGCCGCGACAGCGTGCTCTTCGAGATCCCGG
This sequence comes from Pseudonocardia charpentierae, assembly GCF_031845345.1. NCBI lineage: Bacteria > Bacillati > Actinomycetota > Actinomycetes > Pseudonocardiales > Pseudonocardiaceae > Pseudonocardia > Pseudonocardia charpentierae. The sequence goes on along the minus strand of NZ_JAVREJ010000050.1, from coordinate 8,489 downwards.
TGGCGTGCGCGAGACCGGTGATGGTGATCCCGCGCTGCGTGCGGAGCCGCTTCAACCGCGACCCGACCTGGTCGAGCGCGGCCGCACCGGCCGCTGACATGTCCTGCACCCCGCACATGCCACTCTCTCTTCCCGGAAACAGCAACGTTCGTTGGCCGGCGGCCCCCGCAGTTCCAGCCTTGTGGGCATGAGCCAGAACACCAACCAGAGCAACGAGCAGCACGGCAGCCGGTACGACGTCGTCGTTGTCGGCGGGGGCGCCGCTGGGCTGTCGGCGGCACTGGTCCTCGCCCGGGCCCGCCGCACGGTCCTCGTGGTCGACGCCGGCGCGCCGCGCAACGCCCCGGCCGCCCACATGCACGGCTACCTGTCCCGCGACGGTCTCCCGCCTGGCGAGCTGCTGCGCCACGGCCGCGACGAGGTGACCGGATACGGCGGCGAGATCGTCACCGGGACCGCTACCGCCCTGGTGCCGGACGGCCGCAACGGCTTCTGGGTGCTGTTTGCCGACAGACGGCGGATCGCGGCCCGGCGGCTGGTGGTCACCACCGGCCTACGCGACGAGCTCCCCTACATCCCGGGGCTGCGCGAACGGTGGGCCCGCGACGTCCTGCACTGCCCCTACTGCCATGGCCACGAGGTCCGCGACCGCCCACTGGGCGTCCTCGGCGGAGCCGCAGGCGCGGTCCGCTACACCCAGATCGTCCGCCAATGGACCCACGACCTCGTCTACTTCACCCCACCCGACACCCTCACCACTGCCGAGCGGACCCAGCTGGTCGCCCGCGCCGTCACCGTCGTCGAAGGCAGCATCGAGCAGCTGGTCGTCGACGCGGACCGGCTGCGGGGCGTACGCATGGACGACGGGTGTGTCGTGCCGCGCGACGCGCTGTTCGTGCCGCCCCGGTTCGTCCCGAACAACCGCCTTCTCGTCGCCCTCGGCTGCGATGTCGACACCGACGGCTGGGTGACCACCGACGGCACCGGGCGCACCAGCGTCCCCGGGGTCTGGGCCGCGGGGAACGTCGTCGACCCGCGTGCCCAGGTCGTCACCGCCGCCGGCGCCGGCTCCGCCGCCGCGATCGCGCTCAACGCCGACCTTGTCGACGACGACGTGCGCAACGCCGTCCGCAACCTCGACCACGGCCTACTGCCCGCATGAGTCCGCACCGCCCACACGAAGGAAGTGCAATGGCCACGCCCACCCCGGTGACCCCGCCCCCGCCGCATTCCCGACCAGTCTCGGTCGGGCCGCCCACCAAGCACCAGCTGGCCCTGATGATCTGGCTGGCCGTGTTCCCGACCCTCACCGTCCTCAACCTCGCGCTCGGTGGCTGGCTCAGCGCCCTCGCGCCGGTCGGGCGCACCTTCGTCCTCGCCACCATCGCGGTACCGATCGTCATCTACGGGCTGATGCCGCCGCTGCACCGGCTCCGCGCCCGGCTCCTGACCCGCGCCTAGCAGCCGAGACCGCTGCGCACGCTGCGGACACCGGCCTGCCACTGCTCTGTCTCGGTCAGGTTGATGCACGCCGCCATAGCCCGCCACCGAACGCCACCCGCACCCCTTGTGGAGACCGCCATGACCGCCACCGCCACAGCGACCACCCCGACCACACCCGACTCGACGAGGCGGGCCGCCCTCGTCGCGGGCACCTTCTACCTGATCACCTTCGCCGCCTCCATTCCCGCGGCGTTCGTCCTCCTCCCGCCACTGCTGGACGACCCCGGCTACATCGTCGGCGCCGGCGCCGACACCAGCGTGATCTGGGGCTGCCTGCTCGACACGGTCAACGCCCTTGCCGGCATCGGCACCGCCGTCGCGCTCTTCCCCGTGGTCAAGCGGCAGAATGAAGCCCTCGCACTCGGCTTCGTCACCACCCGGCTGCTCGAAGCCGCTGTCATCATGATCGGAGTGGTGAGCCTCCTGGCCGTCGTGACGCTCCGGCAGGACGCCGCCGCGGTGAGCGGCGCCGACACGATCGCACTCGTCGTCACCGGCAACGCCCTCGTCGCCGTCCGCGACTGGACGTTCCTGCTCGGCCCCAGCCTCATGGCGGCCCTGAACGCCCTGCTGCTCGGAACGCTCATGTACCGGTCCCGGCTCGTGCCCCGCATCATCCCTGCCATGGGACTCATCGGGGCCCCGCTGCTCCTCGCCGCCACCACCGCCACGCTCTTCGGTCAGTTCGAGCAGTTGTCGGTCGTGCCCTCCATCGCCGCCCTCCCGGTCGCCGCGTGGGAGCTGTCGCTTGGCATCTACCTGGTGGTCAAAGGCTTCAAGCCGTCCCGCATCACCGCGACGGAGACGTCGCCCGCCGCTCGGCAGGTTGCGTCGCCGGTCACCTGACGCGCCGGCTGCTGGTCATAGCTGAAGCGGGCGACGATGGGCACGGCAGGGTTCGAACCTGCGACAGCTTAGGTGTAAGACGAGCCGACGACACCTCACCGAGCCTCTACCAGCACCAACAGCCACACGACTGGCATCAGCGAGTCTCAGAAAGCACCCTGCGCGACAGAATTTCGTGTCATCCCTGAGGGAGCGGGGCCGGTCAACCCCGGAAACCGTGCTGTTGATCTTTTCGTCCCGGGCTCCGCCTGTCGTTTGGGCAGCGTCGAGGAAGGCGTCGGAGTCAGGGATCGGCCCGCAGGGCCGACCGCGCAGCGGCCGCAGGTCCTTGACGCCGACGCCGTGCGGCGCAGGCTGTGGACGGCGGAGAAACCAGATGCCGGTGGTGCTCCTTGTGCTCGAGCCGGTGATGTCGACAAGTGCGTGCTTCAGTGCCGGTCCCCCGGCATGCGACAGGCCGATAGGGCCGTCGAGTCATCCCTTCGCCGCTCACGGCGGCATGAAGTGCTGCAACGGTTGCGGTGGGCGAGACCACTCACAAAGGGGCGACCACGCCGGGATCGGGGGTCAGACACGAACACGGCCCGCGCCCACCGCGGCTTGCGGGGCTGCTCACGCCGCTGTCCGGCGAGGTCGGCCGGGCGCGGGTAGGCAGCGGATGTGGTGATCGCGCAGGCCGTAGAAGACCAGCCCGACCAGCTCACGGGCGGCGGCCACGACCCCGATGTTGCGGCCCCGACGCGCGCCCACGTCCTCACGGATCTGCCCCAGCCTGGTGTGGCGGGGCACCCGCTGCACCGCCTCGACCGCCGCCCAGCGCACCAGCCGCGACCCCTGCTTCGTAATGCGGCCACGGTGCACGGTGGTGTCGGACTCGTAGTGTTTCGGGGTCAGCCCGGCCCAACTGGTCAGCTGCGCCGGCCCCGGAAACCGGTGCACGTCACCGATCTCGGCGAGGAACACCGCGGCCAGCACCGGACCCACCCCCGGGATCTGCTGGACCGTGGTGTAGCCCGGGTCGCGGTGCAACCGGTGGGCCAGCAGCGCGGCGAAGGTGTCGATCTCGAAGTCCAACGCCTCAATGATGCGCTGCGCGGAGTTCACCCGGGCCCGCGCCGCCGGCGGCAACCCGACCCGCTCCAACAACTGCCGGCCCTGCTGCCCGAACAGATCGCTCATCGGCACCGCCACCCCGGCGCCGGCCAGCACGGCGTGCACCTGGCACTTCACGTTCGACCGCAACCCGACCAGCTTGGCCCGGTGCCGCACCCATTCCCGCAGCTCGCGGGTGGCCGGCGGGGCGATCCACGCCTCGGGCAGGCGGCCCATCCGCAGCAGATCGGCCAGGTCCGCGGCGTCCCGCTGGTCGTTCTTCACCCTGCGGTAGGAGAACGCCTTCACCCCCAGCGGGTGGGCCAGATGCACCTGCGCACCCAACTCGCCGAGCGTGTCCGCGGCCCAGTACCAGCCGTAGGTGGCCTCCAGGACCACCTCGGGCGCCTCACCGGCGCGGGCCATCACCTGCCGCAGATAGTCCGGGTCATTCGAGATCCGCACCGTCTCCAGAACCTCACCGTTCTCGGTCATCCGCACCAACACCGACCGCCGCCGATGCAGATCCATCCCGACAATCTGCTGACCCTCGTACGATTCGCTCACAGGGGCCTCCTCGAATCGCTGATGTGAGCACCCGAGCATGAGCCGGGGACCACGAGGAGCGGAGGCTCCGCTCCCTCATCGCATCACACGACGTGTCACGCCAAGGTTCGTGCGGGTCGGCGCCGCGATCGGGCTGCGCGGGCGGGGTCGGCATGCTCGGCATGCTGAGATGGTCCGCGGCCGGGTGACGAGGCGCGCCCAGCTGTCGCGCCGATAGCGTCGTGATCCGCGCGTCGCAGATCACGATCCGCAGGGCATGCCCATTGGCCGCCTCGGGCATCCGTCGAGCTTCCCCGACGACCACGGCGGCCGCCGTCGGCTGCACGACCTCCACCAGGAGCTTCACTCATTTGCAGCGAGCCCTCACCTTGGTGAGCGGTTGTCGCGGCTCCCGGCGACCGGCAGCATCTCTCGCACCGGTCTGCCTCCTGCTGGGGTGCCGCCGGACGCGCCAAAGCAGCAAGCTTGGGCAAGTACCGATAACCTGCCACAACGACGATCATAAGGTGCCCGTCGAAGAATGAGTCGTACCTGCGCAGACAGCCTAGTGGTGCGTCACGCAGCCTTGGCCGGGTAATCGGTCCAGGTCCGGATTGGCGAGTCGGTGGCGAAGTTGACCTTCGGCTGGGCTCGGATGTTGTGCCAGCGGACGTAGCCGGCGATGGCGGCGTTCTGCTCGGTGTGGCTGCGGTGGTCGGTGCCGTTGAGGGCGAAGTAGCGCAGCGCGGCGAACTCGGCCTCGATCCAGTTCAACCAGGAGCCGTAGGTCGGGGTGAACACCAGCTCGACGTCATTGTCTGCGCACCACGCGCGAACCTTGGCGTGGCGGTGCGGGGAGAAGTTGTCGCAGACCACGTACAGCTTCTCGCCCGGCCACCGCGTCCGCAGCGTCTTGAGCAGGGCGAGGAACTCGATCCAGCGTTTCCGTGCGCGGATCCGGTAGAACAGCTTGCCGGTGGCCAGATCGAGTGCGGCGAGCATGTGCATCACACCGCCGTAGCGGTGGTAGGTCGCCCGCTGCCGCCGCGGCCTGCGGCGAGGCCTCCACGCCTTTCCCTTGCGCGGGAGCAGGTTCAGCGGCCCGAACTCATCCACGCACACCACACGACCGTCGTCGGGAGGGTGGTCGTAGAGGTCGAGGATCCGGCGCATCTTCGGGATGAAGTCGGGGTCGGTGGAGGCCTTCCACGTGGTCGTGGTCTGCCAGGACACCCCGCCGTCGTGCAGGATGCGGCGCAGCGTCTCCCGACTGATCGAGGCGACGATGCCTTCGGCGAGCAGGTGGTCGCGGAGTTTGGTCAGCGACCAGGTGGAGAAGCCGGTGAGGCCGCACTCGGCGGGGGACGTCCGCGCGATCAGGCAGATCCACTCCCGGATCCGGTCACCGATCTTGCGGCGGGGTCCCCCGCTCCATTTTGGGTCCAGCGCGTCGAACCCCCGCTCGTTGAACGCGTGGATCACGTCGCGCACGTAGTCCTCGCTGACCTGCAGCAGCGAGCTGATGTCGCGGACGGTCTGGCCTTGGCCGGACATCATCACCACGATCGCCCGGCGCAGCCGGACCGGGTCCTTCGCGGTCCGGGTGATCTTCTGGATCTTGCGGCCCTCGTCCATCGACAGGGGCCGCACGAACACACTCGGCCTGCGAGCCACCTTCACCTCCCGCACTCGACGTGCGGGCAGCCTGGCCGGGACGACCAACGAGATCAATTACCCGGTGAACGTTGCGTGTCGAGCCACTAGCTCAGTCCACTTTTCGATGTGATTATTCGACGAGGACATCGGAATGAGCGCGGGCGTCGTTCTGTCGCAGCCGGCGGCGACGGTCATCGCCGCCGTCATCGCCGCCGTCATTGCATTCGTGAGTGCGTAGTCGCCGTCTTAAATACAGTGATTGCAGCAGGGCGGACTCGGGATATCGAAAAACTCAAGGCTGAACTCGCCGAAGAACGAAAGCAGCGAAGTGAACAACGAATGAAACAAGATGCGGCCGAGGCCGCCGTCTCCAAGTATCGAGAGCCCCTGCTAGCGCTGCGTTCGACCTCCAGAGCGGGCTGTTCAACCTGCAGACGGGGCGCTTCTTCTGGAACGATCCGACATCGTACCCCGTCGACCACACCCTGTACGTCGTCGCACAGTATCTCGGCTGGCGAGAGATCATCCGTAACGACGTTCAGTTCCTGGATCTTGGCGAGGTGGACGCCACTCGCAAACTTGGAGAACTTTTGGAGGACGCCACCAGCACCCTGTCGTCGTGGGGGCGAGTGCCGAGTACCGCTTTCTATTTGTACCGGGGGGAACAACGGGGGATCGGCGAAAAGATGATGGTAGAAACAGGCAAGGATCGTGACTCAAGCTACCGCTGCATGGGCTACTCCAAATTCGTTGAGTCCCCGCAGGACCCGACGTTCGATAGATGGTTCGAGAAATTGCGGGGTCATCTGCTCGAATTCAGAGAGTCAGCTGCGCCTGACTTCCGACGCCTCTGCTTGCTGCAACATGCACTGATTACGTTGATAGATGAGCTGGATCCGAGATTCATACGCTTCCCTGAGAAGCTCCGGCGACGCATGCGAACAGAACGCTACGTCTTGGGAGGCGGGGCCGCCAAGAAACTAGGACAAGGACGAGAAGATGTCCCCTGAAGCGCCTGGAAGCCTCGTCGTGCCCACTCTGCTAAACCGCCCCGATGGCCATTGGTATGCCGAAGTCGATCGATTGGATCCGAACCCGGGCGCCGATTCCTGGCTACGCGTGAGCTGGTCAGCAGCCACGTGCACCGGACAACAGCTCGGGATCGGCGGCAGTATCGTCTGCGCCGTTGTGCCAACCGGGTTCCAGCGAAGCAAGTATCCTGCCAATCAGCTGGACTTCGCCGCCAATCATCTGCAGTGGCGGGATGCGGCGCCGAGCGAGGGTTTGATGCTCGTTGTGGCCCTTCCTGAGGACTGGGTGATCGACTCACCCGCCGCGGCGTCTCCTTCGCCGGTCGACGCCAAGGTTATAAAGGGCCGTTTCGCGACATATTGGATGCTGGCGGGCCGCGGGAGAGTGACGTTCAAAGTCTCACACCTTCAGGCCGAAGCTATAGCCGACTTCATGGAACGGTTCCGCACGAACCTGCTCGACCTCCCACGCCCATCTCCCGTCGAGCTGCAGACGTAGGCCACCGATACCGGCAGGCGGGGTTCATGCCCGGCCGGGTGTTCGTTGCGGGTTGCCGGCAACGAGCCGCCGAGCGCGCCAGTCCTGCGGCGCACCGCGGCTGGATCACCCAGCCGCGGCCCCGACGATACGGCCGCGGCCGGCCCACGTCCTCACGGACCGGCCCAGCCCGGTGTGTCGCGGCAGCGGAATCAGCGGCTCGACCAGCTCCCTGGGCTCATCGCTGACCCACCGCTCCACGCAAGATCCGCTCGGCACGGCGAACGAGGATCACCAGCCGCACAGCATGATCACACATCAATCCGCGCGATCTCTTAGCGACTCAATCCTAAGCTGCTGAGAACGAGTCACACGCCAGGTGGCCACCTCAGGCTCGCGGTGCCTTGATAGGCTCGGTGCCCGCCTGGCTGCGCGTTCAACACCTGTCGCTCGAAGGCCGTTTCCGACGGTTCCGCGACTTGGTCGGCACTTGCATCAGCGTCGATAGCGACCACCGCAGCGGCCGTCCATGCAGCGTATGGGGCTGGAGGCCGTTCCTTAACGGTTACCGTCGGGCGCCCATCGGCGGCCAGCCGCGACACACGCAGCAGGTGCGGACAGTAGACCAACTCGGGTTCCGTGCCGCCGCCGACGTTCTCCGGCAGCAGTCCGTCCCGGGCCTGCCGCATTACGCGCGCGTTCAGCTCCCGTGCGAGAATCGGGAATCCCGACCGGTACAAGCCGCGAGCCACGCGATGGACAGCGAAGCCCCACACCTGCGAGTGATAGTCGAATTCCTCGAAGCGCACCTCGTCCCCTGCGCGTCCGACGATACCGAAAGGCGAGCTCATTGTCGCCGGGAACAACCGGCCGACGACCGCCTCACGCACACCCCTATGCTCATCGCCGTCGAGCAGGCCTGAGGCCAGGACGAATCCTGCATTGATTATGTGCGAATCGACAGCACGCAGGTGTGCACCCAAGCTTTCCACGGCCGCGGCCAGGAAAACTTCGCGGTCGTCATCGAGGAGAAATAGGTCGAGAACCGTTTGACGGAGCCGCGAGGCCTCGGCACGGAGGTCCTCAACGTGCCGATGTAGCGCCGGTGTGATCTCTCCGACCGCAACGACCGACCGGCCTGTTTAATACTCCAGCCGTAGATCGTTACGGTCGTCGCTGAGCTGCCTCCTGGCGGCTGTAGTGGCTGATGCGGGCTCGGTGTTGATGACGTCGTCGCCAGGCTGACCAGGCTCGCGGGCAGGACGGCCGGCGGTGGGGTGTCACGACGAGGGCCAGGAGCAGGCGGCGGATCTCGCTGCAGGTCAAGGGGATCATCC
>NZ_JAVREJ010000049.1:0-18606 GCF_031845345.1 Pseudonocardia charpentierae | reverse complement strand
ATCGCCCACGCGCTGCTCGTGGTGATCGCAGCTAACGAGCAGACCGGCCAGCCCGCACCCGCAGGGATGATCCCCTTGACCTGCAGCGAGATCCGCCGCCTGCTCCTGGCCCTCGTCGTGACACCCCGCCGCCGGCCGTCCTGCCCGCGAGCCTGGTCAGCCTGGCGACGACGTCATCAACACCGAGCCCGAACCAGCCACTACAGCCGCCAGGAGGCAGCCCAGCGACGACCGTAACGATCTACGGCTGGAGTATTAGGCCGCGGAAGTGGCCTCAGTGTGGGCTCGTCCGTAGTCGACCAGGACAGATAGCCCAGTCCGGAGTGGCGGCCGAGTTGTAGAGGGCCTCGATCCACTCGAACATTGCGTTGGGCAACTCCTAGCGGGTCGCCACCTGTGTCGGTCGTGAAGTTTGGTGATTATGGATTGACGAAAGTCTCGGGCAGCGTGCAGGCTCGGTGCAGAACGTAACGTTTTTGCGCGAACATGCGAGTACCTGTGTGCCCTTTCGTGCCGCCAATTCAACAGGAGCGAATTCTTGCTATTGGAACTTGTCATTACTTTAAGTATTGCACTCGGGACCGCGCTTTTACAAACGACGATGAAGGGAATCAGTCGCACCAACCTGCCGGGCAAGAATCACGGACTGAAGATTGACGACGCCCTTTTTTGGTCAGATTGGACAATCGCCGGTTGTTTGGCTCTTGTCGGGTCTGTTGCCGTGGCCGCGAGTCAGGGCGTAGTAGCAATTCCATCACATGTCTGGCTGGGTTTTACTGCACTAGCTCTCGGCTGTAGCGTGTTCCCGTTTTTCCTTCGAGTCTATGCCTACGCGCCACGAGCGCAGCTTAAGTCGTGGGGATGGAGAGGAACTGGGTGGGTGCTGGTTGCAAATGCGGTTGGCGTGGTTTACTTGCTGGCGGCAGTACTAGCTGGAGTTGACATCTATGAAGCCAGATGAGCCCACGAGTTCGGCCAACAATCCAGTAGTATCAGGCACAACTCGTATTTTTGCGTGGCTTGGCGCAGTCGCAAGTGTCATCGCTGCCATCGTGGCAATTTGGATCAGCATAGGCGTGCTTACTTTTCTTGCCATTCCTGCGGTCGTTGGTTTTTCTGCGCTTCTGACGGTTGGCGTGTGCGCTTGGTCGGGCAGAGGCCGCGTAAGGAGCGTGGAGAATATGCCCCGTGCTACCGAAAAGGAGAGCAGCAGACTAACCCGCGAAGTGCAAAATGACAGGGCAAGTGCGCCAGTACTGCGAGACGTCTTGGTGGGCTGCACGTTTGTAGGAGGCCTTGCGCTTGTTGCAACCCAAGGTAGCCAAGTCGTATTCTGGGTCGGTGGCGCAGTGCTAGTGGCCGTTGGCCTAGTGGCTGCGATAGCCCGCTTCTTAGATTCCTAACTGAAGAAGGAATCCCCCGGTTGAGTCAGTCTCAGCAGTGCACCGCATGCTACCGGCGCAGGTGTCCGCTTGACACGAAAGAGGTCGCTACCCCGCAGACGTCCGGGTCAGCCGCTCAGCCTGTTCAGCATGATGGGCCCGGGCGGCGTCGGAGGGGGAGACGCCGCCCGGTGAGATGGTGACTCGCCCACACCGCTCCCGCCGTTACAACCGCCCCGGCCGCACCTCCGTGTGCCCGGCGTACTCGATTCGCCGCGGGTCAAGCCCTAAATTGTATTTGACGACGATTGTGTGCAGCTCAAGTACAAAGCGGTACAATCAATCGGAATTTGCAGTCTCGTACCCAAAAGTCGTGAAATTGAGCCACGATGGCTGGAGTCGCCTGTAGCATCGGATATCAAGATCGCGTTGCGGGAGGAGTCTGGGTTGGCTGGCCTAGAAGTACGAGTGCACGGCATCGGCGATCATAAGCCGTACAGTGCTCTCGGATCCGCCCAGCCGGTCAACGTCGAAAGCGCCTCGGCTGTCGACGAGTACCTCCCGCCTGAGCTGCCTGCTCACACCGTCCGATTCATCAATTGGTCTCGAACGTCACGACGATTCGCCGGGTTCTTGTGGTATTTGGCGCTTCCCTTCACCTTGGTCAACGTAGCGGGCGAGATGGGCCCGAGTGACTTTGCTCGCCGTCGCGCTTTTCAAGCGATAGTTGCCATAGCAGGCGTAGTTCTGTCCGTTGCAGCCGTCACGTGGTCTCTAGTTATCGCTGAGACGATTGTGAAGAAGTTGCCGTGGCAAAGCACGGCGGGAGTAACGCAAGCCGCATTCGTGGCGGTAACTCTCATCGTGTCGATCAGCATGATAAGTCGAATACGCATGGCCGATCGATTCACGACACCATACTCACGACGTCTCGGTTACGCAAACGTGGTAGCTGTCGTAGCCTGGACCGGCTTTGTCATTCTGGCTCGCCCTGCCGGCCAGCGTCCTGTCCCGGGCCTGCCCAACTCGTGCACGCCAGCCGGTGATTCTTGCTACCTCACCAGTACCTTGGATCTGCCAGCGATCGTAATCATAGTGACCACTGCTAGTGTGTTTGTGTTCGCCATAGCCAGTTGGGCTATCGCTGACACCAGGAAGGCGGCCGGACTTCGGACGCAACTTGCGGGCGGGCCAGGATGCTTCTTCGCGTTAATGGTTGCAATTCTGCTGCTTCACACAGCTGGTTCAGCTCTTCGCCTCGGCGTTGATCGAATCCTGCAGTTTATCGGCGAGGTCTTCTTTCGTCCGACGTCATTCGAACATAGGGCTGTGTGTGGAGCCGCGTTCTACAGTGACGCATCGCTTCCGCCGTGCGAGCGAGTGCTCCTTGTGTACGACGAGGGTGAAGTTCCGATGTATCTCCTGGACTCGGTCCCCATTTACGGATTAGCGGCGCTACTTTGCCTCGTTCTTGGTGCGGTCACCGTCCTCTACTCGCTCGGTGTTAGGGGTGTGTTGCCGAGTTTGACCGACCTGCTTCGAGGAAACCGGGCGAAGTATATTCATATACTGGTGCTAAGGATTCCTGTCGCCCTTCCGGTCGCACTTGTGCTGACTGTCGGACTCTTCATTGCTTTCACATTACTAGTCACGCCTATCATCGTCAGTCGAGACAGCGCCAGCAGCATTGGATTCGCACTAATTGTTACGACCGTGCGCCTAACGGCTCTAGCTGCCCCGGTACTATTTGTCCTAGGATGGCGCTCCGAATCAATCCGCATGGCATTCGGCACAATCGCAGACGTTGTTGGATTTTGGCCGGTTCACTGGCATCCGTTGTGTGGTCGTTCCTATCGCGAAGAGGTCGTCACGGCGCTTTGGAATCGAATTCGCGCAACAGGCGCGCCGACTGTTGTTCTGTCCGGGCATAGTCAAGGGTCTGTAATATGTACATGGTTGGCCGCGAGGTGTGCTGACGATCGCGGTTCGCTCAATATTCATCTGGTCACAAGCGGCTCACCCGTAGCATCGCTATACGGGACGTTCTTTGCTGCAACGTTCGATGCAGCGCTGCTCGGTAAGGCCCGATCGAACCTGGTAGACTGGCGCAACTTTTGGCGAAACACTGATCCTATCTCCACAAATTTACCGCTACCGACCGAAGACTGCTGCAGCGAGCCAGTATCGTTAGGTATCAGAAATACTCGACTTGAAGACGATACTCGTCCCTACAAGTCTCATTCTGACTACTGGATCGACCCGATAATGACTAGACATATTGCTGGGCTCCTAGGGTCGGGCCCGCTCGAGGGCCGTGTGACCAACCCAGTAAGAGGCTAATCTGAGAAGGTGTTTGAGAAGATCATTTGAATGTTGGGAAAGTGCGCCGTTGTTGCCGGGTTGCGGGGCCGCCGCGGGCGATGCGGCGGGTGATGGTGTTGATCGCAGCCCAGCGGAGGCCTGTAGAGGCCTTGAGCGACAGGTGTTGACCGGCCGCGCCGCGCAGCGAGCGGAAGAGGTGCACGCGCGGAAGCTGGGCGTTGCCGCCGGCAGTCGCATGTGTGAGTGACTATCTGAGCGACAACCGCGCCGCAGGAAGCTGGACGCCACCGGACCTCGCTGGATCTCTGGCTGCGGCGAAGCCGTCCAGGCCGGAGGTCAGGTGCGGCGGGAGAGTGCCTGGCAGTCAAAGGGTCAGGGGTTCGAGTCCCCTCAGCTCCACTCTTGTGACCTCCGCGAACATCACGATGTCGTGCCTCGTCAGATGCTTGTGGCGCCGATGTGCGCTTGTCTCCCGCACCACACTCCGAGCGGTGTCGTTCGTCCCTGCTTTGCGGCATCCGTGGACGTGGGCGCGGTCTCGTGACCACCAGGCGCAGCTGACGCTGAAGTCGAGGGTGCCAGGTCTAGGCTGGCGGCGTGAGTGCCGAGCGGGACGAGCTGAGGCGGTTGGTCGAGCAGCTGCCGGACGACCGGGTTCAGGCCGTGCTCGCCGAGGCCCGTCGGCAGAGTGGGGCGGTGCCGGCGGATGAGTGGCCACCGCCGTGGTTCGAGTCGTTCGCCAGCGGCCGGTCGGATCTCGGGACCAGCCATGAGAGGATCTGCTCGCCGAGGGTTTCGGGCGTTCCTAAGTGATCGTCTGCGACACGGGTCCGTTGGTGGCAGCGGCCGATCGCGACGACCAGCACAACCGAGCCTGCACGGATCTCTTCACCGGTCTGCATCTTGCCCGGCGCGCAATCCTCGTCCCTGCGCCGGTGGTGGCCGAGGTTGGCTACCTGCTCGGTCGTGCGGGCGGCGCGAAGGTCGAGGCCGCGTTCCTGCGGTCGATCGTGCAGGAGAACCTGACGATCGTCGATCTCGAGCTGGCCGACTACGAGCGGATAGCCGAGTTGGTCGAGATCTACGCCGACTTTCCGCTCGGCACGACTGACGCGGCCGTCGTCGCGGTGGCCGAGCGGCTCGGATCAACGAGATCGTCACGCTGGATCGTCGCCACTTCCGACCAGGACAGGGCGCTGGAGGTGGTGATCGCCTCGCCCCGCAGGTGGGCCGCCACCAGTCCGACCGGGACGAGAGCAGCACCGACCACGCAGATGGTGGCGACGGTCAGGGTGAACGTGTCGAGAAGTAGGGAGAGCGGTGCTGCTGTCACGGTGGTCAACGCGTAGGCCGCGCAGGCAGTGAGCGCGGCCGCAATCCCCGCGACCGAGTCCGGTGTCCGGTCCACCCCGCCGGCGATGCTCACGAGCAGCAGCCCGGCGACGGCCACCGCCACGACGAGGACGCGGCCGGTCGGGGCAGCCGCCGTCGTCGGACGGCTCCGAGTACGAGCGGCAGGACCGGGGGGAGGCCGAGACACACGACGGTCGCCACACTCACTCCCGCCGCGACGACGGCCTGCGATCTCCTCGCAGAGCGGGCGTCTCCCTCGCAAGGGCTGTCACCCCGGCGACGAGTGCACGATCTCTGCGAAGACGACGATTGGCGGGCCCGGCTTCGTCAGGCCGCGTCCAGGTGCCGCCGGGCCAGGACGACGTTGCCGCGGATCGAGCAGTCGTCCACCACCTCGAAGCGGAACCCCGGGATCTCGCGCTCCTTGAGCGCGACGAACCGGGCGTCGGACATGCCGCCGGTGAGTTTGATGACCGTCTTGAGGTCCACGACCTCCGCCGCTTGCGCCAGGGTCGCTGCGAGGACGCGGTTCATGCTCTTCAGCAGCGCGGCCAGCATCTCCTCCCGGGTCGCGGCCAGGGTCAGCCCGGTCCAGGAGCCCGTCTTCTTCTCCAGACTCTGCCGGTCGCCGGTCAGGTAGGGGGCGAAGCGCACCTCACCGTCGTCCTTCCACTCCTCGAGGGCGTCGCCCAGGAAGGAGCCGTAGAACGCGTCGGTGGTCAGGTCCCGGCAGAACTGCTCGCGGAACCAGTCGAGGGCGAAGCCGCCCGCGGTGGTGGCGTAGATCTGCCAGAGGCCGGGCAGCGCTGCGTTGCGGAGGTAGTAGTGCGGGCTCGTGACCGGGTTGTCGGTGAGAATGCTGACCATGTCGCTGGAGCCGGCGGTGTTCATGATGCAGCCCGCCTCCTCGTTGCCCGCTCCGCTCTGCGCGGCGGCCATGTCGTTGGTGCCGACGGCGACCGGGGTTCCTGCACGCAGGCCGAGGCGGGTGGCCTCCTCGGCGCGCAGCGTGCCGAGCAGGACGCCGGGGTCGTGGATCTCGCCGAGCAGGCGGCGGTCCAGCCCGAAGGCGTCGACGAGCTCGTCGGACCAGCCGCCCTGCGTGGTGGTCTCGTAGAGGCCCGACATCGAGGCGTTGACGAGGTCGACGGTCCACTCGCCGGTGAGCCGGTGGTGCACATAGGTCGGCAGGTGACCGATGCGGGCCGCGGCGTCGAGGTGTTCCGGCGCGTTCTGCCGGAACCAGATGAACGTCATCGCCCCGGCGCCCCCCGCGAAGGGGAGGATGCCGGCGATCTCGCGGTAGCGGTCGTTCCCGATCACCTTGTCGATGTGGTCGGACTGCGCCCGGCTGCGCCGGTCCATGTGGGTGATGATGTTCGGGTAGGCCAGCGAGCCGTCGGCGCGCACGAAGACCGGGGACGGGGAGAAGGTGTCGTAGCACACGACGTCGACCGTCGCCCGCAGCGCGGGGTCGAGCTCGTTGCAGGCGCGGTAGCATGCGGCCCACAGCTCCTCGGGGGCGATCTCGACCTTCTCGCCCGGCAGGAGGATGTAGGGGTAGGGGGCCGTCGCCGTCTGCTTGACGTCGAGGTGCTCGTCCAGGATCGCCATCTTGACCGACGACGTGCCGAAGTCGATCGACAGGAAGTTCATGCCGTACTCCTCACGAGCCGTGGAGCTTGCCGGCCGCCACCAGGGCGGCGCGTAGGTCGTCGCGGTCCCCGTCCGCGAAGGCGGGCACCGGGCGCCGGGGAACGCCGGCCCGGTAGCCCAGCTCGTTCATGCACGCCTTGAGGCTGGCGACCCCCTGGCGTCCGCCGGTGACTGCGATCAGTCGATGCAGCTCCGCGTAGCGGCCGAGGGCCTCCTCGGTGCGTCCGTCGAAGAACAGCTGCACGACCTCGGCGCAGTCGTCGGGGAAGAAGTTGGCCGCGGAGACCACGCCGCCCGGGCTGCCGAACTGCAGGCCCGTCATGATGGTGTTCATCGTGCCGGCGAGGACCGAGAAGTCGTCGCGCCCGCCCGCCGCCAGCATGTACGCCGTCAGCTTGTCCGTCGAGGTGTCCTTGATGCCCGCGATGTTGGGGTGGTCGGCGAGCTTCGCGACGACGGCGGGCGGGACGACGACCCCGTTCGAGTAGGCCGGCGCGACGTAGAGCAGGACCGGGATCGGGCTGCGGTCCGCCACCTCCGTGTAATGAGCGAGGAGGACGTCGCCGGTCATCTGCTTGGCGAAGTAGTGGGGCGGCAGGACGGAGACGTAGTCGACGGCGTCGGCGTGCTCGCCGATGCTGTCGATGAAGTCGACGGTGGTGCGCGTCGACTCGCGCCCGACTCCGACGATCAGCGTCTTGTCCCCGTGTGCCCGTGCCGCCAGGGCGATCACCGCACGGGCCTCGTCGTCGTTGAGCGAGCGGAACTCGCCGTTGGTGCCGAGCACCATGACACCGCGCACGGCCGTCCCGCTCCACTGCTCGAGGTTGTGCTCGAACCAGTCGAGGCGAAGGTCGTCGGACTCGTCGAACGGCGTGACCGCCGGAACGACGATCCCACGGAGCTTGTCGTTCACCAGTTGGTCCCTTCTATTCGTGCACTGTCCAGCCGCCGTCCACCAGCAGGTTCTGACCGGTGATGCCACTGGTCGTGGGTGCGGCGAGGAAGAGCACGGCGTTGGCCACCTCGCGCATCTCCAGCAGGCGTCCCAGGGGAATTCGCGACGTCATGTGGCTGAGCCATTCCTCGTTCTGGAGGTTGTGCTCGGTCATCGGCGTCAGCACGTATCCCGGGCTGACGGTGTTGACCTCGATGCCGTACCGGCCGCCGGCGACCGCGAGGTCGCGCGTGACGGCCTGCAGCCCCGCCTTGGTGGCGGCGTAGATCAGGTGGTTGCCGTCGGTCGTGTGCGCCCGGTGCGAGGCGATGTTGATGATCTTGCCCGACCTCTGCGTGACCATCACGCGGTACGCCTGCTGCGCCACGAAGAACGGCGCTTTGAGGTTCACGTCGTTGAGCAGATCCCACTCCGCTTCCGTGATGTCCTCGACGGGGGTCCGGTTCGCCAGGCCCGCCACGTTCACGACCACGTCGAGCCGCCCGTAGCGGGCGTTGATCGCTGCCAACGCGGCTTCGATCTCCTGGACCGACCGCAGGTCGCAGGAGAATCCGGCCGCCGACCCCGGGCCCTTCTCGGTGATCTGCTCGGCGACCTGTTCCGCCGTCTCGGCCCTGACGTCGATGATGGCGACGGCCGCACCACGCGCACCGAACTGTCGCGCGATCTCCTCGCCGATGCCGCTCGCTGCGCCGGTGACGACGCAGACCCTCCCGTCGAGATCCATGAGATCCCTCAGCGTGCCGACTGCTGATGGAGGGTGCGGAAGAAGCCCCCGTCCGCCAGCGACTGGTAGCCCGAGACGAAGCGTTCGTACGCCTTGTCGTAGGCGTCGTAGTTCTCCGGGTCCGGCTCGTACGCGTCCTTGATCCGGATGGCGCGGTCGACCGCGTCGTCGAGCGAGGAGTACACGCCCAGCCCGATTCCGGCGTACAGGGCGGCGCCGAGGCAGCCGGTCTCGCCGACCTCCAGCACGGAGATGGGGACCTTGTACATGTCGGCCTGCATCTGGTTCCAGACCGGTGAGTTCGTGGCACCACCCACGGCGCGGATGTCGTTCACCTCGATGCCGACCTTGCGAATGGATTCGATGTTGTCGCGCATCTCCAGCGTGATGCCTTCCAGGACCGCCCGGGCCATCTCCGCCTTGGTGGTTCCGAGCGTGACACCGAGGAAGCAGCCCCGCGCGTACGGATCCGCCCGCGGGCCGCTCCCGGCACCCTGCAGGTACGGGAGGAACACGAGGCCGTTCGAGCCCGGGGGCACGGCCTTGATCATCTTGTTGATCAGGAGATAGGCGTTGCCGACGGGGCCGAACTCCTTCGCCATCGCCATCTCGAGGGAGCAGATCGTGTCCCGGAACCAGCGGTAGCAGCTCGCCGAGGCGATCGAGGCCGCCTCGACCGTGTAGTTCTCCGGGCCGGAGTTGTTCTTGAAGATCAGCGTGCCGTTGGGGTCGCGCCGCGACTCCTCGGACACCACGTAGGTCGCGCCGTAGGTGCCGATGACGGCGATGGCCGTCCCTTCGTGCACCAGGCCGCCGCCCAGGGTCGAGCAGTTCTGGTCCATCGCGCCGACGCACAGCAGCGTGCCCTCGGCGAGGCCGGTCCGGACGGCGACGTCGTGCGGCACCCGCCCGGCGACCTCGCCGGCCTTCACGATCCGGGGGAACATCGCGATGTCCAGGCCGAGCGCGTCGACGATCTCCTGGCTCCACTCACCGGCGTCGATGTCGAAGACGCCCGTGCGGGAGGCGGTGGCGGTGTCGTTGACGAAGTAGTCGTCCGCGCCGAACTCCTTCAGGAAGAAGTCCTGATGATGGGAGATGCGCGCCGTCGCGGCGAAGTTCTCCGGCTCGTTGTCCTTGAACCAGAGGTACTTGGTGAGGCACGGCACCGTGGAGATCGGGTAGCCGGAGATCTGGTACAGGCGGTCGGGGTCGATGTACTCGCCGTCGCGGATCCTGCCCACGTAGTCCACGCCCCGGACGTCCTGCCAGCCGATGAACGGCCGCAAGAGCTTGCCGCCCTCGTCCAGTGCGCCGAAGACCGAGCCCTGCGTCGAGACGCTGAGCGCCTTGATCTCCTCGGCGGGCACGCCGGCGTCACGGATGGCGGCGCGGACGCAGTCGAACAGGGTGGGGGTCAGGTCCTCCGGCAACTGCTCCACCCAGCCCGGGTGGGGGTAGTAGCACGGGTACTCGCGGTAGTCGGTGCCGATCAGGTGCCCGTCGAGATCGAAGATGCACGTCTTGCAGCCGGTGGTGCCGGCGTCGATGCCCATCAGGTACGTGGTCATGGGATTCTCCCTTGAACTCATTGACCGTGAACTCGTCGAGGACTGCGCTACTTGCGCCACTCCGGGATCCGTGCGGCGTTGCGGTGGGGCAGTTCGATGAGGCGCGACTCGCCCGACGGCGAGGCCATGAGGACCTCGTGGGCGATGCCGGTGAACAGGCCGTGCTCGACGACCCCGGCGATCCAGTTCAGGTTCGTGTCGAGCGTCGCCTTGTCGGTGATGACGCCCATGTGCGCGTCGAGGATGAAGTTCCCGCTGTCGGTGACGACCGGCTCGCCGTCCCGGACGCGTCGGATGATCTCGACGTCGTACCCGAGGTCGGCAAGCAGGGCCGACACCGACCGGCGGGTGGCCTGCCACCCGTACTGGACGACCTCGATCGGCAGCGGGAACCGGCCGAGGTGGTCGACCAGCTTGGTGTCGTCCGCGATGCAGACCATCTTGGTCGAGGCCTCGGCGACCATGCGTTCCCAGAGCAGGCAGGCCCCGCCACCCTTGATCATGTCGCCGTCGTGGTCGATCTCGTCGGGCCCGTCGAGGGTGACGTCGAGCGGCCGGTCGAGGTCGTTGATGTCGACGAGCGGGATGTCGAGGGACAGCGCGAGGTCCCGGGTCGAGGTCGAGGTCGGCACTCCGACGACCTGGAGTCCCTCGGCGACCTTCTCGCCGAGGGCCCGGACCATCCACGCGGAGGTGGTTCCGGAGCCGAGCCCGAGCCGGGCGCCGTCGTGGGCGTAGCGCTCGACCGCGGCCCTGCCGACGGCGTACTTGGCCGAGTCCTGGGGGGTTTCCGGTGAGTACTTCATCAGTGAGATCCCCTCTTCTGCTCGCTCAGTAGCGGATGCGCAGGTGCTTGTACTGCAGGTAGCCCTCGAGCCCGGCCCTGCCGTGCTCGACCCCGAACCCACTGCCCTTGCGGCCCCCGTAGGGCGCATTCATGATCCCGGCGTCGACGTTGTTCACCGCGACGTTGCCGAAGTCGAGCAGCCGGCCCAGCTCGTGTGTCTCGTGCAGGTCGAGGGTGTAGACGTAGACGGCGAGGCCGGCCTCGGTGCCGTTCGCCAGCTCGACGGCGTCGGTCAGCTCGCCGAACGGCATGATCCCGACGACCGGTCCGAAGCTCTCCTCGTGCATCACGAGCATCTCGGGCGTGCAGCCAGCGAGCACCGTCGGCTGGTAGAAGTTGCCCGGCGCCAGCTCGTCCACGCGGTGCCCGCCGGTGGCCACCGTCGCGCCGCGCTCGACGGCGTCGCGGACGTGCCGGTCGACGACCTCCAAGCCGGCCCGGGTGGCCATCGCTCCCACATCGATGCCCGTATCCATGCCGTCGCCGACGGTGAGCGCCGCGACCTGCTCGGTGAGGCGGGCGACGAACTCGTCGCACACCGACGCCTGGACGTAGATCCGGTTGATCGCGATGCAGATCTGGCCGGCGTTGCGGAACCCGCGCCGGGCTGCGCCTGCCGCAGCGGCCTCGATGTCGGCACGGTCGGTCACGATCATCGGGCAGGACCCGCCGAGCTCCATGGTGAGCGGCCGTGCCGCGGGGACCCGTTGGGCGATCTTCGCGCCGGTCGCGGTGGAACCGGTGAACGCCAGCTTGTCGAGCCCCGGGTGGCCGGCCAGCGCGGGGCCGGCGGGGTCGTCACCGGACACTAGGTTCGCCACGCCGGGCGGCAGCCCGGCCTCGTCGATGCAGGAGAACAGGACGGCGGGGGAGAGCGAGGCGTACGGCGACGGCTTGACGACGATGGTGCACCCTGCCGCGACCGCCGCGCACAGCTTCCAGCCGATGAGCTCCAGCGGGTAGTTCCACGGCGTGATCGCGCCGACGACGCCGACCGGCTCGCGCACGACCAGGCTCGTGAAGCCGTCGGTGTCGTTCGGGATCACCTCGCCGTGGACCCGGGTGGCCTCCTCGGCGTAGAAGTGGAACGCCGTGGCGAGCTTGTCGACCTCCCCGGTCGCCTCGCCGATCGTCTTGCCCATCTCCGCGGTGATCGCCTCGGCCAGCTCGCGCTCACGGGCTTTGACACGGTCCCCGATCGCGTGCAGGTGCCGTGCGCGGACCGTCGGGTTGACGTACCGCCACTCCGCGAACGCGGCACGTGCGGCGGTCACGGCGGCGTCGACCTCCGACGCGTTCGAGTCGGGGACAGCGGCGATGATCTGGTCGTCGGCGGGGTTGCGTGCCTCGAAGGTGGACTCGCCGGGAACCCATTTCCCGTCGACGTAGTTGTGGAGAGTCTTCGTCATGATGTCTGCCTTTGTCGAAGGTCTTCAGTTGATCGGGCACCGGAGCGGCTCGCCGCGGCCCGCGCGGGCGGCTTCCTCGGCCGCGAGCCGCTGGAGATCCCGGATCGACTTCTCCGAGTAGAACGCGGCGTGGGGCGTCAGAACCGTGTTGGGCTGCGAGCGCAGCGGGTGGTCCACGGGCAGCGGTTCGGGCTGGAAGACGTCGAGGGCCGCTCCGGCCAGGTGGCCGCTGTCGAGCGCGTCCAGGAGCGCGTCTTGATCGACGAGAGCTCCTCGTGAGGTGTTGACGAGAAGGGCGCCTGCCGGCATCGCGGCGAGATTCCGCGCATTGATGATCCCGGTGGTCTCCGGAGTCGCCGGTGCGTGCAGCGAGAGCACATGGGATCGGCGGAACAGCTCGTCCAGCTCGACCAGGGTGATCGGCGAGTCCGCCAGGTCGTCGGGCTTGGCGTACGGGTCGTACGCGATGACCTCGAACCCGAAGGGAGCCAACCGGCGGGCCACGGCCTGCCCGATGCGACCCGTTCCCAGGAGCCCGACGGTGGTCTCCGCCATGGAGCGGATCGGTGCGAGCTCGGGCGCGGAGGGCCACTCGCCCCGCCGGATGGCCCGGTCGAAATGCTGGATCTTCCGCAACAGCGTGAGCACGCAGGTCACCGTGTGGTCGGCGACGGTGTCGGCCCCGTAGTCGGGGATGTTGCAGACCCGGATCCCGAGACGGGTGGCCGCGTCCAGGTCGACGTTGTCGTAGCCGATCCCGTAGCGGATCACCACTGCACCCGGGCTCATCGCCTCGAGCACCTTCGCGGTCATCGGCGCGAAGTTGACCAGGGCGATGTCCGCGTCCCGGACCGCGGCCTCGGCGTCGGCCTCGGTGGCCACGTCGTACACCTGGAAGTCGGCGCCGAGCTGCTCGGCCGCGGCACGCTCGAAGTCCTCGCCGGCGAAGTTGTGATCCGTGATGACCATGCGGGAACGAGAATCGGGATGGGACACGGCTACGTTGCCTCCCTCGGACTGCGACGATGTTCAGGAATGCGGGCAGGGACGTGCCCCAGACACCGCTGCGGCGGATTCCCGGGTCGCCGAAGGCCGCGACGAAGCTCGTCAGATCTCCGTCGGACGATGGGCTCTCGCTCGGTGAGTCGGACTGCTCGCGGTTACTTCTTCGTGAAGAGCGAACGGTGCCGCGCGATCCTGCGGAGGTGGTCCTCCGCAGCGAACCGGGCACGGGCCGGGTTTCCCGCCTCGATCGCGCGGGCGATTTCGAGGTGCTCCTGCACGGTGTGCCCGGCCTCGGACGGATAGCCCGCGCCGGTGCTGTAGGTGTCGGCCAGGAACGTGTTCACCGGGCGCATCATGAGCAGGAAGAAGGGATTGCCACTGGCCTCCGCGATCCTCTCGTGGAACGTGAGGTCGGCTTCGAGGAACTCCTTGCCGGTCGGATCGGCGGCCTGCAGGCGTTCGTTGAGTCGGTTGAGTTCGGCGAGTTGAGCCGGGGTTCGCCGGGCTGCGGCCAACGCGGCCATCTCCACCTCCAGGACCAGGCGGAGCTCCATGAGCTCCTCGAAGGAGCCCCCGCCGAGGCGGAGGAGAAGCCCGTACTGCTCGGCGATGACGCTCCCGTCGACGGCGGCCACGGTCATTCCGCGGCCTGGACTGACGATCGCCAAGCCGCGCTGGACGAGGAGCCTCGTCGCCTCCCGGACGACGGTGCGGCTGACGCCGAACCTCTCGACCAACTCGGCTTCGGTGGGGAGGCGGTCCCCGGTGGTCAGGCCGAGGATGTCCTCCTGAAGTGCCTGCGCGACGGTGTCCGAGAGGCGCTGCTTGGTGCGGATGCCCCCGGCCATGGATGCAAATGTACGACAATCGGCCCTGATGTCAAGGGTTCGGGCGCGTGAGATGTGGGCGGTACCACTCAGTTTTCCCTCGACTAGTACGAAACATGCAGGTAGAAGGCTCAAGGCGGCCGTACGGCGCAGAGCAACTTTGTATGATGAAGTCAGTCGGCACACGCACGCGGGTGTGCGCCTCACCTCGTCGGGTATCTACGGACCCCGTAGACACTCAGGACAGCGAGGTCGACATGTTCATGCACGTGCAGCGCCTGATCAACGAGATCGTCCCCGACGAGCCGGATCCGGCCGCAGCCAACGCGCTGCAGGAGGGCCTCGGCGGGCAGTTCGGCGAGATGCGCACGATGATGCAGTACCTGTTCCAGGCGTTCAACTTCCGCGGGGCGACAGGCAAGCCCTACCGCGACCTGCTCTACGGCGTGGGCACCGAGGAGATCGCCCACGTCGAGCTGATCGCCACGACGATCTCCCGGCTGCTCGACGGATCCCCGCAGTACAAGGGGAAGGCCACCAAGCCGGTCGACGAGCCCGGTAAGGGCGGGGCGACCCCCCTGTCGATCGCGTTGGACCACAGCAACATCCACCACTACCTGGTCGGCGCGCAGGGCGCGCTGCCGGTCGACGCCGCCGGGAACCCGTGGTCGGGCTCCTACGTCTACAACAGCGGCAACCTCGTGCTCGACCTGCTCTACAACCTCATGCTCGAGTCGACCGGGCGCCTCCAGAAGTGCCGCATCTACGAGATGACCGACAACAAGACGGCCCGCGCGACCATCGCGTACCTGATCGTGCGCGACCAGGCACACGAGAACGCCTACGCGAAGGCGCTGGAGTCCCTGGGCATCAACTGGGGGGCGACGCTGCCGATCCCGAAGACGAACGCGGAGCAGTTCCCCGAGGTCAAGAAGCTGCTCGACCAGGGGCTGCACCTCAAGCAGTACACGTTCAGCGCGGACAACCTGTCCGAGGCCGGCAAGATCTACCGCGGTACGGCACCGGCGTCGATGGACGGCGGCGAGCTGACCACGCAGACCGCGCCCGAGGGCTTCCCGATGGACATCGCCGTCGAGCGGCCGGAGGAGTTCGGGCCCGGGCTCGATCCCGAGCTGCTCGCGTTGGTCCAGGCCACGGCCGAGCTGGAGCTGAAGGACGCCGACGACCCGTTGGTGGCCGCGAAGAAGAAGTGACGCCGGCCGGGTGCGACCCTGACGGGTCGTACCCGGCTCGTCCTGGTGTCACCCCGGCGCACATGCACCACGGTGAGTTGCCTCGATCGCCTGCTCCGGACACTCTTGACGACGTGATGGACAAGACGGTGGAACTGGATCTCGACGATGCCGGTCTGGCGATGGACCTGCCTCGGCCCGAGGGTCCGGCCGACGAGGTGCAGCAGGTTCCCTACCGGCCCGTGCAGTTCCGTGACGACGATCTGCCCACTGCTCTCGAGCGCTCCGCCGCCTGGCTCCGGCGGGCCCAGCAGTGGCTGGGCGAGCCGCTCGACGTGATCGCGGTGCACCTGGACTACGACGACCGGACCGGCTCCCCGTATTACGAGGTCAAGCTGCTGTGCAACGAGGAGGACCTCGCCGGGGCGCCGCTGGCCATCCGCCGCGTCACGGATTCCTGAGCCGGCCGGGGAAGGAGCCACCGACGGCTCGTGGCCTGGTCGCCGGCGTCGGCGACCCGAAGGTCGCCGCCACGCCCTCGCTGAACATCACGTGATCCGGGGGACGTCGAGCGAGACCACCCAGCCCGGCCGCGGCGACGAGGCCGTCGTCGAGAGCCAGCACCTCGGCGGTGCGCAGCGGCCAGGGCGGGTGGGCGTTGGGCAGGTACCAGGTGCGGCCGAACCGGGCGACGTGCAGGCCCCAGCGGGCGGTGAGGAACCGCTCGATGGTGCCGTCGGGGGCCGGGCCGCCTGCCCGGATCGCGATATGGCTCGAGACGGCGCCACGCCGCAGCTGTGTGGTGTAGCGCCGCTCGTCGCCGTCGGCGGAGAACTGCATCCGGGACCAGCGGTACGGCAACCCGAACGCACTCCGGGCGGCGGCGACCGTCACGGCCCGGTCGGCGTCCAGGCTGAGGAAGACGACGCCGCGGCGCCCGGTCGCGTCGACCGAGTACAGCCGCACGTTCGTCTCCAGGAACGTGCCGACCCACGGGACGGCCGGGCCGACCGCGGGCCCGGCGCCGATCATCCGGAACGGGACGAGCCCGACGTAGGTGCGGCCGTCGAGCACGTCGGGGCGGGCGCCGGGCGGGAAGAACCCGGCGACCACGGCCGGGTCGACGGCCCAGTGCAGGAACGCGAGGTCGCACCAGCGCTGGCGGAGCAGCAGCGGGCGGGGCAGCGCCGGGGCCACGACGCTCACCGGCTCGGCGGTCACGACGACTCCGGGCAGTGCCTGCTCCGAACGGCGGTGCGGTGCACCACGAGCTCGCTGATCGACACGACTGAACGCTACGCCGTGGAGCGTTCGCGGGCGCGCGGTCGGAGCCGGCGGCCGTGACCGCCGACCCGCGGCTGGACGTCGTCGGCGACGTGATCGACGTGCTGCATCGGCAGATCGCGT
This sequence comes from Pseudonocardia charpentierae, assembly GCF_031845345.1. Taxonomy (NCBI): domain Bacteria; kingdom Bacillati; phylum Actinomycetota; class Actinomycetes; order Pseudonocardiales; family Pseudonocardiaceae; genus Pseudonocardia; species Pseudonocardia charpentierae. Next base: position 1,949 of record NZ_JAVREJ010000049.1, on the reverse strand, counting down.
TCGTGCGTCCGCGCGACGGCTCCGTGCTCCCGCCCGAACAGGATCCGTCGGGCGACGAGGCGTACCCGGCGCACTGGGCGGAGCCCTGGCCCAGCGGCATCGAGCTGGCTCGGGCCGTGTCGGCCCGCGACTGGTCGGGAGCCGCGGTCGTCGAGCTCGGGTGTGGCCTGGGCCTGCCGGCGGTCGCCGCCGCACTGCGTGGCGCGCAGGTACTGGCCACCGACCGCTCGGCGGACGCCGTCGCGTTCGCCGCCGTCAACGCCGAGTGCAACGGGGCCGTCGTGGAGACCGCGGTGTGCGCGTGGAGTGCGCCGGGCCTCTTGCTCGACCGGGCGCCGTGGCGGCTCGTCCTGGCCGCCGACGTGCTGTACGGGCAGCGCAACGTCGCGGAGCTGCTCGATCTGCTGCCGCGGCTGGTCGACGGCACCGGCGAGGTGTGGCTCGCCGACCCGCGACGGCCGCTCACCGCCGAGTTCCTCACGGCGGCCCGCACCCGGTGGGGGAGGGTGGACACGGTGGGCACGGATTCGCCGGAGATCGTCGTCCACCGGCTGGCCGAGCTGCGGGGACCTTGACGCGTGCGCCACGATCACCACGTGGACGAGGTGGAGTTCCGCCCGGAGCCCGGGCAGTACGCGTGGACCTTCGGCGGCGTCGCGCCGACGCATCGGATCAGACCGGGAACGGTGCTGCGGTTGTGGACGGAGGACGCGTTCTCCGGCCGCCTGCGCCGCCCGACGGACCGCCCGTCCGAGGTGCTCGACATGGCCGAGGTCAACCCGCAGACCGGCCCGTTCTTCGTCGAGGGGGCCGAGCCCGGCGACACGCTCGCGCTGCACCTCGTCGACCTGACCCCGGCCCGGGACTGGGGTGCGTCGACCACCATCCCGTTCTTCGGTGCGCTCACCGGCACGGACCGCACCGCACTGCTGCAGGAGCCGCTGCCCGAGCTGACCTGGATCTACCAGCTCGACCGCGTGCGGAACACCCTCCTGTTCGAGGCCCGCCGGGGCGACCTGCGCCTGGAGCTGCCCGTGGCACCCATGCTCGGCACCGTCGGGGTCGCGCCGGCCGGCCGCGAGGTGCGCAGCTCGCTGGTGCCCGACAAGTTCGGCGGCAACATGGACACCCCGGAGATGCGCCCCGGAACCACGGTCTACCTGGGCGTGAACGTCGAGGGCGCGCTGTTCTCCGTCGGCGACGGGCACTACCGCCAGGGTGAGGGGGAGAGCTGCGGCACGGCCGTCGAGGGCGCGATGGACGTGACGCTCGTCGTCGAGCTGATCAAGGGCGGGGCGCCGGAGTGGCCGCGGCTGGAGCACGACGACGACTACGTGGTGGTCGGGTCGTCCCGTCCGCTGGAGGACGCGTGGCGGGCAAGCCAGGTCGGCATGGTCGGCTGGCTCGGCGAGCTGTACGGGCTCGACCCGCTCGACGCGTACCAACTGCTCACGCAGATCAGCCTCAGCCCGCTCGCGAACGTGGTCGACGTCAACTACAGCGCGGTGACGAAGGTGCCGAAGCAGTTCCTGCCTGCGACGGACGCGTACGGAGGCATGCACCGGCACCTGCGCGCGCTGGCCCGCGACCTCTAGGACGGCGCTGAACAATCCGAGTGTCGAACCCTGGCTGCTGTGGGTGGTTGGGACGATGTGGTGGTGCAGGGACGGGCTGATCCGCAGCGCGAGATCTTGGATGTCGAGTCGGTGGCCGGTCATCTGTTGCCGGCGGGTGGGGTGTTCGCGTTCCTGGCCGGGCATCGGCGGGAGTTGTTCCCCGATGAGTTGTTCGTCGATCTGTTCCCGAGTCGGCGGGGTCGTCCGTCGATCCCGGCGGACGTGGTCGCCTCGGTGATCGTGTTGCAGACCTTGCACGGGCTGTCGGACAGCGAGGCGGTCGAGGCGGTCACGTTCGATCTGCGGTGGAAGGCCGCGTGCGGGCTGGCGGTG